>CAYUVO010000060.1:0-16184 GCA_964448185.1 uncultured Phycisphaeraceae bacterium
TTGTAAAGAAAGCCCGAAGGGCCCCTCGCTCACACTCGGGGCTTGTAGAAAAAGCCGGAAGGCCTCACAGCTTCGCGCTGAGCAAGTCCCACAAAGCGTCCGCGTCATCGGCATCGTAAATGCTCTGGCGGAACTCGTCCGAAACAAGCAGCCGGCTGATGTGAGCGAGCGCCTGGATATGGTCACTCGTGCGATCGGGCGGGCTCGCTAACAGCACGATGAGCTTGACCGGCTTCTGGTCGATGGCCTCAAAGTCCATGGGCTTGGCGGGCTTGCCGAACGCCATCGCAAGCTCGGTCATCCCTGCGCACTTGCCGTGGGGGATCGCGAGGCCTTGGCCGATGCCCGTGGTGCGGGTCTGTTCACGGGTCCAGATGGCTTCTTTGAGCGCGTCGGGCTTGGCCGAACAGCCGTTGGCGGTGAGCACATCGACCAGCTCGTCGATCACGCCGCGTTTGTCGGTCGCCACCAAAGGCACCTTGACGCACCCGCGGCAGACAATGTTGCGGAGTTCGAGTAACGAGCCTTGTGGTGACATGAACGCATCCCGATCTGTGCTGTGCCGATAGTGCCCCTAAGCGTCAATCGACGCAAGGAACGGTGAGTGTAGCAGCCGCTTTCGCGAGCGAGCTGGGCGAAGGCGGGGGCGGTCCTTGGGTCAGCCGTGACGGGTGAGCAGCGCCCAGTACGCTCCATCACGGTAGTTGGCAGCCCCGCCGGCCCCACCTTGAGCCTCGCCGGCCCCTCCTTGAGACCCGCCGCCTTCATCCACCCCCGCTGCGCTGGGTTCTCCACCATCTGTACCAAGCTCGCCAGCCCCTGCGCCAAGCTCGCCCCCCCCCGCGCCCAGCTCTCCCGTAGGCCAACTCGCACGCTCGGCGGTGAGCTTGAGCCCGTGCGCCCGCTCGGCCCACAGAGCCTGCTCGCGGTTCTCGTCGGCATCAAGGCTGCACGTTGCATAGAGCAAGTGCCCGCCGGGGGTGAGCATCGAGCCGCACTGGGCGATGATGTCGCGTTGCTGATTCACCAGCCGCTTGAGCTGCGCATCGCCTAGACGAAGACGCGCCTCGGCCCGACGCGCGAGCACACCTGAGTTACTACAAGGAACATCGGCGAGCACCAGATCAACGCCGCCGCTCTCCTTGATAAGAGGGTTGAGTTCGTGGGGTTCGATCACGTGGACCTGCGCATCCGACTCGAACGTCCTGGTGAGAATCGCCCGCCGACGGTTGTCGAGGTCGGTGGCGATCACCTGCGCTTTGGGGAACGTCGCAGCAAGCTGGCGGGTCTTGGTGCCGTGACCTGCGCACAGATCGACAATGATCTCAGGCGAGAGGTGCGCGTGGTCAGCGATGGCTCGCGAGGACGATGCGTCCTGCACCCAGACGCCCGGGTGCTCATCAAGCCACGCGCGAAGATTGGCAGGGGGCTCGGGCATGACGTGGTGGCCGGGCTCGTCGTGGGGCACCAGCATCGGATCGAGTTCGCCTTTGGCAAAGGCGGTGCTCAGGACAATCGGCGGCTCGATGAGGCTGTGCGCACAGCACGCGATGGCGACTTTGAGCCCGGCTTCATCTATCCAGCGGTTGACCTGCCAGCGGGGAACACCCGTCGCGGCTTCGAGCCGATCGGGCATGGATTCGGGCAACAGATCGCCCCGCAGCACGATTGCTCCACCCTTGCTCAGCGGGAGTTCATCGCGTCGCTGCTCCCAGCGCTCGCGTCGAACGGGCTGGTCGTCCTCGAAAGCGATGTCTTCACTGACCCTTCGGAGCACCGCGTTGACGATGCCCGAGGATCGAGGCTGGACCTGTTTGATCCATGCGACGGTTTCGTTGACCGCGGCATGCGTCGCGACGCCATCAAGAAAGACGAGCTGGGCGCTGCCCGCGAGCAGGGCGGCTTTGGTCGCCTCATCGAGCTGACGCCAGGGCTGATTGGTGTGCTGGGCGATCAGATGGGTCAGGGACCACCATCGGGTCACCGCTGAGCGGTACATCGCTCGGGCGAGGGCGGCGTCTCGCTGGGAGAGCGAGGAGGTGTCCATGGGACGCAGATCGGGCATGCTCTGGGCGTCGGCCAGAGCCATGAGCCGGCGGCACACCGCGTCGCGAGCGGTCTTGGGAGGCTGCTCTTGCGACGAGTTGGCAGAGAAATCTTGGTTTGATGCGGATGGATTGCGGGTCCGGTTGGACGACCGCCTTCTTGGACCGAACGATGCATGGTGCGTCATCAAGCTCCCAGCGTAGCGCCCCCCTCTGGTTCCAGCCCTCGCGCTGGTGGCAGTAGCGTGGGAAAGGCAGAGGGAAAGGCAGGGGGAAGGGGGGGTGGGGTGCTCGCTTCGATGCGGGTTCGCAAGAAGCTGATGGTCCTGCACACGATCTTCACGGTGGTGCTCGCAGCGATCTTGCTGGTGACGCTCGGGCCGTCGCTGACGGGGCTGATCCACGACGCCGAGCTGGACAAGGCTCGAACGGTGCTGGCGATGGTGGGCGATGGTCAGGCCAGTGCGGATCGAGCGATGCCTCCGGGCGTGGTGGTTCTTCGAGGGCGAGCAGCCGAGCAACGCTTGACCTCGGACCAGCTCGCCTCGCTTCACGCGATGCCGGGGGAGATTCTGGATCTTGGAGGCTCACGCAAGCTCTTGGGAGTGATGGAGAGCGAGGGCGAAGGACTGACCCGAGCGGGCGTGTGGCACTCTCAAGACCCCCCCGACGGGCTGCCCACCGGTCGTGGCAGTTTGACGATCGTTGAGCTGAGCATCCCTTCGGCTCGGGCGGCATCGGCGAGGCTCTTTGGGCTGGTCGTCGCGGCGTTGCTCGCGGTCTACATCCTCGTGGCGGTGGCTCTCGAGCTGCTCGTGCTGCCCGGCGCGTTGTACGCCCCGATCGAACGACTCTTGCGGGCCGATCGGGCGCTGCAGGATTCGCACCCTGCTGAGGAACTGATCCCGGATCGCGACATCCCGGGCGATGAGTTCGGCTCGATCATGCGATCGCGCAACGCTTCGGTGCTCGCGTTGCGAGCGAGTGAACGCCAGCTCGCCGATGCGCTCGAAGACCTCGAACTGGTCGCTGCCGAACTCAAACGCAAGAACCACTTGCTCGAAACCGCTCGACGCAATCTTGAGGGCGCGGACAGGCTGGCGAGTCTGGGGATGATGAGTGCGGGCATTGCCCACGAGCTCAACACGCCGTTGGCGGTGCTCAAGGGGCTCACCGAGCGGATCGATGATCGACCCGGGCATCATGCGACGCTCGAAGAATCAGCTCTGATGCAGCGAGTGGTCGGTCGGCTCGAACGTCTCGGCGAGAGCCTGCTCGACTTTGCCCGGGTGCGTGAACCCCGCGCCGAGACCGTGGTGCTCAAAGCGGTGGTCGCTGAGGCGATCACGCTCGTTCGACTCGATCGCAAGGGCGACGCCGTCGAGCTGCGAAATGCGGTGCCCGAGAGCGCGTTGGTGCTGGGCGACCCGGACCGTCTGGTTCAGGTGTTTCTCAATCTGATTCGTAACGCAGTAGACGCGGTGGCGTCGGCCCCGGATCAGTCTCGACCTCCCACGGGATTGGTGAGCATCGAGGCGAGCACCGCCAAGCCTGAGCCCGAAGGCCAGGGTGGGGCGGGGGGTGGCCCAACATGGGTGGTTGCGACGGTCGAAGATTCCGGGCCGGGGATCGATCCGAGCGTGATTCCTCGTCTCTTTGAGCCGTTTTTCTCGACCCGCCTCGATGCCCAGGGCACCGGGCTGGGCCTGGCGGTCGCAGAGGGTATTGTGCGTGAGCACGGCGGGGTGCTCGTGGGCCGAAACCGTGAGGATCACAAGGGCGCGGTCTTCGAGATCACACTGCCCGCAGCCGTCGAACAGGAGCCCTTGACTTGAACCAGACCACCACTCCATTGCGTGTCGCAGCCCTCGATGATGACGCGGACTTCCGCGAGTTTCTTGCGGGGACCCTCGTAGAGCTCGGGCACCGTGCCAGCACATTCGAGACGCCCGAGGCGTTGTATGCGCACTGCGAGTCGTCGGCACCCGAGGTGGTGCTGCTTGATATGCACATGGGCCGGGTCGAGGGCGAGGTGGTGCTCGGCGTGCTTCGTCAGCGATGGCCCAAGCTGTGCGTGGTCATCGTGACCGGCTATCCAACGCTCGATTCAATGCGAACGATGTTCAAGCAAGAAGCGTTCGACTATCTGGCCAAGCCCTTTAAGACCGAGCAGTTGGAGGCGATTCTCAGTCAGGCTGCTGCGAGGTTCGGGCTCGGCGCTTCGCCGCAAGATCGGCTCCGTGGGGAACTGGGACGACAGATCCGGGTCGCGCGCACCGCGAGGTCGTGGACGCTCAAAGACCTGAGCGAAGAATCGGGTGTGAGCGTCAGTCAGCTCAGCTCGATCGAACGCGGGGCGCACCTGCCGAGCCTCGAGTCAATGCTCGCAGTCGCAGGTGCTCTGGGGCACAGGCCCAGCGAGTGGCTCGTCGCAGCGGGTTTCTGACCTACGCTCGCACTCGTGCCCGAGCCTCTTTGTGATGGACTCATCTGTTGACGACCAATCCCCAAGACATCGCGATTCTGTTCACCGCGTTCGAGCCCAGCGGCGACGATCACGCCTCGGTGGTGATCGCTGAGTTGCTCGCGCGGCACCCGGATCTGACGATCTACGCATGGGGCGGCGAACGCATGAAAGCTGCGGGCGCCACCATCGTCGAGCACACCGGACAAGACGCGGTGATGGGCGTGCCCGGGCTGGCCAAGATCCGCGAGCATCAGAAGATCAATCAACGAGTTGGTGAATGGCTCGAGCAGCATCCCGAGGTCAAGCTCCACGTTCCGGTGGATTCGCCCGCTGCGAACTTCCCGATCTGTAAGATTGCGCGCGGCCTGGGCCGAAGGGTGGTGCATCTGGTGGCGCCGCAGGTATGGGCCTGGGGCACGTGGCGGATCGGCAAGCTCCGCCGGGTGACCGATCTGGTGCTGTGCGTGCTGCCCTTCGAGGAGCAGTGGTTTACCGCGCGGAATGTAGCGGCGAGGTTCATCGGTCATCCGTTGTTCGAGCGATCGCTCCCGGCCGATGAACTCGATCAGCAGGCGAGCGAGCTTGATGCGATGTTTGATCAGGCATCGAGCGAGGCCAAGGGGTCTGGCACGGCTCCGCGGATCGCGTTGCTTCCGGGTTCGCGCCCGGGTGAATACAACAAAAACTTCGGGCTGTTGCTCGATTCATTCCGTGAGCTTCGGCGTCGTCACCCGAACGCGACGGGCATGGTCGCAGCAACGACCCCGAGCGTCGCCGAGCGTCTGCGAGCACTCGCTTCGGAGCTCGGCGGCTGGCCCGAGGGGCTTTCGATCGTATCGGAGAAGACCGACGGGGTGATTCACTGGTGTGATCTTGCGTTGGTGGTCAGCGGCACGGTGACGCTGCAGATCGCGCGCCACGGCAAGCCCATGGTCATCATGTACCGCTCGAACCCATTGCTCTACTTTGCGCTTGCACGGTGGCTGCTCGCCAGCGAGTTTTTGACGCTTCCGAATCTGATCGCCGGTCGAGAAGTAGTCCCCGAGTTGGTGCCACACTTTGGCGGACCGGGTGCGATTATCGACAAGGCCGACGAGTTGATTACCAAGCCCGAGGTCGCCGAGCGCCAACGTGCAGCACTGCGAGAGATCGCTGAGCAGTTCCATGCAAAGCGTGCGGGTCCCGAAGCTGCGGATCAGATTGAGCGAGTACTGGGGCTGGTCAAGTCTTGACGGAATCGCCATCGCGATCGACAACGGGCTCGTGGTCATCGGAGCCAACACCGACGACGGCTCCGATACGAACACCGGTTCGGTGTATCCTTTTGAGCTGTCCGCGTCCTGCCTATAGGCGACATTGTGGGCGATCTCGGAACGCTTCCTCCTCTTGGCGGATCCGACGCGATGGTGATCTTTGGAGATTTTCTTGCTTTGTTAGGACTTGTCGGGCCATGCCCATAGGCGATTTCACTGAGAAAAAATCTTCACATTCCCCAACTCGTGCAGGAGGCAAAGGTAAGGCCCGCTTCTGGGGTTCTCTTCAGAAATCGGTATTGAGTCGAGGGTCAATAATTGGTATACTGCACCCACAGCACCGGATTTGGCTGGCCGATCGTGACGGCTGCGTCAGACTCGGGTGCTTCGGAGGAGAGAACATGCTGACCAGAAGATGCATTCGTGCTATCGCCCTGTTGACTTTTTTTCTGATGCCTTCGGTGTCGAGTGCCCAGACTGTGGGGGTCGATTGGCAGTCCACCACTCTGACCACCGCCAGCGGCGATCTGAACGGGACTGCTGTGCAGGTCTTCGGCCTGTTCAACGGCGGGACGTTCGTCACCGCGGATCTCAGCGGGGGTGACTATGCTGCGGCACCTCTTGACAGCTCACAAGAGATGCTCGACTACGCCTTCAACTCAGACTGGTTCGCAACTTTCAGCTCGCCGATAAATGAGGTGCTCGTGTTCGCCAAGTTCTGGCGCGGACCAAATCTTGCCAACGATCCGCCGATGTTTGAGTACACCTTCAGCCAGCCCTTCACCATTCTTTCGGGGTTCCCCGGAGTCACCGTCGTAGGCAACACGCTGCAGATCCCAAGCGACAACTTCCGCGACGGCATCCTGAGTTTCGTAGGTCCTTTCACCACGCTCGCAGTCACCAACAACAACGCCAATAACGCCTCGCGACAGTTCCTGACCTTCGCGGTCAGAGACCCCGCAGCTCAATGCCCGGGTGATATCGCTGACGACTTCGGATCGCTCATGCCCGATGGCATGGTATCGTTCGGTGACTTCCTCGCGCTGCTTGGCTTGGTCGGCCCCTGCGACGACGGCACCCCGGGATGCACAGGCGACATCGCCGATGACTTCGGATCGCTCACGCCCGATGGCATGGTCGGTTTCGGCGACTTCCTCGCGCTGCTCGGGCTCGTCGGACCGTGCCCGTAAACCAACCGCTCTCGGCTCACTTCAACTCGACCGACCAGTACGCTTCGTCGAGGAACGCCTTCCACGAAGCATACTTCGCGTTGCGGAGCCGAACCGAGATCATCGGGTGACGTCTCGGCCGCACCGGCTCGCGGATCAGTTTCATCCGCGCCTGCTCGGGAGTTCGACCGCCCTTGCGCGCATTACACCGAACGCACGCACACACAAGATTCTCCCATGAATCGCGCCCGCCTTGCGCGCGTGGGTGAACATGATCGAGCGTCAGATCGCTCGTGGGAAAGAGCGAGCCGCAATATTGGCACGCGTTCTTGTCACGCGCGAACAGGTTTCGGCGGTTGAGCTTGACGTGCTGGATCGGGAGCCGGTCGTACCCAAACAACCGAATAATCCTCGGCACCGCGATCTCCGCACGCACCGTGCTGATCCAGTCCTGTTGCTCGGGCTCGAACTCGCGTTGGAGTGTTGAGATCTCTTGCCAGGACTCGAAGTCGTACGTCGAATACACGCCGTCATCGACCTGGATGACCTCGGCAAGATCACGAAACAACAAGCTAAAGGCACGCTTGGCGTGAACGACACGGATCGCAGCATAGAACCGGTTGAGAACCAGCACCCGCGCATCGAGACCCTCGTGCTCGAACCCACCGAGGGCCAACGCCGGGTTGGGGCCATCGCTGAGACTCGGCGTGCGCACGTCTGGGGCTGATTTGCCCTTGCCTTTGCCCGATTTGTTTTTCGAGTGTTTCTTCCTGCTCATCGCCGATGCCTTCCATGGTCAGCTCTGCCGCGTCTGCGTCACTCCGACGAGCCTCGGGCATCACCATACCACGAATCGCTGCAAAGCCACCCAAACAAAACCGCGAGTTTTCTTGTGAGCCTTCACGCTGCCCAACTCTGCCGCTGCAGAGATGTTCAGTGTCGAAATCGGCGGACGCCCGTCGTCAGGCAGCACACGCTGTGGCGTGCGCACAGCTCGAACGTCTCGCTGTCCCGCTTGGAACCCCCGGGTTGAACGATCAACCCTACCCCCGCCTCGATGAGCAACGCCGGTCCATCGGGGAACGGGAAGAACGCATCCGAAGCTGCGAGGGCTCCGTTGGCTCGCTCGCCGGCCTTCTCGATGGCGATTCGGCACGAGGCCACCCGGTCCATCTGCCCCGCGCCCGCACCAACGAGCGATACCGAGTCATTGTCAGAACCATCGCCAGTACGTTGACCAATAGCAATCGCGTTGCTGGTGAGCGCTCGAACGACCACATCAAGGAATGCTGCTGCTTGCAGGTCCGCTTTCTCAGCCATTGGTCCGGCGCAGAGTTTCCATTGCGACGGGTCGCTTACATGGTTGTCAGCGTGCTGCACCAAAGCGCCGCCCGCAATCGTGCGCACTTCGAGCGTCGGTGTTGTGTTCCCTGCGCCAAGCTCGCCGACTTCGATGAGTCGGACATTTGCAAAGCGTGCCCGCAGCGTTTCGAGTGCGTCTGGTTCAAAGCATGGTGCCACGATGACCTCAAAGAACGCCCCCGGAGCAGCGAGCATCTCGGCACATTCCTGATCTATTGCGTGGGTCGTCGCGATGATCCCGCCGAACGAGGCGAGCGGGTCGCCATCGAGCGCATGACGCAGCGCGAGCGACTGGTTCGGAGCGATCGCTGCGCCGCAGGGGTTGGTGTGCTTGACGACGACCGCGCCGTAGGTCATGGATGTAGCTTGTTGTGCGCACAGCGAGTGCAGATCGGCTGCGAGTCGCAGGGCCGCTGCCGCGTCGAGCATGTTGTTATAGCTCATCGGCTTGCCGTGATGTTGCTCGGCGGTGATGACCGATGGCCCGGCTGTGTGCGCACGCGAACGATAAAGGGCTGCGGGTTGGTGAGGGTTCTCGCCGTAGCGGAGCGTGCGGAGTTTGACGAGCCCGAGGTCGAGTTGATCGGGGAAGTCATTGTCGTTTGCTTTGGTTGGTGTGGAATCGGCCTGTGCGAGGAATCCCGCGATGGCTGCGTCGTATTGGCTTGTGCGCACGAACGCTCGCTGGGCAAAGTCTCGGCGAAGCGAGAGCCGCGTCGAGCCGTCGTGCGTGCGAAGTTCATCAAGAACCGCTTGGTATTGCTCGGGTTCGATCACGCACACGACCCACTGCGAGTTCTTGGCCGCCGAGCGGATCATGCTCGGGCCGCCGATGTCGATCTGCTCGATCGCATCATCCAGAGCAATGCCCGGCTTTGCGATGGTCTTCTCAAGCGGGTAGAGATTCACGCAGACCAGATCGATCGGCTCGATGCCTTGGGCGATGAGTGTGGGGCCGTCGATGTCTCGTCTTGCGAGAATCCCGCCGTGGATTTTGGGGTGGAGGGTTTTGACCCGGCCCCCGAGCATCTCGGGCGACGAAGTGACGTCCTCGACGGTGCGCACAGGCAGGCCCGCGTCGCGGAGTGCTTTGGCCGAGCCGCCGGTGGAGAGCAGTTCGATGCCCAGTTTGTGGAGCCCGCGTGCTAGCTCGACCAGACCGGTCTTGTCGCTGACCGAAAGCAACGCTCGTCGGACGCGGACCAGATCGGACACGATAAAAAAACCTCTCAGCGTCGGTTGACCAGTCGGGCGGCGATAACGTCTTCGGACACGGCGTACAACGCGCCGTCGACGACACGATCTGCAATGATCGAGGTGATCCCCGGCAAGTCGTAGGCTCCGAGGACGACCCCGTCTGACTCGCTGATCGACCATGCCCGGCCGTTGGCCCAAGCGATCAGCTTGCCGTTGTGCGAAGTGAGGACCACGCCCCGACAGTCCTGGGCGGTCCAAAGGCGTTTGCCGGTGTCGGCGTCGAGTGCCAATAGGCCCTCGTCGGTGGTCGGAACATAGAGCACCGACCCGATGAGCGTGATCTGCTCATGCAAGGGCTTGGCGGTGCGGACCCGCCAACGAAGCGAGAGATCAAATCCATCGAATGCATACACAGATTGATCGGGGCTCGCGATGTAGACCGTGGTGGCCGAGGCGACCGGGTCGGACCCGTCGGGGCCCATGAAGATCGAGTTCTCGCCGAGTTTGAGCCCGCTGGCCGCATCAAGCCCGACCACACGGCCCGTTCGCGTGACCACCACCGCGGTGCTCCCTGCGAGAACAGGGGGAGCGTCGATGGGGTTGCGTGTACCAAAGCGCCACAGCGGGTATCCGCCGCTGGCTGTCGTGTGGGCGAGCACTACGCCCGCATTGGTGTTGGCAAGGAGCACCGAGCCGAGGGGAGTGGGGCTGGCGGTGAGCACGCCCTCGAAGCTCTGGCGATCGAGCAGGTCACCCGAGGTGGGATCGATGAAGAACGCCTCGCTGTCGGTGCAGCTGGCGATCAGCCCAGAGCCTCCACCGAGCCGGACGTTGCCGACGAGCGTGGTGAGAGTGTCCTTGAGTTCGTTGGAGTGGCGGACCTTACCCGTGCTGGTGTCGAGCACGCTTAGCAGCGTGTCGGCGGTCTGCACGACCACGATGTCGTCATAGGCAACGATCGAGGCGAGCCTCGCATCGGATCCCAGGGGCAGTGCCGATCGCCAGTCGATGCGATATCCGAGCCCTTTGAGGGTGTCGGGATCGACGACGAAGCGGTCGAGTCGTTGGAGGGGAGTCCCGTGGACTTTGTGGGTTGGGCGTTTGGGTGTGGATTCACAGCCGGTCATGACGGCAAACGCCATCACGGTGGTGAGGATCAGACAACCATAACGAATCGGCAAGCCGAGGATGAGCATCCGCAGTCGTCTCCGGTAGCGTTGGTCGCGCGGTGTGAGTCCCTCGTGGGGGACTGTGGCGACCGATTCAGGTGCATGAGCCCCCCGCATGGGGAGCCCCCCGCGAGGGGCGTGAGGCCGAGTCTATCGATGATTCCCCCGCTGTGGTCAAGCCTGAGGGCTATTTGGGACAAAAGCCATGAGGTCGTGGGCCAAGGAATGGGGGAAATATGTTCGGCGTGCTCTTGGCTGTGTCGAGCTCATGCTTGAGGACCGAGCTGGCTTGGGCCTAGATTACGCACATGTTCAGCGGCATCATACAAACAACCGGGCGGGTCGTGGGGCTGGAATCTTCAGCTTCGAGTGGAATCGAGATCACCCTCGATATCGAGGGTTTGCTCGGGGAAAGTGGCAACGAAGGCGGGGAGAGAGGAGCAGATGGGGGAGACTTCCCGGCTTTCGGTGCCTCGATCTGCGTGAGCGGCTGCTGCTTGACCGTCGCCCGGCTCGACAAGGCGGCCAAGACCGTGGGCTTTGATGTGATCGCTGAATCCCTCGCCCGGGCCACGCTCGGCAGTCTCAAAGTGGGGGATCTGGTGAATCTCGAAGAATCCGTCACGCCGACCACCCGGCTCGATGGCCACGTTGTCCAGGGCCACGTCGAAGGCCTCGGCGAGGTGCTCTCGATCAATGAGACCAATGGCTGGGTCGCCCGGATCGCTCCGCCCCGCGAGCTGATGCCCGCGATTGTGCCCAAGGGTTCGATCGCGGTCGAGGGGGTTTCGTTGACGCTGGCGTCGGTGGACGTGGCCTCTGGGTGGTTCGAGATCGCGTTGATCCCGACGACTCTCAGCCTGACCACGCTCGGCTCGCTGAAAGTGGGCTCGAAGGTCAACCTCGAAACCGATGTGATGGCCCGCACCGCGGTGCATTGGCTGACGCACTTTGGATCTGGTGTGGGGGGTGGTCCCGGTGTGCTCGGGGAACGGTAGAATCAGTCGTGCGCGTCTTAGGGATTGATCCGGGTCTTCGGCTGACGGGCTATGCCTGCATCGAGGACGATGCGTCGAGTGCTGGCGGGGTTGTCTTAGGGGCAGCGGGCTGCACCATCGTCGAAGCCGGGGTCTTTCGGCTGACCAACGCGGGCGAATCAATCTCCGCTCGGCTCGCTGAGCTTGATCGAGATCTTCGTGATGCGATCAAGCGGCTCCGCCCCGAACTTGTCGCGGTCGAGGGCTTGTTCTCGAACTACAAACACCCTGCGACAGCGATCAAGATGGGGCATGCGCGCGGCGTGGTGCTGCTCGCGATTCAAGCTGCGGGCGTTGAACTCATGGAACTCAAGCCCGCCTCGGTCAAGAAGGCCATGACGGGCTATGGCCAGGCGACCAAAGCTCAGATGCAGGACGCGGTGCGGGATATCTTCGGGCTCGATGAAGCCCCTTCGCCGCCGGATGTGGCCGACGCGATCGCCATCGCGTGGTGCGCGCGGCACCGAGCGAACCTTATGTCCATGCGTGGAGATGTGTGATGAATGCAGATGAACAACGAGCCCCCTCGGCCACTACCCCCGCTGCACAAGTGCTCATCGTCGAGGACGAGCCCGACCACGCCGACGCGATGGCCGAGGCGCTGCGTCGGCCCGGGCATGTGTGCACCGTGGTGGGGGATGTCGCGAGTGCGATCGCTGAGCTGCGCGATGGGGCGTTTGATGTGATCGTTACCGACCTGCGCATGCCCGGATCGTCTGGCACCGATGGCGTCGAGCACGACGGGGCCAACGCGGGGATGGTCGTCCTTCAGACGGCTGCCGAGTTGCAGCCCGAAGCCAAAGCCGTGATGGTCACCGCCCACGGCGATCCGAAGACCATCCGCGAGGCGCTCAAGGTGCGCGGCGCGTTTGACTTTGTCGAGAAGCCGCTGGATCTTGATCTGTTCCGCGCCGTGGTGAATCGGGCCGCCGAGCAGGTATTGCTGCGACACTCGGCGGGCGAACTCAAGCATCTCGTGCAGGACGCGGGCTTTGAGGGCATCGTCGCGGGCAGCTCGGTGATGCTGAACATTCTCGATACCGTTCGCAAGGTCGCCCGCAGCAAGATCCCGGTCTTAGTCACGGGCGAGAGCGGCACGGGCAAGGACCTGATCGCCCGCGCGATCCACGAACATTCTTCTCGCAAGGCGGGGCGGTACGTCCCGGTCAACTGCGCGGGCCAGAGCGAGAGCTTGATCGAGGACGAGCTCTTCGGCCACGTCCGCGGCGCGTACACCGGTGCCGAGCAAGCGCGCGAAGGCGTCTTCGAGTACGCCCACGGGGGCACGATCTTTCTCGATGAGATCGGCGACATGCCGCTGGCCATGCAGGCCAAGCTCCTGCGTGTGCTCGAGAACGGCGAGGTGGTGCGGCTGGGTGCCAACGAGCCCCGCACGATCGACGCGCGGCTGGTGAGTGCGACCAACCAGGACCTCGAAGCGATGGTCAAGGACGGGCGGTTCCGCGAAGACTTGTACTTCCGCATCCAAGGCTCGTGCATTCATCTGCCGCCGCTGCGTGATCGCCGCGAGGACATCCCTCGGATCGTGCAGCATGCTCTTGCACGCTTCGCGGTCGAAGAGATCGGACCCAATACGCCCGTGCCTGATATCTCACCCGCCGCGATGATGAAGCTGGTGAGCTTCGAGTGGCCCGGCAACGTCCGCCAGCTCATCAACACGATCCGCACGGTGGCGGTGATGGCCATCGGCGATGTGGAAGAGGGCGTCCAAGCGAGCGTGGAACTCTCGCACCTTCCCCCGGCGATCCGTTCAGCGGACGCGCTGAGCGTTGAGGTGCTCGAAGGGGATTCGGCATCGCTCGCGGGCAAGAGCCTGCAACAGATCGAGAAGCGTGCGATCCGCGAGACGCTCCGGCTGACTGCGGGCAACCGCGAGCGGGCGGCGACCATGCTCGGCATCGGCGAGCGCACCTTATATCGCAAGCTCAAGGAGTATGGGCTGCACTGATGGGGGGCGGGTTGTATGAGACAGGAACACCACGCGGCAAGGAACAGTACACTCGCACGATGAACATCAAGCATGCGGCCTGCGGAGGAAGTCTCATTGTTGCTGCGATGCTCAGCACGCTTACCGGGTGTGCCAGCACCGGGGGAACCTTGGACTGGCCGACTGCTTCAGGGACGTTCGAGGTCACGCTTACGATGCAATCAGATCCCGAGGGCGTCGGCGATCCGAGCATCGCACGCATGTCCATCGACAAGCGGTTCTACGGCGAGCTCGAAGCGGTGAGCAAAGGCCAGTTGCTGGTCGTTCGCTCAGAGGTGGCCGGCTCGGGCGAGTACGTAGCGATCGAACGAGTCGTTGGCACGCTCGCGGGTCGAACCGGCGAGTTCGTGCTCCAGCACATCTCCACGATGCAGCCGTTGCCCATCCAGTGGGTGATGGTCGTGCCCGATTCGGGCACCGGCGAGCTCGTAGGGCTTGGGGGATTCATGACGATCAACAACGTGAGCGGCGAGCACAGCTACGACTTCGAGTATTGGTTCGAGACGCCGCCCTCTGAGTGAGCGTTCCGCTCCCCCCCCCACACACACCACACTCCCAACGAAACAGCCCGCCGCTTTCTGCATGCCCAGAGAACGGCGGGCCGGTGATGATGTCATCTTGATGTAATGTTATGTTGGGCCGTGTGCCGACCTACGCCGCGAGCTTGATGCCCTCGTCGCCCCCTCCTTGGAGCGTGGCCGACGAGACAATACTGGCTCCGCCTACGCCGAAGCGCACGGTCAGCGTGCTCGTCGCGCCGCGTTTGGTGCTGCGGATCCCGGTGATCGCGTACACCGCGTGCGCACAGCCGCTCGCGAGCGTGTCGTCGGTGAACGAACGCTCGCCGGTGATGCCGATGGTCTCAAAGCTCGCCGCGTTGTCGAGGCTGCGGCGGACCTCGTAGACCGTCCCGCTGGTGCCCGATGGGTTGTTGGACTTCCAGCCGAGCGTCAGTTCGCCCAGCGCCAGCAGGCCGACGGTAAACTCGAACGGCGTGCCCGGAGGCGGGGCGGCGCTCGATGGCTGGGGAGCCGGGATCTGCGCCAGCGCGTAGACATTAGGATCGTCGGTGGTCATGGCGAAGTTCTGAATGGTTCTAATAAGATCGGCGCCGGCTCCGGGGTCGCCGTGGAGCGTGCGGACGGACTCGTGGAACGTGAGCGTGGCGGCCTTAGACGCGTCGCGGGCGGCTTCGGCGGCGTTCATCGCGTTGTTGGCCGCGATCACCAGCAGCGCAAAGTCGCCGACCTGCTGGGTGGTCAGGCCGATCGCGGCGGCGTTGTCGGTCCACGGGGTGAGATGGTTCTGATAGAACATAACGCGCTCGACGATTTTCTGCGGAACAGTGCCCATGAGAGAGCTCCTTGTATGCGGCGGCCGATGATCCACCCGCGAGAACACAGCGCGGCCTCGACTCGCACCGCGTGGTGCGTGGGCCGCTTCGAGACTCCAACAGCGGAGTTCAAAGCGGTCCTTGTGTTGCGTGTAAGGATCGTGCGTCGCGGACCCCGGCTTGACCCTGAGCCAAAAAAACGTCCGCATTTCTTATGTTTGATGGCTCACAGATGATCTGTGATGGATCATACACAATGTTTGGTGGCTCACACTTGATCTGTGATGGACCATAAACAGTTTGTGATGTACCACAAACAATGTGTGATGTACCACACTTGATCTGTGATGGACCATAAACAGTTTGTGATGTACCACAGATGATCTGTGATGGTCCACACTTGATGTGCGATGGACCACAAACAATGTGTGATGGACCACAAAGAGTTCTTGCCGCTCTTGCTCCCTCTCCCCGTGAGGTCGCCCCCTCCCATTCCTCCCAAATGCCGGGGTGAGGGGGATGAGGGGGGCCGCAGAAAGCCCTTGCTAGCCACGCCTTGTGTCTGGTAGGATGGTGCTCCCCCCCCTCACCCCCCCCAACCCCGAGCAGGAGCCCGAGAGATGAAGAAGATGTACGCGATGATCGCTCTGTGTGGTGCCACCCTTGCCGCCGTTGTTGCGGCCGCTAACGGGCAGCTCAACGAGGATGCCAAGCTCCTCGCGAGCGACGGCGCGGTGAATGACTTCTTCGGCACCTCTGTCTCCATCAGCGGCGACACGGCCGTGATCGGGGCGAGCGGGGACGACGACAACGGCAACAGTTCCGGCTCGGCGTATATCTATCGGTTCGACGGGGCAAGCTGGGTGCACGAAGCCAAGCTGCTCGCCTCCGACGCAGCGGCGTATGATAGGTTCGGCGCCTCTGTTTCCATCAGCGGTGACACGGCCGTGGTCGGAGCGTTTGGCAACGCCTCCTTTGGCTCGGCGTATATCTTCGAGAAGGTGGGCGGCGTGTGGACGCAGCAGGCCAAGCTGCTCGCCTCCGACGGAGCGGCGGATGACTGGTTCGGCAGGTCAGTTTCCATCAGCGGCGAGAAGGCAGTGCTCTGGGCATTGCTGGACGAATACAAAGAAAACATATCAGG
>CAYUVO010000061.1:0-15986 GCA_964448185.1 uncultured Phycisphaeraceae bacterium
TGGTCGCGGTCGTGTTCAACGGCTGCATCTACAACCACCGCGAGCTGCGCGCCGAGCTTGAATCGCTGGGCCACCACTTCGAGACGGACCACTCGGATACCGAGGTGCTCGTGCATGGGTGGCGAGAGTGGGGACTTGGCCTCGTCGATGCTCTGGATGGCATGCATGCCTCACTTGTGTGGGATCGAGCCGGTGGCCAACTCGGCATAGGTCGTGATAGCTGTGGAGAAAAGCCGCTCTACGACGCCCCATTGCTCTCGCTCGGCGCGGTAGGATTGGTCTTGAGTTCCACGGTCGAAGGAAACGTTCGACAGCAATATCACACAGGCCAGGCCAAATTAGCAATTCAGACCTACGCTGCCGACAGGTGGATTCAATTCGGAACTTGGCGCGATCCCGTCGCATCGCTGAATGCTCCATCTTGCTCCGCTTGGACGGCTGTCCCGACACCACCACAACATGCCGGAGCACATAAAGGTGGAGCGATCATTACGCCAATCCTGGACGAAACTCGGATCATGCACAGGTCACGCACCAGTCCTGTTCGGCACTCCTCACAGAGTGTGTCACATCTTAATGCCGAATCGCTGAATCACATTCTGGCTCTAGCCGTCACCTCCCGCCTCGAAGCCGACGTACCGATCGGTGTGTTTCTCTCCGGCGGGATCGACTCGGCGCTCATTGCCGCCGTCGCCAAGCAGCACCGGCCAGACATCAAATCATTCACTGTGCGCATGTCCGAGGCCGCGTTCGACGAATCTGCAGACGCCGCCGAGACAGCCAAGGCCATCGGCATCGACCACACCATCCTCGATTGCGAGCCGAGCCCCGCTGCGGATCTGGTACATCTCATCCATCAACTCGGCCTGCCGTTTGGCGATAGCTCGCTGCTGCCGACGTACTGGGTGAGCAAGGCGGCGCGCGAGCACGTCAAGGTCGCGCTGTCAGGCGACGGCGGGGACGAACTCTTCGGCGGGTACCGCAGGCACACGATCAACCCGATTCTCAACCGCTACCACCACTTGCTCAAGCTGATCCCAGAGAGGCTGCTCGATCGCAGAACGCCAGGCTCGCGGAGCGACTACCTCGCTCGTCTGGCCATCGCGGCCCGGCACGACGGCTACCCCGAGCTGCTAGCGATCTTCCAGACGCCCGACCTCCGCCGACTCATCAAATCCATCGACGGCGACACAATCGAACCCGGCGAGTTCCGCGCCACCGACGACCCGCTGAGGCATGACTTTGAGCACTACCTGCCCGACGACCTGCTGCGCAAGACGGACACTGCGTCGATGGCTGTCGGGCTGGAGGTCCGGGCTCCGTTTCTGGCCCGCGAACTGGTCGAGGCGGCGCTCCGCACGCCGCTGTCGGTCTTGATGCCTCGCGGCCAGCGCAAGGGGCTCCTCAAACAAATCGCGCTTCGGTATCTGCCTGACCACATCGTCAATCGGCCCAAACAGGGATTTGCCATCCCCATCGGCGAGTGGTTCCGAAACGATTTTGGCTCCATGCGCACACTCCTCTACGACCACCTCGAAGCTGCGGACCCCTTCCCGGGGCTTGCGAGCGCGGGCGTCGAGCTCAACATGAGCTACGTCCGGCAGATGCTCCGCGAGCATGACGCAGCGGGCGAACGCTCGATCAACCCTTGGCACGGCCGAGACCACTCCCAGAGGCTCTACATGCTGCTCGTGCTCTCGATCTGGTCGAAGTGGCTCGCTGATTCCCAATAACTGCCGCTCAATGGGCGGAAGCCCTCTCTGCCAACGCCTGAACCCAGTATTCAATACCATCGCACTCACTGGCCGATTGATCTAGAGTGACCATACCTATGCCCGAGCATTTACCCGACGCACCGCCCTATGACAAGCCCTCGGCTCTACCGATGCTCGACGATCCCGTGGACCGCCGATCGGCCATGCGTGTGGCTCTGGTGCTCGGAGCGGGCGTTTTGTTCGCGGGCTGTTCGACCGAGAATACCTCCCGCCGAACCACTACCCGGCCTCGATCAACACCGCGACCACGCGGGACAGCCTCTGCTGGGAGCATGGCAGGAACCGGCCAGCCCGAGTTTCATAGCCACAAGCCCGCGTGGCTCGATGACTGGCGTTCGGGTCAAGCTGCGAATGCGGTTCCTGCGGGCATCATCTCGCGCACCCAATGGGCCAAGCGCGGCCCCAACCCTCGCCTCGCCAACTCCATGGGATCAATCTCCCGCATCACCGTCCACCACGACGGGATGAATGCGTTCACTTCGACGACACGCTCGGCAGCGTCGCGTCGCCTTGAGAACATCCGGGCAGCGCACGTCGGCAAGGGCTGGGCGGACATCGGGTATCACTACGTCATCGACCCTGCGGGACGCGTGTGGCAGGCCCGGCCCACGAGCCTCCAAGGTGCGCACGTCCGCCAGAACAACCCGGGCAATCTGGGCATCATGGTCATGGGCAACTACAACAAGCAGCAGGTCTCGCCCGCGAGCCGAAGCTCGCTGCAATCGACTCTGAGCACGTTCATGCGTCAGTACCGCGTGCCCCGCAGCCGGGTGTTTACGCATCAAGAACTCGTCGCGACCGCGTGCCCGGGCACGAGTCTTCAGCGGGTGATGGTGTCGTTGCGATCCGGGCCTTTGGCCTGAGCGAGATCCCGCACGGGTTCTTCGTATGAGATCAGCACTGATTCCCCATCCTCCCGGATGGGGCTCGATAGAACTTGGCCCGGGGCGAGGCTCGTTTGATCTTGCCCGTTTTTGCTGACCCTACTCGTCGGATTCAGTTGCGTCGTCGGCGGTGTGATCGTCTCGGCGTGGACCAAAGATCGCGGTTCCCACACGCACTAAGTTAGCGCCTTCTTCGATGGCCATCTCGAAGTCGTTGCTCATACCCATCGAGAGCAGGTTGAAGTCGCCTTCGCCATAGTCGGCGTCGCGGAGTTCTTGGAACAACTCGCGGCATCGGCTAAACGACAAACGAGTCTGGATCTCGGAAGGCTCGGGCGCTGTTTCATCGGCAGCGGCGGCCATGGTCATCAGGCCACGGACCTTGAGGTTGATCATCGAATCCATCTGATCGGCGAGCGGAATCGCAGCCGCGATCGGGCAGCCATATTTCTGCGGCTCCTCTGAGCAGTTGACCTGAATGAGCACCTCGATCACGACATCCATCTTCATCGCAAGGTTCTGGAGTTCCTCAGCGAGCCGAAGCGAATCAACTGTGTGAACCAGTCGGCTTACCTCGATGGCTTTCTTAGCCTTGTTGCGTTGGAGGTGCCCGATCATGTGCCAACGGATGATCTCGACTGGCTCGGGGTCGCCACGCTCTCGGCGGGTATGGCTCATGACCTTGCGTCGAGCGAGATACTCCTCCGCCATCGCGGCGCGCTGGACGAGCTGCTGGACGCGGTTCTCGCCGAAGTCCTGATGGCCAAGATCAATCAAGGCGCGGATGTCGTCCTGCTCGGCGTGCTTGGTCACCGCGATCAGGTAGACATCATCAGGGCCACGCCCGGAGCGCACCGCCGCCTCGGCGAGTCGTTGACGGACCGATTCGTATCGTTCTTTGAGCGCCGTTGTAGACGTCACCGAGCCTCCTTGCACCATCGCCTCCTCAGCTGGCCAATCCGATCGGCCACCTTGATTCAATCTCGCGTCACCTCGTTGATCTCACCCGTTGCCTTGCTGCCCGAACGAGCCAGCAGCCGTAGCATACCCGAGAACACACACCCGCGGCCTCGATACGACATAGGCAAATATTGCGCGTGCCCCGGTGGCCATGCCGGTGCTCATGAAGGGCTCAGATGAACGAATCCAAGCTCGAACCGAGAAGTAACCCCCTCAACGTCGGCGATTTGGCTCCCGACTTCACGCTCACCAACCAAGCCCGCCAGCCCTGGCAGCTCGCTGAGGCGGTCCGCAAAGGGGACGTGATACTGTGTTTTTACCCATTGGATTTTTCGCCCATCTGTAGCTCCGAGATGCAATGCGTCACCGATTCAATGGATCAATGGGCCGCCACCGGAGCGCAAGTCGTGGGAATCTCGTGCGATAGCTTCTACGTCCATGCCGCTTGGGCGGAGGCTCTGGGCCTCAAGCACACGCTGCTTGCGGACATGCATCGGCAGGTGTGCAGGGCATATGGGTTCTACTTTGAGCCGATGAACGTCTCGTCGAGGGGCACTGTCATCAT
Organism: uncultured Phycisphaeraceae bacterium; assembly: GCA_964448185.1. Classification (GTDB taxonomy): domain Bacteria; phylum Planctomycetota; class Phycisphaerae; order Phycisphaerales; family UBA1924; genus OFTM382. The sequence continues at coordinate 4,185 of CAYUVO010000061.1, forward strand.
CGCCCAGAGCGACAACGGCGTAGGCCGGGTCAAATGGGTCCAGGCCCGCGAACTCAAACAGGCGATGGAGCTCGACGAGATCATCGCCGAGATCAGCTGACACGAAACCGGTAGGAATCACACGAGAGAGACGCCTCCATGAGCAAGCACACGCCGCACGTTCTGATCATCCGCGACGGCTGGGGGCGCAACCCTCACGCCGAGCACGACGCATTCAATGCGATCAAGCTCGCCAACACACCCGTCGATGAACGCCTCATGAAACGCTGGCCTCACACGCTCATCGAAACCAGCGGCGAAGACGTAGGGCTCAGCGCCGGCATGATGGGCAACAGCGAAGTAGGCCACCAGAACATCGGTGCCGGGCGCATCGTCGATCAAGAGGCGCTGCGGATCACCAAGGCGTGCCGCGAGGGAACGATTGCGAACAACAACGTACTCACCGAAGCGATCGACCAAGCCAAAGCAAGCGATCGCGCGATCCACTTCATCGGGATCTGTAGCGATGCCGGGGTTCACGGCCTGCTCGAACATCTCTACGCACTCCTCGATGTGTGCAAGCAGCGTGTACATACCCGCGTCGTGATCCATCTGTTTACCGATGGCCGCGATACGTCGCCTTTCTCGGGTAAGGACTTCGTCCAAGCGGTCGAAAGCCAGCTTGATTCGATGCGCACGCCCGAGTTTGATCCTGTGATCGGGTCGGTCATCGGGCGGTATTGGGCGATGGATCGCGACAACCGCTGGAAACGCACGCAGCGAACGTTCGAGTGCCTTACCGGCCGAGGCACAGAACCACTCCCTCTGTTCGCCAGCGCTTCGCAAGCGGTGCAAGACTTCTACGACCATCCCACTTCCGAAGCGATGCGTGGCGACGAGTTTGTGCCGCCGACGTTGATCGGTGATGATGCGCAGCAGGCTGCGAGTCGTCGGATCTCGCAAGGCGACACCGTGATTTTCTACAACTACCGGGGCGATCGTCCCCGTCAGCTCTCGGCAGCTCTGGTGTTTGAGAAGTTCGATGGGCATGTCCCACCGTCACCCCAGAGCGGCATCCGCGGCTTTGACCGCGGCGAACCCATGGACCTCCAACTCGTCATGATGACTGGGTATTCCCAGGCACTGTGCGCACAAGCAAAGGTGTTGTTTGCGAGGCCGCCACAGATGAAGGATATCGCGGGCGCATGGATCAGCTCACTCGGGCTCACTCAGTTTCGGTGCGCCGAGACGGAGAAGTTTGCACACGTCACGTTCTTTTTCAACGACTACCGCGACGAGCCTTTCGAGGGTGAGCGCCGCGAGATTATTCAATCGCCGACAGATGTTTCGACGTATGACCAGAAGCCCGAGATGTCGGCAGCGGGCGTGTGTAACGCGGTGCTCGGCAGGCTTGGTTCCGACGACTGCGAGCCGTTCATCGTGGTGAACTTTGCGAATGCCGACATGGTCGGGCACACGGGAAATCTGCAAGCGGTGATCGCTGCATGCGAAACCGTTGACCGCTGCGTGGGCGAGATTATTGAGCGGGTGCTCGAACTGGGAGGCTCAGCGATCATCACCGCGGATCACGGCAACGCCGAGCAGATGATTGATCCGGCAACAAACTTGCCACACACTTCGCACACGACGTTCGCCGTGCCGTTGATTGTGGTGGGTGGAGCCTTTGAGGATCGAACCTTGTGTTCAGGTGGTCGGCTTGCGGACATCGTGCCGACCTCGCTCGACATGATGGGGCTCGATCAACCCGAATCCATGACGGGGCGGAGCCTGCTCGAGAGCGAGTAGAACGCCCGGTCGTCGCCCGATGCAAGCAACTCTTGACAAGCCCTGAGTGTGAGCGAGGGGCTCTTGGTATTTGAGTACAAACGCATAACATCCCCCTCCCTCACGGTCGGGGCTCGTCAGAGAGAACAAGAGCCTTCTCGCTTGCGGTCGGGCTTGTCGTGGACGTAGTTCCGTGCTCTGCTCAACCCGCCTTGGCGAGCGGCTCGGGCGAAAGATCGTTGTGGACGCACTTGTTGCGACCACCCTTCTTCGCTTGGTACAGCAGCTTATCCGCCGCTTCCATCACCGCGCCCGCGTCAAGCTCGGTGCCCGCGGAAGCGCCCGCGATCCCGATCGAACAGGTGATCTTCCGCTCTGGATGACGGGGCCAGGTGAGTTCGCTCAGTGCAATCCGGATGCGGTCGCACAACTCAGCGCCGTCGGCGGGAGTGGTATCGGGGAGGATGAGGACGAACTCCTCGCCGCCATAGCGACAGGCGACATCCGATTGTCTGCTGTGCTCTTGGAGCAAGCTTCCGAGCCCCTTGATGACCGCATCACCCGCTGGATGACCGAAGGTGTCGTTGACGGATTTGAAGTGGTCGAGGTCGATGATCGCGAGCGTAACCGGTCGGTTGTGCCGTTGTGCGCCCGAAAGTTCTTCCGCCCAGCGGCGGTCAAAGTGCGCCCGGTTATAGAGCCCGGTGAGCCCATCGATCTGCGCACGCTGGCTGAGCATCTTGAGCAGTTCGCTGAGCCGCAACGCCGAGCGGACTCGCGCCCGAAGCTCGGTGAGATCGAACGGCTTGGAGATGAAATCAATCGCCCCCAGATCAAACGCGGTGACTTTGTCTTGCGGGCTCTGCATGCCCGAGAGCACGAGCACCGGGATGGTGCTGGTTTTGGGTTCGTCTTTGAGCTGGCGGAGGACCTGGAACCCGTCCATGCCCGGCATGCTCAGATCAAGCAGGATCACGTCGGGGTTCTGCGTCTTGGCAGCTTCAAGGCCGGACTCGCCATCGAGGGCCTCGATAAGCTCGACCCCGTCGTGGCACAGCCTCGCCTTGAGCAGGCGCTGGACGCACACCGAGTCGTCGATCACGAGCACACGCCCGAGTTCTTGAGATGTGGTCTTAGAATCAGTTGGCATGGATCCTGACATCCCCCTGGGTCATAGTGCCCGCTCTGTGCCCTAATGGGTGCCCCAAAGTATTCTTAAGCATCGGCCCGTCCGTTGATCGCCGCCAGACACAGTCCGACAAGCTCGCCAAGTTCTTCACCGACTTCTCCGACGCCGCAGCCCGAGCGGATCGAATCTTCAACCTGTCCCGCGATGTCGGTCAGGTCCGGAAACCCGTACCCGCCCGCTGAGCCGCGAACCTTGTGGGCGACCAAACGCACCTCTTCAAGGTCTTCGGCCTCGAACGCATCTCGCAACTCCTGGACCCGTGTCTCAAGATCATTGATAAACATCGGAATCAAATCCGCAAGATCCGCGTCGTGCTCAAACTGGCTCGAAATCGGCGGCTTGGTCGGGACTACAAGTGGTACAGGCATGAGGGCTCCTGACCCGCTCATCGGCCCACCGACCACACAAGTTGACCATCTCTGAGTGTCTTCACCCAGTTTCTTGGGGATCTCCGCACGGGGATGTGGATCCACCCACCATCGACTCCCGAACCACACCCAAAGGAGAGCGCAAAAACAGCGCCTCATAAAAACAACGCCCGACCGATATGGCCGAGCGTCTGTGGTAGTGACCCCACGGGGATTCGAACCCCGGTTTTCAGGATGAGAACCTGACGTCCTGACCGGACTAGACGATGGGGCCGATCGTCCGCAGCAAGCTGCGGATGGTTCTCAGCCATCACGATAGGCCCATCAGCCCAGCCCTTCCTCTCGGGTGGGACTCGGTCGCGCAATCGCAATGGGCTCTTTAGCCGAAGGCTTTGTTGTAGTCGGCGACGAACTTTTCGAGGCCGCTAGCGGTCAGGGGATGGACGAGCATCTTCTGGATCACGTCGAAGGGCACTGTGGCCACGTCGGCCCCTGCGAGGGCACAATCGACCATGTGTTTGGTGTGGCGGATCGAGGCGGCGAGGAGCTTGGTCTGGAAGCCGTAGGTGTCGTAGACCGCCCGGATCTGGTGGATCACGTCCATGCCGTCGTGCCCGATATCGTCGAGCCGGCCGATGAACGGGCTGACCAGAAACGCCCCAGCCTTGGCGACCATGAGGGCCTGAAGGGGCTGAAAGCACAGCGTCATGTTCGTGCGGATGCCCTCATTCGAGAGCGCGTTGCACGCCTTGAGCCCGGCCATGGTCGTTGGGAGTTTGACGACGATATTCTCGGCGATCTTGGCTCGATCGCGTCCTTCGGACATCATGCCGTCGAAATCGAGGGCGATGACTTCCGCCGAGACGGGCCCCGAGACGACCTCGCAGATTTCTGCGAGCCGCTTGCCGTAGTCCACGCCTTCTTTGGCGATCAGTGAAGGGTTCGTTGTCACCCCGTCGAGTACGCCCAGATCGTGGGCTTGTTTAATCTCTTCAAGGTTCGCGGTATCGATATACAGTTCCACTAGAGAATCTCCTTTGCCTGATAACGTCCCCACACACCATACACCTTCCAACCCATCGGCACGCTGGGTCGTCGTGTTGATCGTTGCTGCAACTCTTGTAGCGATCATCGGGCGAACTCTCGGGCCGGGGGATCTCTACCAGAACTCGGATCAGTGCAAGACCGCCGCGTTCACCGCCGACATGGTGCTCCACGGGCGTTGGCTCGTGCCTGTTGATCTCACCGGAGCCCCGACGCTCAAGCCGCCGCTGGTCAATTACCTGGCCGTGCCGGGCGTCGCTGCGAGCCTGGCGATAGGTCAACCAAACGAGCTTATTTTCAAGCTGCCCTTGATCTTCGCGGCTCTGCTCGGGATGGTCGCGGTCGCGTGGGCAGGGAAGTTGTTGTTTCGATCGCTGGAGTCGTGGGAGCACGCTGACGACGTGGACCGGGCGATCGCGGCACACGCGGGACCGCTTGGCTGGGTGTGTGCTGCTGCGTGGCTCGCAAGCCCGAGCACGATCAAGCACCTGTATTTCTGTCGTCCCGACATGCTGCAGAATGCGTTGCTCGCATGGGGATGGATGGCAGCGGTTGTGCTGCTGACGAGCCCTGGGCGTCCTCCGCGCTGGGCCGCGTGGGCACTGTGGCTGGCTGCGGGTCTGGCGGCTCTCGCGAAAGGTCCGCTGGCGTTGCTCCTGCCCGCGTTCTTGCTGCTCGGGATGCTGATGCTTCGGCGTCCGACTCAACCGGTTGGCGAATCGCCGACACCCCGACGGTGGCGAACATTCGGCCTGATCTGGGGACCGATCCTCATGCTGGCGATCCCCGCAGCATGGCTCATCCCGGCGTATCTCGCCCAGCCCGACCACATCGCCAACACGCTGCTCGGTGGCGAACTCAGCAACCGTGTCTCGACCGGGGGCAGCGGGCTCGAACGTCTGCCCATGAACGCTATCCGCGTCCCGGCGTTCTACTTTGAGCGGTTCTGGCCTTGGGCGGTTGTGGCAGTTGGGGGGCTGGTGATGATCGGACCGCGCCGGATGCTGCGACACCCTTTGTCGCCCGCGGTGCTCTGGGTACTGATGGTCACCGCGTTGCTGATCGTCGTCGCGGGCGAGAGCGGCTCGTTCAACGCCCCGGCGTATCCGGCCATCGCGGTGCTCGGGGTGTACGGACTCGCACGGATGATCGCCAAGAAACGTGCGCACAAAGTGCCGCACGCGATGGTCTGGATCGCGGCGGTTGCGCTCGTAGTCGCGGGCGGCGTGGTGGCATACGAAGCGTTCTGGAGCCTCTCAGCGAGAACCCAGCTCGGGCCGAGGCTCGCAGAGTTTGCACGCCAAGCCTCAGCGATCGTGGGCGATGACACGGTTGCGTTTGTTGATCTGGGGCACAATCCTGTGCCGTTGTGGATGGGTCGTCATCCGGGAACGTGGGACGGGCGACTCGATGAGTCGCACGCTGCGTGGGTGATCCGTCCTGTGGTTGAGGGGCGCGAGGCGGTGGTGGTTTCGGATTCGTTGCTCCGGCTCAAGGCAGGCGGCCGGGGCGTGCGTTCGGAATCCGATGGCATCGCGCTGTATCGCGGCGGGTTGCAGAGCGCGAACGAAGCAGGTGAGTAAGGGCGCACTCTTGACACAAGCCCTGAGTGTCAGCGAGGGGGTCTTGGCATCTGAGCACCAAACATAGAAACACCCCCCCCCTCACGGTCGGGGCTTGTTGAGCATGCTGTTCTTTATTTTGTGGTCAGCATGTTCGCGAGTTCTCGTCGCATGACCTTGCCGGTGGGGTTGCGGGGCAGAGCATCAACAATGTGGATCTCTCGGGGCGCTTTATACCCGGCGAGCTGGTCGCGGCACCAGGTTTTGAGCTGGATTTTGAGGTCATCACTCGCCTCGTAATCTTCGGCAAGTTCGACAAACGCGACGGGCACCTCGCCCCGGCTTGGATCCATCTGCCCCACCACGCCCGAGGCGTTGACCGCGGGATGCGCGTTGAGGACTTCTTCGATCTCGCGTGGGAAGACGTTCTCGCCCGCGACGATCATCATCTCTTTGATGCGGCCGGTGATCGCGGTAAAGCCCTGCGCATCGGCTTGGGCCATGTCACCCGTGCGGAGGAAGCCCTGCTCGTCGAAGACGCTGGCGGTCTGGTCGGGCAGGTGGAAGTAGCCCTTCATGATGTTGGGACCTTTGAGTCGGAGTTCGCCGTCGGTCCCGGGGGCAAGTTCTGCGCCGGTTGCGGGATCAACGATTCGCTGAACGATGCCCGGCAGAGGTTGCCCGATCGAGCCCGGGCGGTGGTCGCTGGGCAGACAGAGGTGGGTGACGGGCGAGCACTCGGTCATGCCGTAGCCTTCGACGAGGTGCGCCCCGAAGCGTTCGAGGAACCGATCGGCGACGGCGTGAGGCAGCGGCTCGCCGCCAGACACGAGGAACTCGGTGCTTGCAAAGTCTTCGGGCGTAGCGCTTTTGACCTTGAGCAGCGCGTTGTACATCGAGGGGATGCCGACGAAGAAGCGTGGCTTGTGCGCACGAAAGAGCTTGACGATTCGGTTGGGCACGAAGCGTGCCGAGTAGACCACTTTGATCCCAAGCACCAAGGGCATAAGCGTGAGGACGGTGAGCCCGAAGGTGTGAAACTGTGGCAGGACGCCGAGCATCACGTCGTCTTTGCGGAGCTGGATCACCGATTGGCATTGGCGGATGTTGGCGAGCAAGTTGGCGTGGGTGAGCATGACGCCCTTGGGTTTCCCACTCGTACCCGAGGTGTAGAGGAGCAGGGCGAGTGCGTCACGCGGAGCAGCCGAGGGCCAGCTCATCTCGGGCACTGAGTCGAACGCGAGGTCTTCGACATAGATGACCGTTCGACCCGTGAGATCGATCCCGAGTGTGTCAACCATCTCACGCGACGCGATGATGAGATCGGTGCCCGAATCGTCGATGACATAGCTCAGTTCGTCGGGCTTGAGGAGGTAGTTGAGCGGAACGACCGTCTTGCCCGCGAACCAGGCCCCCATGGCTACGAACGCGAACGCACCAGAGGTGGGGATCAGCAGGCCGACCGTTGGGGTGCCCGACTTGCCCTTGATCGCGGCGGCGACGTGCATCGCTGCCACGACCAACTCGGCAGCGGTATACGCCCGGCGGTCGTCCTCGATGGCGATGCGTTTGGGTTGACGCAGGCACCGCTGAAGGATGGTCCAGGGCAGATTCATGGCATGCAGAGGGCCAGCGGGGCGGGGGGGAGGGGGCATGGGGTGATTTCCCGGTCAGTTGACGGAGTCATGGGGTGGGTTTGACACGCAATTGGGCGGATTTCCAGTTTGGTGCTTGGCACGTCATGGGGGTAGACGATACTCTGTGTAGAGAGCGTTCGCCCACGTCCCATCGCCACCCCACCGGAAAGGCGAAGTGAAGACGGAACGCCGAGGGGCTCAGGCGAGCGAAGCTCTCGCCCCACACGACCCGGCTCTCCCCAGACCACTCACCGGAACCCATTTGGATGGCTTTCGCAGAGGAACCGAACATGAAACCGATCACTCTCGTTGCGTGTCTCGTGATATGTGTAGGTGCTGGCAGCGCGTCGTCCCAGAGCTTGGGATTTGAGATGACGCCCCAGACGCTGCCCGGCGTGGTTCACCTCGAACAACCCACCGAGGCCGAGCAGGCTCAAGCAATCCGCCAAACCGAGATCGAACGCGAGATGCGTCTGCTCAAACGCCGATTCTTTGGCACCCGTAACACCGAGATCCGCCAGATCGGGATCGCGCAGCTTCGCAAGTATTCAGACCCCGAGGCGTACCCGGCGCTGATAAAGGTTTTCGCACGCGAAGACCTCGACGTACGTTCGGCGATCATGCGGATGCTCGCAATGCAGAAGACCGAAGAGGCCGATGCGACGCTCGCATGGTCAGCCGTATTCGATCGCGACGATGAGATGCGTGAAGTGGCCTTCGAGCACCTCGCCAAACGAGTCGGCGAAACGGGCAGCGTGAGCGACCGCATCAAGATCGTGCTCGTGGCGGGTCTCCAGCGTGAATCCACCGGCCCGCCCGAAGCGGCGGCCGAGATCTCGCGGCGACTGCGCATCGCCGACATGATCCCGTACCTCATCACCGCACAAGCCGGTCCTGCACGAAGCGAGAGCGACCGCACGGGCAACCTAGCCACCATCGTCATTGGTCGCCAGATCGCGTTCGTCAGCGATCTTCAACCGGTCGTGGGAACCGGAGCAGTTGGCTTCGACCCCACGTTGAGTGTGGTGGTGGAAGGCGTGGTGCTGGGGATCTCGGACGCGGTCGTGAGTATCTATCGGCCCGCGGTGCATCGCAGTCTGCTCGGACTCAGCAGCGACCTGTGGGGCCAGCCCACGAGGCAGTTTGCCTATGACACCGGCAAGTGGCAGCGGTGGTACCGCAACGAGTTTCGGCCCTACTGGCTCGAATCACAACGCGCTGACGGGTGATGCCAACCCGATCGGATTTACTCGCCCATCGCGATGACTGATGCCATGGCGTGGGTGCCGGTGTGCGTCAGCGAGACCGCCCAAGAGACGATGCCTAGGTCACGCGCAGCCTCCGCAGCCAACGCCGAGAGCACCAATGAAGGTCTGCCCGAAGATTCGCGTCGGACCTCTGCATCGGTCCATTCGATCCCGCCCGACCAGCCTGTGCCCAGTGCCTTGAACACGGCTTCTTTGGCTGCGAACCGGGCGGCGTAGTGCTCGAACTTGCGTTTGGTGTTCGCTTCGCAGTACGCGCGTTCATCTTCGGTAAACAGCCGATGGGTTGCGTGCTCGCCGTGACGTTCGAGCATGGTCTGAAACCGTGCGACTTCGACCATATCTACGCCGTGGGCGATGACGCTCATGATGTGGGCTTCTTATTCGTTGGAGACTTTGAAGATTGTTTGTCACTCGAAGAAGCGTTGCTATCTTTCGAGGGTTTGGATTTGGTGTCGGTCTTTGTTTCGGCCTTGGAGGATGAATCTTTGTCGGAGCCTTTGGAGTCACTTGAACTCTTGGCGTCCGCTGCAGCGGCCTTCTTGTAGCTCTCCGAACGGTAATCCGTTTGATAGAAGCCGTCGCCCTTGAAGATCACCGCAGCGCCGATCCCGATGAGGCGTTCGAGCTTGAGCTTGCCACACTCGGGGCACTTGCGTTTGACCGAATCACTCATGGACTGGAACAGCTCGAACTCGTGCTCGCAGGCTTTGCAGCGGTAGTCATAGGTCGGCATTGCTTATTCTCCGCTGCCATCGGTGTCAGGCTCCGCAGCGATAGTAACCTGTGCTGCTCGTATGAGCCGATCACCCATCGCATAGCCGAACCTATGGGTCGTTGCGACGTGCCCGGGCTCGATGCCCTCAGCCGGATGCGCGGTCATGGCCTCGTGCAACGCGGGGTCAAACTCGTCGTTTGGCTTGGGGGCCACGATGGTGACGCCCGAAGACTGCACCGCTCGCATCAGTTCATCGCGGATGAGCCGAACGCCCTTGGCCATGGCTTGTGCATCACTCTGGTCGAGCCCCTGCGAGAGCGCCATGTCGAACTGATCGAGTACGGGCAAGAGGCGTTCGATGACCGAGCCCTTGCCCTGTTCGCGCGCGAGTTGCTGGTCGATCACCGCGCGCCGTTGAGAGTTCTGGCAGTCGGCCATCGCCCGCATGAACTTGCTCTCGAAGTCGTCACGCTCGGCGAGCAGACGGATGATCTCGCTGTCGCGTTCTTCGCTGGCGGTTTCTTCGAGCCCGGGCTCAGGTGTCGGTTCGCGTTTACTCATCTGATTGCTTTCATGGAATCGGCTTGAGGCCAAACATCAGTACCGAACATTAGAATATATCTTTGATACGTTTCCAGAAACTGTGGCTCTCGGGCATGACCTCGTGATCTTCGGTCGTCGCAAACTCCCGCAAGAGGTCTTCCTGACGAGAGCTGAGCTTCTTGGGAATCTCGATCTTCGTGACCGCGACAAGGTCGCCCCGTCGGCCGCTGCGCAGATCGGGCAGCCCGTGACCGGTGAGCCGGAACAGCTTGCCGTGCTGTGTGCCCGCGGGGATCTTGAGTTCTTCGAGCCCGGTCAGCGTGGGCAGCTCCACCTCTGCGCCGAGCGCCGCCTGCGAGAAGCTGATCGGCATTTCCATCAGCAGGTGGTCGCCCTCGCGCTCGAACATCTCGTGTTGCTTGACGCGGATGAGCACATGGAGATGGCCCCGGATGCCCTGGCCGCTCGGGCTTGCTTCGGGCGGCGGCGGCTCGCCCTCGCCCTGCACACGCACCGCCTGGCCATGCTCGATGCCCGCGGGAATCTTGACGGTGAGCGTTCGGTCTTTCTTGGTTCGGCCCTTGCCGTGACACTTGGCGCATTTGTCTTTGACGACGGTGCCCCGGCCTTTGCAATGCGGACACGCCGTGACCATGCGGAACATCCCGCCGAGCCCGGCCTGCTGCACTCGGCCCTGACCTTTGCAAGTGCTGCACGTCTCGGGCGACGAGCCGGGTTTGGCACCGCTGCCAGTGCAAGTCTCGCAGACATCGAGCCGCGTGAAACTGACCTCGCGTTCACAGCCGGTCAGCACGTCATCGAAAGTAATGGCGACTTCGGTTTCGAGGTCGTAACCGCGTGCGACGCGCTGGCCGCCGCGTGCGTTGCCAAAGCCACTCCCACCCATGCCACCGCCGCCGCTGAAGATGTCGCCGAACATCGAGAAGATGTCTTCGACGTTCATGCGTGAGAAATCGTGGGCCGCTGCCCCGCCGCCGCGCAAGCCTTCTTTGCCGAACTGGTCGTAGCGTTTGCGTTTGGAGTCGTCGCTGAGCACCTCATAGGCCTCGGCGCATTCCTTGAACTTCGTCTCGGCTTGAGCGTCGCCCGGGTTGCGGTCCGGGTGGAACTTCATCGCGAGCCGACGGTACGAGCGTTTGATCTCGTCGCCGTCAGCGGTACGTTCGACGCTGAGAATCTCGTAGTAGTCGCGTGTAGCTGGCATTAATCCTCGAAGTCTTCGTCAAAGCTCTCTAATTCTGCCAGAATCCGGTCGGGCTCACGATCCACGTTGTCGAAATCATCGAAGAACACGCCTTCACATAAGGCCACTATCGCTGCACAAACCACCAGAGTAAGTTGAACACCCGCGTCCTCGGAGGACGGGCGCATCGTGAGCACCGTATCACGATCACCGAATAGCTCCACTGGCGATAGTTCTAGCGCTTCGGCCAGTTCCGCGAATTCACTTGTGGGTTCGGCTGACAGATAGAAACTTGCAGCTTCTCCGTCAAATGTTCCGACCACCTCATCTTCAGCGTTTAGCAAGTCGATCTTTGGCAGTTCGATCTGATAGCCATAGTCATTTGCTTTCTTGCACACCGCTGCAACGTCAGGGACACGAGCCTTGTAAATCGCTACTGAGAAGTCCATACCCATTGCCGTTGCTCCTGGTGATCTGTGAATCGAGCCCCTCCGGTTTCCCAGCGAGG
>CAYUVO010000062.1:0-14932 GCA_964448185.1 uncultured Phycisphaeraceae bacterium
CGGGGCAAAGGGGGCAGGGCCGCTGCCTGTGGGGGGGCTTGCTGCATGGAAAATGCTTTGGGGTGGTCCCGGTCGACCCGGTATCCACCCCCACCCATCCCCCCCCCCCTACCACCCGCTGCAAGCTCGAACTCTTCGAGCATCTCGTCAACACGGGTCGCGTAGGACTGGATCGCGGGCCTGCCCGAAGCCGCTTCACGCGAATAGAAGAACGTCAGACGCGAAGGGCCTCGGTTCGAGAGATTCCGAAGTATCTCGCGGGTGCCCGAGCTGAGCGTGTAGCGGTGGTCGCTCGTGAGGTCTAGCCGCTGGTGGCGAAGCCACGGACCTGCGAGCACGTTGATCGCAACGAACAGAGCCGCGAGCACGCACAGCCCGATCATCGCGTTGAGCGTTCGACCGCGAACACTCTCGACTTGTTGAGCGCGCGGGGAGTCTGCGATTGGCGACTTGTCTGTGGCAGATGGTGGAGCAGTGGGCATGAAGTCAGTCCGCCTTGAGGAGTTCGACGATGATGCTGTTGGCTGCGAGGACGACCGCGATCAGCGAGACAAAGAAGAACACGTCCGCGGGCGCGAGCACGCCGCGACTGATGGCCTCGTAGCGGGTGAGCACGCTAAAGCCCGCGAGCGTCTCGGCGACCCCGATGGGTGCCCAGCCCGAGAGCAGGCTCTGAACAACCGGGAATCCGAGCAAGAGCATCAGCAGGCTTGCGACGAGGGTGAGAACGAAGGCGATGATCTGGTTTTTGGTGAGTGCCGAGACGCACGACCCAACCGCGAGAAAGCCCCCCGCCATGAGCAGGCTGCCGAGGTAGCTGGCGATGATGACCCCGTTGTCCGGGTCGCCCAGCACGTTGACCGTGATCCAGATCGGGAACGTCATGGCGAGAGCGACAGCAATAAACGCCCACGCGGCGAGAAACTTGCCGAGCACCGATTGCCACACGGCGAGCGGAAGCGTCATGAGCAGCTCGATCGAGCCGCTCTTGCGTTCCTCGGCCCAGAGCCTCATCGAAACGGCGGGGATCAGAAAGAGGTAGAGCCACGGATGAAACCCGAAGAACGGGCGAAGGTCCGCCTGGCCCCGCTCAAAGAACCCGCCGAGCTCGGACGCGAATGTAAACACGCTGCTCAGAGCGAGGAACACCGCGATAAATACATAGGCCACCGGGGTCGCAAAGTAGCCCACGATCTCTCGACGGAAGACCGCGAGCACCCCGGTTGCAGATGTGCTCAGGCTCACGAAGTCACCTCTTGTTGGGGAGTTGCTGAGCTGGTGGTGAGTGTGCGGAAGGCGTCATCGATGGAGCCCGTTGGCGAGAGGGCTCGCAGCTCTGCGGGCGTGCCATCAGAAACGATGCGGCCCCGAGCGATCACCACCGCTCGGGTGCAGACCGGATCGACCTCTTCAAGAATGTGCGTCGAGAGCACAACCGCTTTGGAATCGCCCAGCTCACGGATGAGCTTGCGGACCTCATGCTTCTGGTTGGGATCGAGGCCATCGGTAGGCTCATCGAGGATGAGGATGGGCGGATCGTGAAGCAGGGCTTGGGCGAGCCCCACGCGCCGGCGGTAGCCCTTGGAGAGCGTCTCGATGGGCTGACGCATGACGCCTTCGAGGCGGACCCGCTCGCGGACGTGAGCGATGCGTGCGAGGCGCTCTCGCCGGTTCATGTTGCGTGCTCTGCCGACGAAGTGGAAAAATGCTTCGGGGGTCATGTCCGGATATGCGGGGGCTCCTTCGGGCAGGTAGCCGATGAGTCGTTGAGCGGGGATGCGGTCGGTTCGGATGTCGTGGCCCCCGATTCGGGCGGTGCCCGCGGTGGGTGCGAGGAAGCCGGTCGCCATTCTCATGGTGGTTGATTTGCCCGCGCCGTTGGGGCCGAGAAAGCCCAGAACCTCGCCCGGCTCGACGCGCAGCGTCACACGGTCGACCGCGACGAGCGACCCGAAACATTTGCGTAGTTCGACAAGTTCAAGCATGGATCGGTCCATCGGCGAGATGCTCAGAGGGCGAGGCTTTCGGGGATCAAGAAACGGTCCCAACGGTACGCCATCCGGGGCTCGGAGTTGCACCTGTTGGCTGCAGGGTGATCTGAAAGACTCCCGAGAGTACCGAACACTCTGAACCTGCGAGCGGGTGTTGGTATGCTTCGCACACGATGCCCTCATCTTCCCGCCGCCCCCCCCGTGTCTCGCCCGCCCGTTCTTCACGCCGATCTCGCAAGCCGAGGATGGTCGTAGTTGCCAATCGGCTCCCGGTGCATCGGGTCCGCCGAGGCAACAAGAACGTGTGGGAGCCCAGCCCGGGCGGGCTGGTGACCGCGATGCGGCCGATTCTCAACGAGACCGGCGGGTGCTGGGTTGGCTGGGCGGGGACAGCTCGCTCGCCGGGGGTTTCGTTTGAAGTCGATGGGATCGAGCTTCGGGACGTCCCGATCTCGGCATCGGAACAGGAGCAGTTCTACGAGGGGTTCTGCAACGCCACGCTGTGGCCTCTGTACCACGACGCGATCCGTGAAGCGGAGATCCATCGCCACTGGTGGCGTTCGTACCGGGACGTCAATCGTCGATTCGCCGAGGCAGCGGCGGAAGTGCTCAGGCCGGGGGACACCTGCTGGATTCATGATTATCAGTTGCATCTTGTGCCGCAGATGCTGCGGGAGTTGCAGCCCGAGGTGCGGATCGGGTTCTTTTTGCACATCCCGTTCCCTGCTGAGGAACTGTTCGCACGCATCCCGTGGCGGAGCGAACTCATCAACGGCACCCTCGGCGCGGACGTCGTAGGGATGCAGACCAAACTAGGCGTGCGGAACTTCATTCGGTGCGCCCAGCGGTTCGGTGACCATGATACGCATGGGCAGACGTTTGATGTAAACGGTCGTACCAGTCGCGTTGGGGCGTTCCCAATCTCGATCGACACCTCCGAGTTTGAGACGACCGCCAAGCGAGAGAAGGTGATCGCCCGGGCGAGTCATATCCGCGAGCGGATGAGGGCGGGATCTAGCCGCAAGCTGCTGCTGGGGATCGACCGCTTGGATTACACGAAGGGTATTGATTACCGCCTTCGCGCGGTGCAAGAAGTGCTCCGGCGAGGCCGATTTACTGCTGATGACTTTGCGGTGATCCAGGTTGCGGTGCCCAGCCGGGAGAACGTGAGCGAGTACATCTCGATGCGGAGCCGGATCGAGGAACTCGTGGGCAACATCAACGGCGAGTACGGCGACCCGGGGCGAGTCCCGATCCATTATCTCCGGCGGAACCTGCCGTTCGAGGAGTTGATTGCGTATTACAGGGCCGCCGATATTATGATGGTCACGCCGCTGCGAGACGGAATGAACCTGGTTGCGAAGGAGTACGTCGCGGTCCGCACGGACCATTCGGGCGTGCTGATTCTCAGCGAGTTTGCGGGTGCTGCGCAGGAACTCAAGCGGGCGGTGCTGGTCAATCCGTTTGACGTTGACGGCATCGCAACCTCTATCGAGAACACGCTGGTGATGACGGACGCCGAGGCGACCAAGCGGATGCGAAACCTCCGCACGGTGGTGCGCAAGCACGATGTGTTCGCGTGGGCCAAGAGCTTTCTTGAGGTGCTGCGATCGTGAGCACACTTACACCAGAACTCGAAGCCCAGCTCGCCGAGTTGGCCAAGGTGCCCGTGCTGCTGGTCGCTACGGACTACGACGGCACGCTCTCGCCGATCGTCAGCGACCCCGCGCAAGCCACGCCGCACCGTGAAGCGATGGTCGCACTGCATTCGCTTGCGTTGCTTCCGCGCACGCACGTCACGATTATCTCGGGCCGATCGTTGCGGGATCTTGCGGAGCTGACGGGTTCGCCCGGGAACGTGCATCTGGTCGGGAGTCATGGCAGCGAGTTTGACCCTGATTTTGCTGCGAAATTGCCTCAGGCGGCGATTGAGCTGCGCGAACGTCTTGAAGCACAGCTCGGCGAGATTGCTGAGCAAACCCCCGGATGCGCGATCGAGATCAAGCCCGCAAGCGTGGCATTTCATTACCGCAATGCAGAACTCGTGGCGGGCGAACACGCTGCTCAAGCGGTGCTGGAGATTGCGAATAAAACAGCAGACGTGCAGCTTAAACGCGGCAAAATGGTCGTAGAACTGGGCGTCATCGACGCGGACAAGGGTAAGGCGCTCGAAACGATCCGACACCGGGTCGCAGCGTCGGCAGCGATTTTTCTAGGTGATGATGTCACCGATGAAGACGCCTTCGACACGCTGCGGGGACCGGATCTCGGGATCAAGGTGGGCGAGGGCGAATCGCGTGCTGCAGTGCGGATCGCATCGACCCAGGACGTCGCGTTGGTGCTTGCGCGGATCTGTGAGCTGCGAGCGGAACACCTCGCGGGTTCGCACGCAACGCCGATCGATCAGCACTCGATGCTCTCGGATCAACGCACGGTGGCACTTGTCGATGGGAGCGCTCGGATCACGTGGCTGTGTGCGCCACGGATCGATTCGCCCTCTCTCTTCAGCGAGTTGCTCGGTGGGCCCGACGCGGGATACTTTGCCATCGGCGATGCGCACAAGACCAAACCGGTCTCGCAACGCTATCTCGACGGCACGCTCGTGCTCGAAACCCGGTGGGACGCGATGCGGGTGACGGAGTATCTCGATTGCTCACGGGGCAAGCCGATGCAGCACGCCGGGCACGTTGAGCTGATCCGGGTCATCGAGGGCACCGGTCGGGCGCTGATCGAGTTTGCTCCAAGGCTTGATTTTGGACGCACGCCCACGCATCTTGCTGCTGTTGATGGCGGGCTTGAGATCATCGAGGTGCTCGACTCGGTGGTCGTCCGATCGCCCGGCGTCGAATGGACCATCTGTGAACAAGGCCCGCACCATACCGCGCGTGCTGAGGTTGATCTCTCCAACGGGCCGGTGGTGCTCGAGTTGCACTTTGGTACTGATGACACTCGCCGCGCGAGTTCTCCTTCACGTCTCGCCGAACCAGATCGTCGCAAACAGACCTCTGCATTCTGGCGTGACTGGCTCGAAGGGCTCAAGCTGCCAACGCTTCGCCGCGACCTCATGGAGACGAGTGCGCTCGTGCTGCGCGGGCTTGTGCATGGTCCGACGGGAGCCATCGCTGCAGCGGGAACGACGAGCTTGCCCGAACAGCTCGGGGGCGTTCGCAACTGGGATTACCGGTACTGCTGGCCACGGGATGCTTCGATGACCGCAGCAACCCTCGTGCGCATCGGGAGCCCAAACGAGGCGCTGGCGTTGCTCGATTGGATGACGGGTGTGGTTGCAACTGCGGGGAGCGCCGAGCGGTTGGCGCCGATCTATGACGTGCGCGGCAACGAGCCGCCGCCCGAGGCGGAGATCCCCCAGCTCAGCGGGTACGCGGGTTCGAGGCCGGTACGCATCGGGAACGCGGCAGCGAAACAAGTCCAGCTCGACGTCTTCGGTCCGATCGTGGATCTTGTATGGCAGCTCTGTAACGCGGGTGTCGCCATCACAGACACACACTTCGCGATGGTTGAATCGATGGCCGATGCGGTGATGCGCCGCTGGCAAGAACCCGATCACGGCATCTGGGAGATCCGAGGGCCATTGCAGCATCATGTTCACTCGAAGACCATGTGCTGGGTGACGCTCGATCGCGCCGCCAAGATCACAGAACACGTTTCGGCGAAACCCAAGAGCGACTATCGGGCGAACGCTGACGTCATCCGCAGCGACGTGCTCGATCGCGGCTGGAACGAAACGGTCGGTGCGTACACAGCTTCGTATGGCAGCGATGAACTCGACGCAGCGGTCCTTACGCTCGGGCTTTGCGGCCTGGTTGATGCTGATGATGCACGCTTTGCGAAGACCGTCGGGGCGATCGAACACCATCTCCGCGACGGTTCGACGGTGTACCGCTATCTCTACGACGACGGTCTGCCCGGACGCGAGGGTGGGTTCCATATCTGCGCGCTGTGGCTCGTCGAGGCGTATGCCTTGATCGGAAGGCACGACGACGCGATCGCTTTATTCAATGAGATCGCGGACCTCGCTGGGCCGACGGGGCTGCTCAGCGAGCAGCACGATCCGCACACTTCGTCCGCATTAGGCAACCACCCGCAGGCGTATTCCCACCTCGGGCTGATCGACGCGGCGCTCCGGCTTGAGTCGCTCGTATAAGCGCTACGCTCCTGACGAACTGAAATCTTCTCTACGCACGGAGGACGGACGAAATGGCTCAGCGTGTGGTGCTCTCGTATTCGGGCGGGCTTGATACTTCGGCGATCGTGCCTTGGCTCATCGAGACGATGGGCTGCGAGGTGATCGCGATGGCGGCGGATGTTGGCCAGGGCGCAGACGAGCTCGAAGGAATCGAAGCCAAGGCGCTCGCTTCGGGTGCGAGTGAGTGCCACGTCGTTGATCTCACACACGAGTTTGTGGCGGACTATGTGTTCCCGACGCTGCTCGCCGGATGCGTCTACGAAAACCGATATTTGCTAGGCACGTCGATGGCCCGCCCCATCATCGCTCGGGCGCAGGTGGATCTCGCACGCAAGGTCAACGCCGATGCGCTCTGTCACGGCTGCACGGGCAAGGGCAACGACCAGGTGCGGTTTGAATCGGCGTTCAGCGCGCTCGCTCCCGAGATGGAAGTCATCGCGCCGTGGCGAACGTGGGACTTCACCACCCGCAACGATCTGCTCGACTATCTCAAAGCCAAGGGCATCGAGACATCGGCATCAGCCGAGAAAATTTACTCGCGTGATCGCAACCTGTGGCACATCTCCCACGAGGGCGGTGCTCTTGAAGACCCGATGAACCCGCCGCCCGATGACGTGTGGATGCTCACGCAAGACCCGCGCAACGCGCCCGATCAACCCGAGGAAGTCACTATTGGTTTCGAGAACGGACGCCCGGTGAGTGTCAACGGCGAACGACTCGAACCTGAAGTCATCGTCGAACAACTCAACACCATCGGCGCTCGTCACGGCGTGGGCCGGGTCGACATCATCGAGAACCGCAGAGTCGGGATGAAATCTCGCGGCCTCTACGAAACACCGGGCGGAACGATCCTGCTCGAAGCACTCCGCTCACTCGAAGAGCTCAACCTCGACCGTGAATCCATGCGTCTGCGCCAACAGATCGCGCTGGTGTACGCGGACCTTGTATACGACGGCCGATGGTTTACGCCGGTGCGAGAGGCGCTCGATGCGTGCGTCAACTCGCTGGCGTCGGTGCTGTGCGGGACGTGCGTTGTACGCTTGTATAAAGGGACCGCAACGGTGGTCAGCCGCCAGAGCGAGCACTCATTGTACGCCGAGGAGTTTGCGAGCTTTGACATGAGCAATGCGTACAACCAGTCGCACGCAGAAGGGTTTATTCGGCTTTTGAGCCTGCCCGAGCGCATTCGCGCACTCAAGTTTGGACCCGCCGATCGCGGATGTTCGCCGGTGGGTGAACCGCGATGAATCCCGAAACAAGTGCGTCTGCCATGTGGGGCGGCAGGTTTGACGAGGCGCCTTCCGACGTGTTCCGCGAGGCGAACGATTCGTTGCCGTTCGATTGGGCGTTGGTGCAGCAGGACATCACGGGATCGATCGTCTGGGCGCACGCGCTCTCGCGAGCGGGCGTGCTGACCCATGAAGAAGCGGGGCTGCTCGAACAGGGTTTGCGAGAACTCGCAAACGAGGCGCGTGCATTGCCCGGCCCGCCGATCGAGAGCGGCGCCGAAGACGTGCATTCATGGGTCGAGCAACGCCTCATCGAAACACTCGGGCCGATTGGCAAGAAACTCCACACCGGCAGAAGTCGAAATGACCAGGTTGCCACGGACCTTCGCTTGTGGTGCCGAGACGCGATCGATGCGCGCCTCAACGAGATCGACGCGCTGCTCGCAGGCGTGCTCCGGTTTGCACAAGCCAACATCGGCACCATCATGCCGGGGTACACGCACCTCCAACGCGCCCAGCCCGTGCTGCTCTCGCACTGGGCGATGGCCTACGCCGCGATGCTCGAACGCGACCGCGATCGGCTCACCGATGCAAGAGCAAGAGTCAACGAGTGCCCACTGGGATGCGCTGCGCTCGCGGGCACCGCGTACCCCATCGACCGCGAACAGATCGCACAAAGCCTCGGGTTTTCTAGGCCCACATGCAACAGCCTCGACACGGTTGGAGATCGAGACTTTGCACTCGAAACACTCGCAGCCCTGACCATCTGCGCGATGCACCTGTCACGGCTGGGCGAAGAGATGCTGGTGTTTGGATCATCGGAGTTCGGGTTCTTTCGGTTTGGCGACTCGGTAGCGAGCGGCTCGTCGATCATGCCACAGAAGAAAAACCCCGACGCCGCCGAGCTCATGCGAGGCAAGGCGGGGCGTGTCGCGGGCGACTTCGTGGCGTTGCTCACCACGCTCAAGGGCTTGCCGTTGGCGTACAACAAGGATCTTCAAGAAGATAAAGAGCCGTTGTTTGACGCGATGCGGCACGTCTCGATGTCGCTTCGGCTCGCGCTCGCCGTGTTCGATGCCACCGAGGTCAACGCCGAGCGGTGCCGAACCGCAGCAGCCGGGTCGTACACCAACGCTACCGAGCTTGCTGACTACCTCGTAGGCCAGGGCGTTGCCTTCCGCGATGCGCACCACCAAGTCGGCAGGATCGTACGAGACGCCATCGAACAAGGCGTAGATCTCCAGGGCATGACGCTCGACCAGTTGCGTAAGCACGCGCCCGATACGAATGAAGATGTCTACGCAGCGCTCACCCTCGAAGCCTCGCTCGCTCGGCGTGATGTGCTCGGCGGGACCGCTCCTCAGCGTGTGTCGGCTGCGATGAAAGCATTACAAGATCGGCTCGAAGCTAACGACGCAGCGCGAACCACACGTCGTTAACGTTCGTGCCCGTCGGACCGGTTTCAATCAGTCCGTCGCAAGCGGTGAAAAACCCGTTGCTGTCGTGGCTTTGGAGTGCTGCCGCCGCGTCGATGCCCTTCGCCGTTGCCAACTCCACCGAGCTCCCATCAGCGACCGCTCCGGCTGCGTCCGTCGGGCCGTCGCGTCCATCGGTGCCGAACGCGGCAACCGTGATCCCACGCGAGCCTTCGAGCTCGATCGCTGCTGCGAGTGCAAGTTCCTGACACCGCCCGCCTGTTCCGTTCGCTTCGCCAAC
This sequence comes from uncultured Phycisphaeraceae bacterium, assembly GCA_964448185.1. Lineage (GTDB taxonomy): Bacteria > Planctomycetota > Phycisphaerae > Phycisphaerales > UBA1924 > OFTM382. Next base: position 9,144 of record CAYUVO010000062.1, read on the forward strand.
TCTCACGGTTGTTTCGCCACCCGCAACAATCGCCTGACCCGGTGCGATGTGGAGCGCATCGAGCCCTAGACGCTGGCCTAGGTGTGCCGACTCACCTTCCGCACTGTCGTCGCGGCGAGCGATCTCAAAGCCCTCACGCAGCAAACAATCGCACACCGCATCGACCGCGTTGCGGTTGTTGGCGATCACATGCTGCTCGACGCGATCGAAGCACGCATCGCCCGGCTTGGGTGTCTCGGGGATATCACCATCGACGCCTCGCTGCAACAGCATCCTTGCAACGGTCGATTCGATCTGGTAACGATCGAGCACCGCCAGCGCTTTAGTGAACGTCGAACGGTCCGGCGCCATCGGCCCCGACGCGATCACATCGAGCCGATCGCCCAGCACATCACTCAATACCATTGAGATCACTCTCGCGGGTGCGAGCCGTGCTGCGAGCTGGCCGCCCTTGAGCGTCTCAAGATGTTTGCGCACGCAGTTGAGTTCTTCGATCGTCGCTCCCGCGAGCATGAGCGCCTCGGTCACGTTCACCAACTCGTTCAAGGTCATCGGCTCCCGCGGGCTTGCGAGATGTGCGGAGCCCCCGCCGGAGATCAGGCAGAGCGCTGTCCATGTTTCATCGAGCCCGTCGCACAGCGCAGCCAATCTGGACGCAGCCTCAACGTTGCGCAGCGTCGCCAGCGGATGATCCGCTTCGACCACGTCCAAGCCCAGATCATCACCAAGCTCGGCCTGACCGGGCACCGCGATGACGAGGCCGCACGCTGGCTCTTTGCCGATGCGTGCAAGCTGTTCGAGTGCCGCGCGGGCCATCGGGACCGATCCTTTCCCGAACGCAAACAACGCCAGAGGCCCATCCACACGGGCGATCCCATCGGGCCAGTGCCTCTCGACCGCGATCGCTGGGTCGGCTGCATCGAGCGCCGCGTCGACCAGCCGCCCCACCGCTCCGTTGGATTCTTCACGCCATGACGTACATGTCATGCGGCCATCATGCACGATTCGTCGCCCGCGTGCCGAGCAGGTTATCATGGTGGCACGAGACCGACCCCCGAACCCTGCCACCGGAGACCTTGCCATGACCGAGATGACTCAATCCAGTTCCCCTCATCGCGGCGTGCTCGTGCTTGTTCTGGGAATCCTCAGCATCGTGATCTGCCAGCTCACGGGTCCCGTTGCCTGGATCTTGGGCAAGGGCGATCTTGCCAAGATGAATGAAGGCCAGATGGATTCCGAAGGCCGGGGTCTGACCAAGGCGGGCATGATCTGCGGCATCATCGGCACGGTGTTGCTTGTGCTCGGGATCATTGCGATCGTCATCATGTTTATCTTCGGCATCGGGCTCGCCGCGATAGGCGCGAGCGCAGCAGCCGGCGGCGTGGCAGGTGGAGTCACCGGCGGCGCAGCGGGCGGAGTCGCGGGCGGAGTCACCGGCGCTCAGTAAACACGCGATCCCGGACACACCTCGTTCTATGAAACTCACGCTCGAACGAACCGATGCAAAGCTCTGGCCGAGCGGCTGGTTCATGGGCGGGATGTCGATCTGGCTCGCTCTCGTGTTAGCGGTTCATCTCTTAAATAAGATTACGGGCCAAGAGCTGTTGCTGTGTACGTTGCGGCGTATCACGGATGTGCCCTGCCCGACCTGCGGCTCAACGCGCGCAGTCGCATCCATCTTCGCGGGTGATCTCGCAGCCGCCTTCTTCTATAACCCGCTGGTCGTGCTCATGCTCGCCGGTGGAATTGTGGTGCTGACGCTACGAATCATGTGGCGACGTTCAATCAAACTTGTTCTCTCTCGCAACGAACGAATCTTTGCGTGGCTCGTGTTCTTCGTGCTCTTAGGCCTCAACTGGTGGCACGTCATCGGCTACCACCGCGATCTGCCTACGGGCTAAACAATACAGCTCATCTCTGGTATGCTCACGGCATGGACCATGACGAAGCAGACACCTCGCCGCCAGCACCCGGCGACCACGACGAGATCATCGAACTCGTTTATGGCACCGACACCTCAGCCCCCGACGTCAATCCCGTCATCGAGGACGACCATCTCTGCATGACCTGCAGCTACTCGCTGCGAGGTCTCAGACAGTCCGACCAATGCCCCGAGTGCGGCACGCTCGTCGCCGAATCGCTCCGGGGCGACATGCTGTTCTACAGGAACCCCGACTACACCCGAAAGCTCCTCAAAGGGCTGTCGTTTATTCTCAACGGCATCCTGCTCCAAATCATTGCCATGTTCGTCGGAGGCCTTCTGATTGGAATCCTCGCGGGGGCCGCTGTGGGAGCGATCCCCAGCAGCGTCACTCTGTTCGTTCTCCCCGCTTTGAGTGTCGTCATCAGCGGAATCATCACGATCGGCTGGTGGTGGTTTACATCGCAGGATCCGGGAGTCGCTACAGAGCTCGAACCCAAAGCACGAAAGATCGTTCGAGGCGCAGTGATTGCAAGTGTCGCCTTTACCCTGCTGTCATTTGTAGCCGGGTTCTTACCCTCATCGCTCACCTCTGGTATCGCACCAACTCGTGGTTTGCCTCCAGCGGGACTCTCGGGGTTTGATGTACTCATCATTCTCATTGGCTTGGGATCTGTAGCTGCGTGGATCACTCAGTTCTTCGCGGGCATGCTCTACGTCCGAGGGCTTGCACGCCGACTGCCCAATGAGAAGATCCACAAGCGCGCCAAGTCCCGAATGATCGCCTGCCCGATCTGGTACACGGTTGGATTCCTGCTCTGTGGCCTCGGCCCGGTGATCGCTTTGATTCTGTATTGGAATCTGCTCAACATGGTCCGCACGGCGCTCAAGACGATCATCGAGGCTCAGGAAGCAGGCCAGTTGGAACCACCCGTTATCCATATCAAGTAACAGAAAATTCGCGTAGACTCGGCTATGCCGACCGAGATCAGCCCCGATCAATCTACGCCAGCATCGACCGTCGAAACCGGCGTGCTGTGCTTGGGCTGTCAGTATGAACTCGCCGGGCTCCCGAGCGATTCGGTCTGCCCCGAGTGCGGCATGTCGATCGCTCGTTCTCTTATGGGCGACACTCTCTTGCACGCCGATCCGCAGTGGCTCAAGAAGGTCTACCGGGGATTTCGGCTCATCATCTATTCGGTGCTCGTACCACTCTTCTTCATGATCACAGTCCTTCTCGGCGTGATCGTCTTCGGTCTCATCGAGATATTCGCGGCACCCAACCCTGCGTTCAACCGCTTCGTCGAACTCGCTGAGACACCTTTCAGTGTACTTTTTTGGATCGTGATCGCGGCGAGCCCGCTCTGCTTCATCTTCGGCTGGTTCTGCGTTACCACACCCGAACCCGATCGGCTCGACGAACACTCACAGCAAGGCCGCCGGTACGCCCGCTGGACAGCGGTTGCCTGGCTGCTTCTCTCGGCGCTCGGCATTGCTGGAATTTCAGTCGTCAACCTTCTCGTCCCGAATAGCACCGGCGTCCATCCGCTCATCGCGTGGGGTGTCCACGCCGCAGCATCATCGCTCCACTACTGGTTCGCGATGGAGTTCGTTCGCTCGCTGGCCAACCGCCTCCCCAACCCCAAGCTCGTCCGCAAAGCCCGCACCGAGCGCGTCGGGCTCGTGATCGCCACAACCCTCGGCATGCTCGCCTGTGGCCTCGGACCCCTGATCGCGTTCATCATGTACCTCTCGATCCTCGACACACTCCGCTCCTACATCAAACCCATCGTCGCTCGCCAAGCCCTCAGCGCCACGCCCCCATCCCCCCTTTGCCCACCCCTTCCAAGCCCCACCGATTCACCCTGAGAAACGCTCGCACCCTTTCCCAACTATCATTCTGAAGATGACCGATTCTCTGCACACCGCGAGTGACCACACCATCGCCAGCTCGCACACGCCCAGCGAACCCAAGACGCCCTCCGCGATCAGCTTCCGCTGGTGGGATTGGCGGGACTTTGGCCTGTGTGTCGCAGCGGCGGGCGTCCTGCTCTGGGTCGCCCACTTCGCACTCGCATGGGACCGCGTGCTTGTCGGCAGCGTGCTCCTCGCGATCGGCTTCGGGCTGGGTCACTGGCTCGGTCGCCGAAGCGCCGGGGGCGACGACACCGGCGGGCTCGTCCATGGCCGATGGGGTTACCGCGCGTTCCTGCTCGGGCTTGTGCTCGCCATCGCAGCGGTATTCGAGCTCACAGGCTATTCATTCGCGTACTGGTCGCCCTCGGTCGAGGGCAAGCCGCCACGATTTGAGAGCTTCCCGTGGAGGCCGTTCGTGGCTGGGAGCTTGGGCCTCGCCCTCGGCGTGCTCTTAAGCGTCTTCGGCTGGCGCTCTTCAAAGGCCCGCGTCGAACCTGTCTCTGTTGAGAGTGACGCGGAATAGACCGCCTCAAAAACTCGCTCACCGAAACGCATAGAAATTATCGTCGATCACTTCAACCGGCATCACATTGCAGCCCGCATCCCTCGCGATGGCATCGAGCCGACCCGCATCGGGGAGCTGTTCGTTCGACGCCTGAAACGCCAGCAACAGCTTCTGGGCGCCGTACCAGTTGCGTGTACCCGAAACATAGTCCTGCGCCATCGGCGAGCACTCGCTCAGCGCCCACGTCGAGATGAACAGATCGACCTCGACATCAAGCTCATTGGCTTTGGGCACCGGCACAATCACGGCGCCGCGCTCGGGCGGCTTGCCCGATCCAAGCCACAGATGCACGTTGTGTGCGCCCAACGCCATCGACAGGTAGAGCCATTGCAAGCCGCAAAACAAGGGGGTATCGACGATGATGTAGCGTTCGAGTTTCGGGTGCATTCGGCGAACGATTCGGCACAAGTTGCCGTAGCCGCCGCCCCATTCGAGGACGCTCTGCGAATCGGTCAACTGCGAGCCCGTAGCCTGCATGTAACGCACCAAGTGTGACAGATGATGCACCGTGTTGTGCGAGGTCATCAGCGACGCATCGCACAAAGGCGGATCACCCGCTGGGATTTCTCTCACGAGTGCCCGCATCCTCGGCTCGCCCAGCTCTGCTCGCAACAACGCCAGTTGTGAGCGCAGCCACTCGCCGCGTACATCCACAAACATGCTCTGACGGATCACACTCTCACGCAAAAACCGCCTCGGCGGCGCGGGCGTGAGCGCACCGGCCATCTTCTGATTGAACCCCTCCCACAAAGGCGTGACCCACGGCTCAAGATCGAGCCCGTCCATAGAAGCAAGCACCGCAGGAAACTCCGCAGCGAGTGTCTTCCATCGGCCGCGATCAAAGCCTGCGCGAAGCCGGCGCTGGGCGAGCCATAGCTGTGCTGATTCGAGTGTGCTACTCATCACCCCAGCGTAGCCGATTCGAGCAGCCCGCTGCGTTAGCGTCCGCTGATCAACTTGAGCTTGGCACGCTGACGAAGCGTGTGCTCGAACTTCATCCCCTCGATCACATCGGACGTGCCCGAGACTTTCGTGAGCATGGTCGCGTCTGATTCGATAAGCGTGCCGGTCTCGATATCAATCTGCGTTGTAACATCAAGCTCTGAGGTCTCCAGCTTCAGCGAGATCAACCCGCCCAGCAAGCTTGTCTCGGGCAGCTCCATCGCGCCCACCGTTGCAATCTGGGCGTATGAATCTCGCCCCTTGCGTTTGAAGCCCTTGAACGTGTGTGTCTGATTGACACGCACGGATCCGAGCATCGGGACGGGCTGATCGAACCCGCCGTCCCAGCTCTCGCCTCGGCGGACGCTCCGCCCGGGCACAATCCGCAGGCTCTGCTCGATCTGTCTGCGGAACATCTCGTCATAGTCCATGCGCCGCGGGGGG
>CAYUVO010000063.1:0-14866 GCA_964448185.1 uncultured Phycisphaeraceae bacterium
GCCCGGAGGCCGGGGGTGGTGGCGGCGGCGGTGGCGGTGGAGGGGGCGGAGAAGATCCCGTTACCGCGCTCATCGGAGTTGGCGGCCGAAACATCAACGACGAGCCCCTCGCCTTCGATCTCCGCGGCGAAACATGGTTCGTCGCCGATCTCATCTCGATCGCTACCGGCACCGATCAACAAACCGCAGATACCCTCGACTTCGAGGTATGGATCGACCCCGCCGATGGCCAGCTCTTCGCCGCCGCGTCAACCGTCGATGGCCTCTATGTCTATCGAAGGAACGACGACAAGTCCTGGGAAGTCCGCAATCTCACGTCCGAGCTCACCGGTGCTGAGGGCATCGCGGGTGATCTCACCGTCTTCTTTACTATCAACGACGAGGTCTACATCTCGGGGCTCGCTGCCGACGGCGCACTGGTCTACTACGAGAACATCCAGGACCAGTTGCTCAGCGGCAACGAACGCTGGGAGTTCGAGAACGTTCTCGATGCACAGCTCACACCCAAGGGCGTTGACATGCCCGCTATCGTTTCACCGCTCACCAGCTACGTTACCTCATGGAACGGGCTCAACGTCATCGGGCTCGATGCGGCGGGCGACATCTGGGCGGTATGGAGCGGCGACGGCGGCAACATCTGGTGGGCCAACAACCTCTCCGAAATCACAGGCGCTCTGCCCATCAGCGGCGGGCTCACCGCCTATCTCACCACATGGGACGGCATCAACATCGCCGGAATCGATTCCGACGGCTCGCTCGTCGTGAGCTGGTGGGTGCCGCAGTTCGGTGCCGATTGGGTCGTCTCAAACCTTTCCGACGTCGCCGAAGGCCCCGCTCTCGACCCGGGTTCTATCACGAGTTACGTTGCGCCATGGGGCGGGCTGAATGTCGCGGGTCTTGATGCATCGGGCGAGGTCGTGATCTATTGGTGGTCCCCCGCGCGTGAAGCCGAGGGCCTCACATGGACGACTTCCAACCTCACCGCTTCATTGCCAGCAGAAACCAAGCGGCCCGAGACCAACCTATCGAGTGCCGTCGCCACCGGCGGTACCAACGGCGTGTCCCTCAACGTCTTCGGTGACGCGGCCAACGGCGACGTCATCCGTCTCTTCTTCGAGGTCGATACCGACGTTTGGACACTCCAAAACGTCACCGCCGACGCCCGTGCAGACTGATCCTCAGCAGCATCAGCCCGCCTTGAGCTCGCCATCGATCCCGAGTTGACGCATCTTCTTGTAGAGCGTCGTCCGGTTGATCGCTAAGTCATCCGCAGTCTGTTGCCGGTTCCATTCATTCGCCCGCAGCGCCCGCATAATAATCTCGCGTTCTGGTTCGCGCAGCAGTTCGGCGAGCGGCGCAGGTGTCCAGCCTTCAGGTGAAGCTACTGGTGCCTCCCTCGAATCGCTCGACGCTTGCCCCGTCACCGCTGGCGGAAGATCATCAGCCGTGATCGTCTGGTTCTGTGTCAACACCACCGCACGCTCGATGATGTTCTCAAGCTCGCGAACGTTGCCCGGGAATCGGTAGCTGCTCAGTGCCTTGAGCGCATCGGCATCAAACCCAGCGATCACCCGCCCAGCTTCGGCACATGAGGCATCAAGAAACCGCTGTGCTAGCAGCGCAATATCGCCGGGCCGATCACGCAACGCGGGCAGCTCAATCTTGACCACGTTGATCCGGTAGTACAGATCCTCGCGAAACAAACCCTCTGCGATCAGCCGTTCGAGCGATTGGTTCGTCGCAAGCACCACCCGCACATCTGTTTCAACCGTCTGCGTCGAGCCCACCGCTTCAAACCGCTTTTCTTGCAACACACGCAATAGCTTGAGCTGCATCCCAGGACTGGCGCTGTTGATCTCATCGAGGAAAAGCGTCCCGCCCTGCGCCGCCTGAAAGCGTCCGATCTTGTCCATGTGCGCACCGGTAAACGCACCCTTGACATGCCCAAACAGCTCACTCTCAAGCAGCGTTTCAGGAATCGAGCCGCACGACAGCTCAACGAACGGCCCGCCGCTGCGCGGGCTCAACCTATGAATCGCTCTCGCCACAAGGCTCTTGCCCGTGCCGCTCTCACCGCTCATCAAAACCGTCGTCTTCACCGAGGCCACCGCGCGCACTAGCTCCTGCACCCGCAGCATCCCCGGATCCTGACCGATCATCCCGTCGAGCCCGTCCCGCGCATCAAGCTGGCGATGCAGTTGCTCGTTCTCAGCGAGCAACGCCCGGTGTCGCAGCCCGCGTTCAACCGCGAGGCGAAGCTCATCATCGAGCACAGGTTTGGTTAGGAAGTCCACAGCCCCAAGCCGCAACGCATCGACAGCAGCCTCGATCGTTCCATACGCGGTCAGCATCACCACCGCCGTCGCCGGATGCCGACGACCGATCTCTCGCAACAACTCACGCCCGTCACGCTCGGGCATCGCAACATCTGTAATGACAAGATCAAACGCCGTGCCCGAAGCGGTGCCCTTGTCCAGAGCGTCGAGCGCCGAGTCGACGTTGGGCGCCTCGCTCACCTGCAAGCCTTCGTGAGTGAGAAATCCCACCAGCGATCGCCGAACGATCGGATCGTCATCCACGACCAGCACGATTCCATCACTCAACGCTTCGTCCTTTCGTGCGTCCGCCTTCATCCCTGTTCGCGGGTTGGTGCTGTGCGCAACTCGAACACCGCTCCGGGTCGTGCATGACCGCGACGATCAGATCTCGGATGCAACGAAATCGTCGCTCCGGGCAGCTCGTCCACAATCGATCGGCACACCGCCAGACCCACGCCGTGACCTTGAGGCTTGCTCGTCACGCCGTAATCAAACAGCTTCTGTTCGTCAATCGCGGGAGGCCCCACCCCATCATCAAGCACCCGCAAGATCAGCCCGCCGTCCGCACTCTCGGTGAGCACGATCGAAACAAGCCCCGAAACCGGGCTCTCGCTGCGCACCGAAGCGATGGACTCAACCGCGTTGCGTACCGCGTTGACAACCAGCGGATAGAGCGTCCCGCAGGGGCGCGAGGCCGTCCGTGGGTCGAGCACCGTATTGATTTCTACGCACGAAGCGCTCGCCATTGGCCGCATCACATCTGCCGCGTGTTCGATCGCTTCACCCAACGCAATCGCACGTCCCGCGTTCATCTCAGGCGAACCGATCGCTCCGGGCGTCTGGAACATCGCGCTCGAAAGCAACCCGCTCATCCGTTCCAACGCTCCGCGCGCCGTAGCGACCTGATCGCGCGCATCCCCCTCGGGCTGCTCCGAATCCAGAATCCGCTCGGCGTTGCCCAAACATCGCAACGATCCATCGAGCAGATTCCGCAACTCGTGCGTCAGCGTCGTGAGCAGCTCCGCAGCCGGAACCGCCTGTGCGCCAGTGACAGAGGGTGGGGTCGCGTGTTGACGGTCGCGTGGGTGTCGCATCACCCACCTCATCGGTCGGTGGGCTGCTCGGGTCGAACCCGCGTGTTGCATTGGTGCATCATCGAACCAAAATCCAGCCGCTCGCTCGTCCGAGAACTGTTCTTCATCCAGAGCCGCGGGCGTGAGCACGCGGTACGTCTTCTGATCGCGTGACGCGCCGGGTGCCGTGGAGACATCGCCCCCCCCGCCCGCATTCAATTTCTCCACGCTCAATTCAGCCCGAGCGCCGCCGCATCACGATCGCTGAGCATCCCGCCATCCGAGCGTTGCTTTACCGTGCCATCACGCTTCCACGACCGTTCGCACCGTGGCTCGCTCCGCAGATCCATTACGCTTGCGTCCTGCCCACCCAGACACACCCGGCTCACACCCAGCAAATCCGCAAGGTCAACAAGATCAAACTCGGCAAGAACTCCATCGGGGTCCGGGAGTTGAACACCCGCATCGAGCGGATTATCAAGCTCGCCCTTCGCACGCATTTCTTCGAGCGCTCCAAGCCCGCTCGCACGAGCCGCCATCACCGCAGCCCAGCCCTCGTGTACCTTCGCGCCAAAGCCCCGATCAAACTGCTCGAGGTGAATGCTCGCGTCCGAATCTTGACCTGCCCCGATCAACGACCGATACGCCTCATCCGCGGTGTGCGGCATCAACGGCGCCAACAACGAACTCATGCCCCGTGTCAACAGATACAGCGCGTTCTGCGTCCCCCTCCGCCGCTGCGAATCCACCGCATCACACTACAGCCGGTCCTTGACCGCCCCCACATACACGCTCCTGAGCGTCTCATTGCAGAAGTCGTACAACGCTTGATGCGCCTCGCGGAACGCGTACCGCTCGTAACACCCGATCACTCGCTCAGCGAGCACCCGGTACCGATCGAGCACCCACGCATCGATGCACGTCTCGGGCCACTCCGCCGGATCGCTGGCGTGCTCGTTGTGGTCATACCCCACCAGATTGCTCAAGAGGAACCGAACCGTGTTGCGCACCTTGCGATAGCTCTCGCCCGCGACCTTGAAGAACTCGGGATCGACCTTCATGTCGCCGTCATACGCAAGCGACCCGACCCACCATCGCACCACATCAGCGCCAAATTGCTTGAACAGATCGTCGACTGTGTCGCCCTTGCTCTTCGACAGCTTCTTGCCGCCCTTATCGACCATAAACCCGTGCGTCACGATCCCGTCATACGCCGCCCGCCCCGTCACCCCGAGCGAACACAACAACGACGACTGAAACCATCCCCGGTGCTGGTCGGAGCCCTCGAGATACATCGCCATCGGGAAGTCGCCGCTGCGTGCTTTCATGCACCCGTTCCACGACGATCCGCTCTCGAACCATACATCGAGAATGTCCCAGCCCTTGGTGAGCGTCTCCGGGTCGGGCATTTCATCGTTCATCTGCGGATCACTCGCCGCGTCGTACCCGCTGAGCAGTTCCGCAGGCGTCATCGTGTACCAGCAGTCCGTGCCCTTCTCACCAATGATCGCCGCGACCGCCCGGATGATCGCTGCGCTTGTCAGCACGCTGCCATCCTCACGATAAAACGCCGGCACCGGCACGCCCCAACTCCGCTGGCGACTGATGCACCAATCGGGACGTGATTCGAGCATTCCCACCAATCGGCTCTTGCCCCACGCCGGGATAAACTCGAGCCGTTCGCGTGCATCTTTGAGCGCCAGCTCGCGCAGCCCCTTGCCCTCATACCGCGTCGGCGCATTGACCGCAATAAACCACTGTTTCGTACACCGAAAGATCACCGGGGTTTTGCTCCGCCAGTCGTGCGGATAGCTGTGCATGAACCGTTCACTCGAATACAAGTTGCCGTTGGTTTCGAGCCACCTGGCGATCTCATCGTTCGCATCCCAGATGCTCTTGCCGTCGAGCCATTCGGGCACGCTGTTGTCATACGTCCCGTCGCCCTGCACCGGGCAATACACGGGAAGCCCCTCGCGAATCCCCGTCTGGAAGTCGTCCTGACCATGACCCGGAGCCGTATGCACCAGCCCCGTTCCATCCTCCATCGTTACATAGTCCGCCGATACCAGCGACCAGACCTTGTTCTCGATGACCTCGTTGCCCAGCCCGCACTCGGGGATCTCGCTCATAAACGGGTGCCGATACCGCAAGCCGATCAGCGCCCCGCCCGTCGCTGTGGCCAGCACCTCGACATCGTCCGCCTTGCCCGCCTTGGCAACCGTTTCAACAAGATCGCTCGCCAGCACTACCACGCTACCGTCCATCCGCACCAGCGCATACGTCGATTTCTCGTGCAACGCCACCGCGATATTCGCGGGCAGCGTCCAGGGCGTCGTCGTCCAGATCATAAAGCTCGGCGTCGCTGCAAGCTCTCGTTCTTCGCGTGCCGACGCATCAATCCCGAACGCCGCGTACACCGCGTCCGCATCGAGCGATTCAAACTCGACATGCACCGACAGATCCTCGCGGTCGATGTATTCAAGCTCAGCATCCGCAAGCGCCGTCTGATTCGCAATCGACCAATGCACCGGCTTGAGCGCCCGATACACCAAGTCCTGCTCATACAACGACGCGAGCACCTCGAGCACCGCCCCTTCATACGAAGCGTGCAACGTCAAATACGGGTGTTCATAATCCGCCATCGTCAGCAGCCGTTCCAACTCGCCCGACTGCAGCTTGACCTGCTTGAGCGCATACTGCGCGCACGCCTTGCGGATCGCGATGTGCTGACCCTCGACCCCGAGTGCTGCGAGCTTGTCCGCCTTGCCCTTGGCGACCAGCTCGCCAACCACCTTGTGCTCGATTGGCAGGCCGTGACAATCCCACCCCGGTACGAACGGCACGTCCAGCCCCATCATCGATCGGCTACGCACCACAAAGTCTTTGAGCGACTTATTGAGCACGTGCCCAAGATGAATCGATCCATTGGCATAAGGCGGCCCGTCGTGAAACACGAACCGCTCGCTGTTCTTGCGCTGCTCACGAAGCCGGTCGTACAGCTTCATCTTTGCCCAACGCTTCTGGCTGCTCGGCTCGTTCTGCACCAGATTCGCCTTCATCGCGAATGTGGTCTTAGGCAGATTCACCGTCTTGCGATACGAGCGCTTCTCGCTCGCTCGGGATTCTTCGGGCTTGCTCGTCTGGCTCATGGCGTCGGGTCCGTTTCTTGTTGATTCCTCGTGGAACCCAACAATAGACCATCAGCGGAATCGCGTGGCGCAAACCTATCTTCTTGTGGCACGGGCGTCTCGCCCGTGGAAAGACTTCCTCAGCCGCGCTCTTCAAAGATCGACTGCGTCCGAAGCACCAGCCCGGGCAACGCCCGAAGGTGGTAGCTCTGCGCATGAATCTCGGTCGTGTATCGCTGAATGTCGATCATCGACAGACAAGGCCCCGCCTCGTCCTCGTAGCTGTGCATCAGGGCCGAGTTTTCTTCTCCGAACACTCTGAGTTCTTCGAGCGTGTTCAGGTACAGGTTCTCGCTGAGCGATTCCGTCTGCACCGACGCCAGATAGTTCACATCGCTGCGGGCAAACTTGTGCTCGTGTTCGCGTTCACCCGCGCACAAAAACGTCGTCACCACCCCGTGCTGGGGCAGCCCGTCGTCCCGATCAGTCACCAACTCGCACGCACACAAAGGACCACGCTCGAACCGCAGCAGATGTCCACCAGCCATCAGCCACGCCTCAAACTCGTAGTCTCCTGAGTGAATCACCCGCCGTTCGCACAACTGGAACAGCTCCGGGTGCAACGCCCGCTCATACAACAAAACTTGGTACGACTGCACCGCATTGGGCTTTGCCGAGATATCCATGCACATGCTCCCGCGAGTGGCCAAAGGCTCGAAAAACCGTCTGTCAGCGTTTGAGAGACCGCCAACTGGGGAAATCCCGTGCGCGTGACCGGAGTCAATGCCGTCCGTGGCGAGTTGGTGCCGACTATATACCGGGCCGATGCAAACACCTACACCAAATCTTCATGTCACCCATCCGTTGGTGCATGAAGTTTGATGACTCTCGGCCGCAACACCACAACATCTATGGGTGCCGCTACACTACTCTACTACCATCGGGGTACCCAGTCGATCCTCATTTTGATTTTCCGCAGATTGGGTCTATCCCGCCAACGACCTCCTGCTCGCTCGCGCCTTCGATCCCATCACCTGCCCATGGCCAAAACCATCGACCCAATCAGGCTCCTGCGAGCAGTTCCCAGAGAGGCACGTCCGAGAACTCTCGCCGCTCTCATCGAGCTCGGCTCCGATCACGATCGCCTTGTGTTCGTGCCCGCGCTCTGTGAGCTGACCATTCTGGCTGTCCAAGAGGCCAACACCTCAGGCAGCTCCGCAGACAGCAAGAGCGATTCAAACAAGCCCAGCGGCTCGTCCCCCAACGCTCGCACTGCTTCTGCCGAGCCCACGCGGGCCTGTCTCATCGCCTGGCCTTGGTTCCCAGACCAATACCGCAGGGTCATGCGGTCGGTCGATCTCGATTGGGCCTCAGCAGCCGTCAGCGTCCTCGAAACCGCCCCGCCCAGGCACCGGGTCCGTCTCCCAGAGGTCGCAAGCGATCTGCCCGAGATCATCCCCATCCTGACCCGGCTGCTCACCGATCCAGATCCGCAGGTGGTCAGCGCCGGTTCCCAAGGCTTGCTCGATCTAGCCACCCGAGCAGTGGCCGCCCGCGATCTTCACCTCGCCCGAGTCACCGCTGCTGCCCTGCTCGCAGCCCTCGACTCCTTCGACTCCCACCGCCAGCGAACCGTCATCCAAGCCGTCTGGAGGCTCCTCGAATCACCTGCTTGGACCGCCTCTCTGGGTAGGCCCGGCGTTTCGCTCATCGAGTGGTTCCGCACCTCCAAAGCTGCCTCACGTTCCGCAGCGCGTTCGGTCCTCCGCACCGGCAACCAGCCTTGGCTGCGCGCACGAGCCATCGCGTGGCTCGCCGAACCCGCTGCCCAGACCGCAGCCATCGACCGTCTCGCTCGCGCCCAAACCAACGACGACCACGCAATAACACTCGACAACATCCACCTGCTCTCGCGTCCAGCTCGCGCCAAGGTCCTGCCCATGCTCGGCCCGGGCACGAAGCCCGTCACCATTCCAAAAGCCCGCGCATCAGAATCCGCAAAGCCCATCCGCCGAGTCGTCCCGGGAGGCCCCATCCCTACCCGTGCTCAGGTCGAACATCTCACGGGTCGATCGGCCCGATCCTTGCCCCAATGGCTCGGCCTGCTCGGGCTCGACGCCTCCGATCTCGCCATGGCCTGCGAGCCCCTGCTCGTCTCGGTGGACCCAAGAGCCCGACACTCGCTCGCGCGATCACTCGATGAATCCCGCGTTCGTGACTTGCTCTTTGATCCTGACTCGCGGGTCTCTCGGCACGCCGCCTACCGCTGGTCGCTCGCGGGCGTCAACGCACGAGCAGCGGGCGAGCCTTGCGCCGCCGATGCCAAGCGTCTCCAGCAAGCACGCCAACTCATGCGCGCGCCATGCCCTCTCATCCGCAGGGTCGCAGCCGAGCAAACCTATCGGTTTGATCCGCTTGTCTGGGCTCATCCGATGGCTCGCGTTCAGGCCCGCCGTCGACACCACAAAGATCCGGCCGCGTTCACCGCCCAACTCCGCGAAGCCTTGGAAAGCCAAGACCAGACGCACAAACTTGGTGCTGCGATGGCAGCCCTCTGTCTCGGGCTGGGCAGCGAACTGCGTGAACCTCTCGCTGCGATCATCATGGAGCTCAAGCCTCACGATCCGGCTGCGTCTGTTGCGATCCGAGCCCTTGTGCGCACGATTTTGCGCGATGAGCCAGTGTGCGACGAGAGCATCATCCTCGCAGCGCTCGAGCATCCCGATCCGCGTGTCAAGGCCAACACGCTCGAAGAACTCGCCCGCTGCAAGAACCGTAAGCCCGAGGCCGCCATCTGGGGAGGATGGGATGTCACCAACCCCGATCGGTGGCTCGACGATCGTGCGCACAGGCTTCGCGCAGCTGCGGTTCGGGCTTCACTCGCCGAGCCCAAGCTTGCCGCAGTGGGGCGTTCGGCTTTGCTCTCGATGCTGGGCGATGATTCGGCGATGCACCGGGTTTCGGGCGCGTGGCTCGCGTGCAGGGCGCGGGTGGTTGATGCCGCCGGTCGGCTCCGGGATCTAGCTCTCGACGACCCGGACAGCGCCGTGCGTGCGCGCGCCGATTGGGCACTGCGCCGCCTTGCCTCACCCGTCATGAGGTCATCCGCATGAACCACACGCTGCTCGTTCATCTTGAACAAGAGGCCAAGCCCGCCGAGTTTCCACCGGTTCGCAACACGCCGCTGCGGATCGCGATCGAGCACAACGCCGAGGTCGGCACCGGCGGGCTCCACCGCGTGGAGGTCGATGGGCTCGCGATCTTTGTGACCGCCGTCCTGACGATTGCGTTCGCATCGATCACCTGCTGGCTCTGGTGGTCGCGTGCGGGTGCCAAGGACCACGCCGCGATCGGGCTTGTTCGCGTGGGTCGCAAGCTCGGGCTGACCAAGCGTGAACGCGATGCAGTGCGCACGCTTGCAGCAGCAGCACAACTCGAACCCGCAGCGTTGCTGCTCTCCATAAGCGTCTTTGATCGCAGCCTCGAACACACTCCGCCCGCAAAGTCCGATCAAGACATGCTCATCAGCGTACGCACAAAGCTGGACAAAGCGTACAACCAGACCGCTGCGTAACGAGAGCTAATCCCTCGGCGGCCTTGTCGTCTCGGTGAGCAACGCGGCTTCACCCCGCAATCGCCGAGAGGTATCGACCAAAAACATCGGGTTGCTCGAAACCATAAAGTGGCTCAAGAACAGTCGGCCCCGGTCCCAGATCGGGTCCATCCCGGGCGGCGCCGAGTTGGTCGCACCCACCCAGCCATCGTGAATATGCGCATACGCGATCAGCTCATAGTCCACGCTTTCCCATGTCGCGTTGAGCTGATTGATGTAGACCGACTTGGGTTTCATCGCGCGTGCTGCGGGGTCGATCGCGATTTTCTTGGCGAGGATCGCGCCTCGGTGGGGGCTCCCATAGGTGAATAGCCGGTTGATATTGAGCCTCGGATAGCTCTCGGTTGGTGCTGCGTTCGCACGCGGCGGGCGTTGGTCGTGCGAGAGCGCCGCGTGCCTGGCTACAAGCCCGCCCATCGAAATCGCGAGCACATCGACCTCGATGGTCTCGTCGGGGTTGTCGCTTGGCCAGCGTTCTTGCACCTCGGTGACGGCTCGCTGGGCGAGCTCGTGGATGTCGTCGCCGAACGTGTAGCTGATCGTCAGAAAGTCGTCGGTGTCATGGCTGGTCGTTCCGACGACGCGATAGCAGAGCCGATCGGCGATCGAAGGCATGGACCGGTAGCCGCTGAGAATCAGCACGGGGCGTTGAAGCTCGACCGGGTCGGCACGCATCCGTTGGCGTTCGGTCCGCAACGTCTGGCCAGAGACGCTAAAGGCCGGATTGCTCGGGCCGACCGCCACGCATCCGAACGGGACAAGGGCCAATGCGCCTAACCCGGAGATTTTGGCGGACATGGCAGTGAACTTCATGGTGATTTCCCTTGTGATTCGCTCGCGGTGCATCGTGGATCAACTCCGAGCGTACAAACATACCGGAGATGGTTGGGAATCGTGCGAGAGGGGATACCCTGCCATGGAATCCAAACACGGTGAGTACCAATACTGCATCGAGAACTCGTGGTTGAGGAGATGGCTCGCAGAGCCGTGAGGAGAAGCCGATGAATCTGAATCCAAGCCGCGTTCTAAGTGTGAGTCTGTTGGTCATGACGTGCGGCTGGTCTGCGTCGCACGCGGCACCTGCCACTCTCGCGCCTGTCCATGCCGCTCATTGGTTCCATCAAGACGACGACGACCTCTGGATGCGCGTCGTACAGACCGAATCCACGATCACCCTCGAATCCGTCTCGCGGGCCTACATCCCCATCGACGGCAGCGGCCCCGTGATCCACCTCGTCAGCGCGATCCACATCGGGGACTGGGAATATTACGACCGGATCCAGTCGCTGCTCGATGAAGTTCCCGTGGTGCTGTGGGAAGGTGTCGGCGGCGGGTTCGGGTCGGTCGATGACCCGGCGATGCGCAAGAACGCGGACGCCATGCGCGTGCGCACGCTGCGCAAGGTGAGGTTCATCGACACCGTGAGCCGACTTTCCGGCGGGGATCAGCCGGGCTCGATGAAAGAACTCCGCGAATCTGTTCCGCCGAGCCTGCGCCCGCTGATCGACCGTTCGAGCACCGACGCATGGGGTCGGCCTGTTTCCATCGCTCAAGATGGCGATGAGTGGGCGGTGGTCTCGCTCGGTGCCGACGGCAAGCCCGGTGGCGACGGCCTCGACGCCGACGTGTTCTCGGATGCGCACACCTCGCCGCCCGAGACGATCTCCGATGGCGGGCTCCAAGTCGAACTCGCCTCGGCGCTCGGGCTGACTTTCCAGATGGATGGCGTCGACTACCAGCGTGCGCATTGGCGCAACAGCGACCTGAGTGTGAGCGAGCTGCGCCGCGCGTTTGCTGGCGAAGACGTAGCCGTGCGGGAGACTCCAGCCACCGAGCCCAAGCGAGGCGCTGCCTCCGATCGGCTCTCGGCCAAAGAACGAAGCGATGCAGCGAGTGAGAGTTCGGATGACGCCAACCAAAGCGGTGGGGACAGAGGGCAGACCGATGCCCTGCTCAAAACCCTCAGCGGCGAAGGAGCCCTCGCGGGCGCGATGAAGTTCGTCGTGCGCTTTATGGGCAAGACCCCCAAGAGCCGGGCGAATGCGAAGGTGATGCTCGCCGAGATGCTCCAGCACGCAGACAAGCTCATGGAAGTTCAGCAAGGTGCTGTCGCGGAGATGATGGACGTCATCATCCATGAACGCAACAAGCGGGTGCTCTATGACCTCGACCAGATCATCGAGAACGAACCCGCTGTCAAACACATCGCGGTGTACTACGGCGGCGGTCACCTGTCTGCGATGGCCAAGTCATTGGTCGAACGTGGTTATGAACCCGAGGGCGAACTCTGGTTCCCCGCGATCAGCGTGGACATGGAGGCCAACGGCCTTGATCCCAAGCAGATCGAACAGACCCGCCGCATGATCTCGATGTTTATCCAGGCGTCGATCCCGCCTAAACCCACCGGGAACTAACACGGGCTGGGCACAGGCTGGTGGTGCTTACTTCCCAGTTCCGCCGAGATCGCGTCCGCACTCGGGGCATTTGAGCCCCGCGAGGTGGTAGCCGCAGACGCACATCTTGGGTCGGTGCGTGACGGCGTACACAACACTCTCGAGCACCGTCCAGCTTGCAAGCCCGCCGAGCCCGAGGAACAGCACCATGTCCGTGCGACCGCCCCCCATCACGAGCCACGGCGTGAGATTCATCAATCCGCCCACGGAGAGCAGCGCCCAATACGCAAGCGTCAGTGCCGGGAGCGCCAGAAGCCAGATGCGGTGTCGCATGGTGGAGCCTTTCTAATTCAAATGCGAGCAGGCGTAGCCACCGCGTGTGAGCCCCTCTCGAAAACCCTACACTCTCTCGGCGTTCTTTGCTCGACCTTCCTGTTGCGAGGCTCTCTAGTTCGATGGAACTTCTGATTTTCTATCTGGTGTTGGCAGTGGGGGTGTCGTTCCTGTGCTCGCTGGTCGAGGCATCCCTCCTGAGCGTGACTCGCGCCGATGCGTCGTTTCTGATTAATCAGGGCAAAGCCGTCGGGCATCGGCTCGATCAGATGAAGAGAGAGATCAACCGTCCGCTGGCCGCCATTCTCACGCTCAACACCACCGCCCACACCATCGGGGCAGCGGGCGTGGGGGCTCAGGCTGCCGAGTTATTCGGGGATAAGTGGCTCGGGCTGACCAGCGCCGTGCTCACGCTGCTCATCCTCCTGCTCAGCGAGATCATCCCCAAAACCCTCGGTGCATCATTCGCTAGGCCCCTGATCCCATTTACCGTGTTCGCGGTGCGCGGCATGATCTTCATGACCTACCCGCTGCTCGTGCTGCTCAACACCTTCTCACGCCTCATCCCGGGCTACGGCTCGGGCGGCGGCGCCGAACACGTCCTCTCGCGAGAACACCTCGCAGCCGTCGCAGACTTAGCCGGCGCCTCGGGCACGCTCTCGCCCGAGGAAGCCGCGATCGTCAAACAAACCCTTCGGCTTCGTGACGTCAAGGTTGCCGACATCATGACCCCACGCACCGCGGTGTTCATGCTCGGGCGATCTGTCAGCGTGCGCGAAGCACTCGACGACGAAGACTTCGGCCAGTTCTCCCGCGTCCCCATCTTCGGCGAAAGCCCCGATGAGATTCTCGGGATCGTCCTCAAACAAGACGTCTTCGCAGCGGCGCTCGAACAGCAAGATCAGAGGCCGATGGATTCCATGCTCCGACCGATCCACGCAGTCCCCGAGAACGCCCCGGTGATGCGGGTCTTCGAAGAGTTCGGACGCATCGGGCACCACCTGTTCCTCGTCGTCGATGAGTACGGCGGGACCGCGGGCGTCATCTCCCTCGAAGACGTGATCGAAACTCTGCTGGGTCGAGAGATTGTCGATGAAACCGACGAGGTTGCGGATCTGCGGAGCACCGTCACCAATGGCCTCTTACAGAGCAAAAGCCCTGATCCGGCTGAGGAGCCATGATCTCTGAGTGATCCGCGAGCGGGGGGGAGTGGTTGCTTCAAGATCCCGCTGTGGCGATCCCGTTGTTAGCGACGGTAGGTAATCCGAGCCTTGGTCAGGTCGTAGTGGCTCATCTCGACGGTCACGATGTCGCCGGGGAGGATCCGAATGCGGAACTTTCGCATCTTGCCCGAGAGGTACGCGAGGATCTCCGTCGAGGCTTCATCGGGCAGCCGAACCTTGAACATCGCGTTGGGCAGAGCCTCGATGACGGTGGCGTCGAGCGTGAACTTGTCGTCCTGTTTGGGCATGCGACCTCTTCTTAGGCACCCGATGTGTCCAAACCGTGGAGTGGATACCGGGCATGGTGGCGGCCTTGAGAGGCCAAAAAAGCACTTTGCACCCATTGCATCGGCGTACAAGAAACAAATCCTAGGCCCGGCGTCGTGATCGAGCCCCGGTGTTGATACACTGTCCGTAGATTCTTCGTGGGCCAGTGGAGGCCCTCGGAGCTTCGTGACTGCTGCAGATCAGGACCCGAGACAGATCGGCTGGCAGAGGATTGTACTCGGGTTCTGGACAGTGGTATGCGACTCTATGTTGGAAATCTTCCGTTTAGCTGTGGTCCCGATGAACTCCGTCAGGCGTTCGAGGAATACGGCGCCGTGACTGATTCACACGTTGTGATGGATCGTGAAACCGGTCGCTCACGCGGCTTTGGCTTTATCGAAATGGGTGATGATGAAGGCCGCGCTGCCATCGAAGGCCTCAACGGCCAAGACATGGACGGCCGACCCCTGCGCGTCAACGAAGCTCAGCCCCGTGAACAACGCGGTGGCGGTGGCGGC
>CAYUVO010000064.1:0-14201 GCA_964448185.1 uncultured Phycisphaeraceae bacterium
AGGCTTCTGGACAGAAGCACCCGCTCGGCCCGCCCCGCCCGGTAGGCGGCGAACGACCCGGCCGATCCATCGGCTCGGAGGTACATCGTGCGACGTCAAACTTATACGGCTAAGCCCGGCGAACTCGAAAAATCATGGTTCCTTGCCGATGCAGAAGATGTGCCCCTCGGTCGCTTGGCGGCTGAAGTGGCGGTCGTGCTCATGGGCAAGCACCGCCCCGAATACACCCCCCACGTCGATACCGGCGACTTTGTGATCGTCACCAACGCCAAGAGCGTGGGGCTGACGGGTCGCAAGGCTGAGAACAAGCTCAAGATGCGGTATTCGGGCTATCCGGGCGGGCTCAAAGCGGAGTCCTTCGGCTCGCTGCGTGAGCGTCGCCCCGAGCGTCTGGTCGAAGACGCGGTCCGCCGAATGCTCCCCAAGAGTCGGCTCGGTCGCCAGATGCTCAAGAAGCTTCGGGTGTACCCCGCTGGGACGCACCCGCACGAGGCTCAGCAGCCGATCCCGCTGAGCATGTAAGACCACTCATCAGACCCCCTCCCCCCAGCAATCACCGCGATTTGCAGCACGAACTCGGGACTCACAAACACAAGTCCTTGAACGAATCGAGAGCGACGCATGACTGATTTCCAGACCCCTGAGATGAACACCGGCATTGACGATCAAGGCGACAGCGCCGTGGCCACAGCAGCGCCCGAGCAGATGGTGCGGCCGCTCCGCGAGCCGGTGCCCGCGGATGCGCACGGCTGGTGGTGGGGTGTGGGTCGGCGCAAGTCGGCGGTGGCTCGGGTTCGTATGCGGTCCGCTGCCAAGGGCGACGGCTCGGGTGAGCTCAAGTTCCAGAAGACCCGCAAGCTCTTCAAGACCGTCGAAGAGTATTTTTCCGAGCTGCGAGATCGCGGTGACGTGATGGCTCCGCTCGAACTCACGGGAACCGCTGGCAAGCTCGACGTGTTCATCCGCTGTCGTGGTGGTGGGACGATGGGCCAGGCCCAAGCGGTCCGTCTGGGCATCTCCCGTGCTTTGATCAAGTATGACCCGACGTTCGAGCAGAAGCTCCGCGATGCGGGGTATCTCACTCGCGACGCCCGCAAGGTCGAACGCCAGAAGCCCGGTCAGCCCGGTGCCCGCAAGCGGTTCCAGTTCTCCAAGCGTTGAACCAGTTGGTCCAGTTGGCCCGGTTGGGCCGGGTTGGTTCGCGCGGCTTGGTACCAAAGCATTGGGTACCAGCGTGTTCGGATCAGTTTGGTATCACTCTGGGCACTCTTTTGGCAAGTGTGCGTGGGGTCGAGATGCCTACTTGGTGAGCTGAGCGATTTGATTTGCAGGTTGGCGGTACCATGCTCGTGTGACCCCACGTCTTTCTCATCGAGCCCGTCTTAGGCGGCATGTAGGTCGTTTGCTGCGCAGGCGGGCAGCCAAGCTGCTGGTAGTGGGTGGGCTGGTGGTCGTTCTAATCGCATCGGGCTTGGGCATGGTGGCCACGCTGCTCGCGGGCAAGACGCCTGCGTGGTGGCGCTCGGTCAACGTCGCAGCCAGCTCGACCCAGCAACTCGCGGTGGCGTTCGAGAACGCGGTGTCGAATCAGCTCACGCAGGTGCGACCCGCGGCTGCTGATTTGGAACCCGGGGAGCGTTGGCACAGCGAGCCTTGGGGGATCTCGATCGAGCCCCGCGAGGTCAATGCGTGGCTCAACGCACGGATGCCCGCGTGGCTTGCCTCAAGGGGCGATCTTCGGGAGTGGCCCCCGCAGCTCGAAGAGTTGCAGGTGGACTTCGATCAAGGATTGATCCGTGTTGGGGTTCAAGTCAGTACGCCCAAGGGCTCACAAATCGTCACCGCACACCTTCGCCCATCGGTCGATGAACACGGCGCGATGTGGATCCCCGCAGAGCGGCTCGATATCGGGCGGCTGCCGTTGCCCGCTCGTTGGGTGCTGCCCAGTGCTGAGGGATGGGCGAGCGACGCGGTGCCCTCGGAGTTTGGCGAGCGTGCTGATCTGTCGTTGATGTTCGATGTGCTTAGCGGGATTGTCTCAAGCGAGCATCCGGTGGTGCCGTTGCCCGACGGCAGGCAGGTTCGGTTGTTAGAGGTCCACGCGCGCGATGGGCACTTGGAGTTGTTGTGCCGGACCGAGGCGCGGTGAAGGAGCGGGGGTTGGTGTCAGGCCCGGCTGACTTCGACCTTGCCGCCGGGGACGTCTTTGATCGACAGGCCCAGGGCAGCAAGCTCGTCGCGGATGCGGTCGGCATCGGACCAGTTTTTAGCCGCCCGCGCATCGCGGCGTTCAACAAGCAACGCCTCGATCTGCGCATCGGGCTCGACCTCTTTGTAGACGCCGATCTCGGTAGCGACATCAGCGGTGCGCCCGAGCGTGATGACCCCGATCACGTCGTCGATGGTGGCGAGTGCTTGAGCCAGGAGCGTGCCGGGGGCCATAGAACCCGAGGTGAATGCGGAACGCATTTCGTTGAGTGCTGCGATGGCGCCCGCGATGTTGAGGTCGTCGTGCATCGCGTCGGCGAAGGCGGCGATGTAGTGCTTGGGGTCGTCGCCTCGCTCGGTTGCTTGTGCGCACTTGTCCCAGAGATCACGCCAGCGCTCGATCTGTCGGGCGGCGTCTTTGAGACCTTGTTCGGTGAAGTTGGCGTTGGCACGGTAGTGGGTGCTGATGAGTTCGAGCCGAAGGGCTGCGGGCGAGTGGCCCTTGGCGAAGAGGTCGCGGGCGGTGAAGAAGTTGCCCGTTGATTTGGACATCTTCTGTCCTTCGACCATGAGGAAGCGTGCGTGGAACCAGTGTCGGGCGAATCGTGAGCCGCCGGTGGCTGCGCGGGTCTGGGCGATCTCGCATTCGTGGTGGGGGAAGATGTTGTCTTCGCCGCCGGAGTGGAGGTCAATTACGACGGCAGATGTCTCGGCGGCAGAAGAGGGGGTAGTTGGCGCTTGGTTGAGCGCGCCAGCGAGGCCTCCGGCGATGAGTCGGCCCAGTGCCATGGCGCTGCATTCGATGTGCCAGCCTGGGTAGCCCTCGCCCCACGGGCTGGGCCATTTCATGAGGTGCGAGGCGTCTTCTTTCCAGAGCAGGAAATCGGCGGGGTGCTTCTTTTGGGCTTGATTGGTAGCGGAAACGCGGCCGCCTGCGCCGCCTCGGAGCTGGTCGAGGGTGTTGCCGCTGAGCGTGCCGTAGTCGGGGAATGATTCTACATCGAAGTACACGGCTCGCTGCCCCGGCTCGCCACGGACATAGGCGGCGCCGCGTTCGATGAGGCGTTCGATGAGCGTGACCATCGCCCCAACGTGATCGGTAGCTCTTGGCATGAGCGAGGGATCGCTCTGTGCTTCTGTGGCGAGCTTGAGTCCGAGTGCTTTGGCGTCCTCGATGAAGCGTTCTTCATAGAACCGGGCGATGGCCCTTGGGTCGTTGGGGTCGAGGTCGGTGTGCGTATGAGCGGAGCCAGATTTTTTGGCCGCTTGTTGAGCCTTGGCGATGCGTTCGCGAGCGGCGTCCATCTTGTCCATGCCCGCGCCGTCGGCGAGGTCGTCATCGGTCATGTGGCCGACGTCGGTGATGTTCATCATGTGAACGACACTGCGCGGGCCTTGATGGTGTTGTGCCGACGGGCTATGCAGTGCGCACAAGGGCGATTCGATCCAGCGCCGAAGCAAGTCGGCAGCGAGGAATGAGCGGAAGTTCCCGATGTGCGCATCGTCGTAGACGGTCGGGCCACAGGTGTAGAAGGTGATCCGCGATGGGTCAGCGGGGACGAAGGGCTCGATGGTGTTCGAGAGGGTGTTGTAGAGCCGAAGCGCTTTGCTCATGGGCGATGGTAGGGGCACGACAAGCGGGCTTTGAGCGGGGAGCGGTATCAGCCCTGAAGTCGTGCGCGGCCGTTCTCGCCGGTGCTTTCGGGCGAGGCTTCGTCGTCCTTGGGGATGACCTGCAGGTTGACCCGCAGCACACGGGTGGGCTCGGCCTGGGTGACTTCGAGGAGCACGCGGTCGATGCGGAGCTGTTCGCCCTGCGTGGGGATGCGTCCGAGGCGGACCATGACGCAGCCGCCGAGGGTGTCGTAGTCGTCGCTCTCGGGGAGACTCACGCCGAGGGGTTCGAGGGCTTCGTTGAGATCATCGATGTGCGCACGGGCGTCGATGTCGGCGGTGTTGGTTTCGATGTCGATATCGATGCTCGGGGCTTCGTCATCGGGTGTTTCGTATTCATCGAGGATGTCGCCGAAGACTTCTTCGATGATGTCTTCGACGGTGACGAGCCCGGCGGTGCCTCCATATTCGTCCGCGATGAGCGCCATGTGGGTCTGGCGTTCGAGCAGGTCCGAGAGCAGTTCACGGACGGTCTTGGCTTCGGGCACAAACGTTGCGGTGCGGAGCAGTGGCTGGAGCACGAAGTTGTCTGATTGGTCGTCGTGCTCGGCGAGATAGTGCAGCAGGTCTTTGGCGTAGAGAATGCCCACGACATGATCGAGGTTGTCCTCGTAGACGGGGATTCGGCTGTGCGGGGCCTGGCGTATGAACGCTTTGATGACGCTCAGGTCGTCGGTATATTGCAACGCATCGATGTCGGTGCGCGGCGTCATGACGTCTTCTGCACTCGTCGTGCGAAGACGAACCACCGCAGCGATCATGTCACGCTCTTGCTCGTCAAACTGGCCTTCCTGGCGGCCCTCTTCGACCACGCTGAGCAGATCGGCTTCGATGGCCTCGGCCTCGGTCGTCGTCGGTGCGATCACCCGGCGGACCAACTCATCGATCCCACGCCACAGCAAGATCAGAGGCATCACGACGCGATAGGTGATGCGGATGAGTGACGCGGCGCTGTAGACCAGCCGTTCGCCCGCGTGATCGGCGAGGCTCGCGGGCAGCAGCACCGCGACGAGCCAGAGCAACGGCGTCGAGATCACCAGCCCGAGCACGAGGTCGAGCCGGGCGACAGCGTCCGAAGAGCCGCCGATCCAGGCGATGAATCCCATCGCGGTCAGCAGCGTGCAGACGCTCGCGAGGAGCCCTTGTCCCAGCGCGTGGCCTTCGAGGTCTGCGAGGATTCTTTCGATGCGATGTTGAGCGCCGGCGTTGTCGCGTTCGATCGCGATTTCCGAGAGCGTGGTCCGCGCGGAGTGCAGCAACGCCATGTGCAGCGTGGCGAAGATGCCCGCGAGACCAAGCCCGCCGAGCGCTACGGGGATCGCAGCAAGCGCACTCATGAGCTTGCTCCATCCCGAGAAGGCGTGGTCGAATAGATCGCGGGCAGTCCTATCGCGGCGAGCAGTTCATCTTCGCGTTGGTGCATGGCTTGTGAGTCGGCCTCGTCGTGGTCGTCGTGGCCCAGGCAGTGGAGCAAGCCGTGGGTGAAGTAGAGGAGCAGTTCGTGTTCGAGGGGCAGACCTCGGGAATCAGACTGCCGGCGGGCCTCGTCGACGCAGATCATCAGATCGGTATCCAGCTCTGGGTCGTCGGGCGATTCGCGGAGATCAAACGTCAGCACGTCGGTCGTCCTGGAATCGTCGAGCCACTTTTGATGAGCGATGCTCATGGCGGGATCATCGACCAGTTCGACCCGCACCTCGCCCCGGAGTTCGAGATGCTCCATCATCCGCTGGGCGTGCTCGGTGAGCCACGCGGCCTGAGAAGGGTCGATGAGACAGCCACGATCGATCAGATCGATAGTGAAGAGAAGGTGCTTTCGTTCGGGTTCATCCTGGCAACAGGACGGTTCGTCGGTTTCGCCCATGGCTTGAAAAGACTGCTCTTTGCCTTCAATCGCCACCCATCCCAAGCCTCCGAGGCCCACGAGGGCGCTCTCAGCATCAGGCGGGAGGTCGATTCCCTCGAATCAGACAGCCCCGTTGGGAGCGGTCCATGCAGATTCTACTGTACGAGCAGTTTGGGGCTAGGCCAACTGTCTTGGAAATGGAGCTGCATTCATGGCACATCTGGGCAGATTGTTTGTGTTTTGATAGCGGCGCCAGGATCGATAGAATCCGCCCGGACAACGCCCAGCGATCCCACTCATAGAGTGGATCAGCATTCTTACGGGGTGCGAGCCAGCGCATCACGACGACGACCAAGGGTACTTGAACAAGTATGGAGGCAGCGACATGGGACCGGACATCATCGACCATCGGATCATCGGCGACGACATGCAGGCGGTAATTATCACCCTCGACCCGGACGAGGCGGTGGTGGCTGAAGCGGGCGCGATGATGTATCTCGAAGAGGACATCGAGATGGCCACGTCGCTGAGCATGAAGGACAGCAGCGGCGGGCTGATGAGCAAGCTCTTCGAGGCGGGCAAGCGTGCGGTCACCGGCGAATCGTTCTTCATCACCTTCTTCCACAATCACGGCTTGCAACGCCGAGACTGCGCGTTCGCGGCGCCGTACCCGGGCCACGTCGTGCCCGTCGAACTCGGCGATCACGGCGGCACGCTGATCTGCCAGAAAGATTCATTCCTGTGCGCAGCGCGCGGCGTCGAAGTAACAATCGCATTCCAACGCAAAATCGGCGTCGGACTCTTCGGCGGCGAAGGCTTCATCCTGCAGAAACTCACGAGCCCATCGGGCCGCGGCCAGGCGTTCTTGCACGCGGGCGGCACGACGGTTCGTCGAGAGCTTGGAGTGGGCGAGCTGTTGCGTGTGGACACGGGGTGTCTGGTCGCGTTCGATCCGTCGGTGCAGTACGACATCCAGTTCGTCAAGGGGATCAAGAACAAGGTCTTTGGCGGCGAGGGGCTGTTCTACGCGGCGCTCAAAGGCCCCGGGACGGTCTGGTTGCAGACGCTGCCATTTAGCAGGCTTGCAGACCGGATCATCGCAGCGGCACCGTCGCAGGGAGGATCGCGCACGGGCGAGGGCTCGGTGCTCGGCGGGATCGGCTCGATGCTCGGCGGGCGCTGAATGTAGTTCAGTTACGGGCACTCGCCGACGTTGGCGAGCAGAGCAAGGAAGTCGCCAAACTCAACTTGGCCGTCGGGTGCGCCGTCGCCTGCAAATACTAGAAGAGCCACCTCGGCTGAGTTTTTGGACCCTACGACGACGTTGATTGTCGCATAACGGATGGACTTAGTTTGGGGGGGCAAATCATAGTCTTGCTGACCCCTTACTCTGCGGAAACAACAGTGATATCGGTTATCGCTGCGTTGCCGCCTCGCCACCAACTCAAGTCGAACGGGTCGTTCGATCGTGCCCTGTCGCTCGGTATAACAGTGATATTACACACAAGCGTTGTTCCTAGACGTAGATCGTCGAACGATACCCCCTCGTGACGGGGTTGAGCAATCGCGAACTCAACGAAAGTGTCGTTCGATCGAAACGGACATGTAAATCGGAGCAACATAATCGACGATCTGTGGCGCTCAATCACGGCCCCTTGATCGCTGAGCAGGAATCCTTCTTGATGAACTAAGAGTTTCATAGTTACGGCCTTCCGTCCACTCTCATTGTGACCACTGGGATGGCACCTGTGGCAGATCGCTTCACTCCCCCACCCGACCGAGTTCAAGCTCGGCTGAACACTGGAACACTACGGGGGCATCAAGCTACGCACGTCCAAAGACGTGGTCCACGTACTTAGTTGCGGCTTCCAACTCTTCTGGAGCGGCGAATTCTTGATACAATAAATGGTGCATCCGGAGAGCGCAGCGAATTGCACCAAGAACCTCCAAGGCCGAACTCCCCGCGTGTAACGCGTCGTAGAGTTGCGCCGCGGCTTCGTCGTGATCGGTCGCCTTGCAGTGCTCGATCAGACGCCTCGCGAGTGCATAAACGTCCTCAGAGTTTGAAACCATCGTTATCCTCATGGCATGTAGAACGAGTCTGTGATGAAATCGCCAGCGTTGTCTACTGCCTCCATCCCACCACCAAGATTGGATGGAATTCCAGAAGATGGCCTTGATATTGTCTTACCGCGCCTGCACGCCCGCGCCGGGGTTGGGCGGCGGTGGGGCGGCGAGGTCGTTCGAGCGGTCCATGCGTTGGGGCTTGAGCCGCGCCCAGCGGAGGGCGGCGGGTGTGCCGAAGACGCGGATGGCGTAGGGCTCGCCGTCGATGTTGACTCGCACGGGCTTGCCAATGGCTCCCGATTCTGGGTCGGTCGGGATGAGGACCACGCCGAGGACGCCGTTGGTGGTTTCGGTGGCTGGTTCGATGGAACTCGTCGCCGACCCGCCGGGCGAGACGGTCAGCGTGGGTGTTCCTGAGAGCGTGACCATCTCGATGTCGATGTTCGCGGTTGAATCGTTGAGGAGTGTGAAGGTGGCCGGGCCCGGGCCGTGGGTGGTGCCGGTGGAGGCGCACCCGCCCGCAAGCCCTCCCACAAGCCCAGCAGCGAGCAGGCCACCGGTTGTCATCAGGGCACTACAGATTCGTCGCAGGGTCGTCATCGGGGGTTCTCCTTGAGATCGGATCGTCTGCTGTGGCATCGGTCGATGATGGCGCGGGCAGCGAGATTTCTTCGATGGTGGTCCGCCGAAGGGTGACCGGGCCCGCGGGTGTAGCGCGTTGTTCGGTAGAGGTTTCGCGTCGGACTTCGTAGGTGTCAGGCGTCGAGACGTCGGCCTTGAAGCCTTTGGTGATGTAGCCCAGGCATTGTCCGATGTTCCGCATCAGGCTGTTGTGTGAGGACTTTGTCATGAACCGCTGCTGCTAGTGGCCTTTGGCGTTGCGTGCCGCGTCGATGAGATCGAGGATGGATTCGGGTGTGACGTTTTCGTGGAGGGTTTCGTCGATGAGGGCCGCGGGAGCTGTGCCGCAAGAGCCGAGGCATTCGAGCTCGATGAGGGTGAACTCACCGTCGTCGGTGGTTTCGCCTACATCGACGCCGAGTTTGTCTTTGACAGCTTGGGTGATGCAGGGTTGGCCGGTGAACTCACAGGCGATGGATCGGCAGACCGCGACGACATGGCGACCCTTGGGGCGGAGCCAGTATTCTTCGTAGAACGTGGCGGTGTCGATGACTTCGGCGGGCGCGATCTCGAGGAACTCGGCGATTTCGAGCATGGCTTGCTGGGGCAGCCAGCCGTTCTCGTGCTGGACCGCGTGGAGCGTGGGCAAGAGGGCTGCGTGGGTGGTCTCGTAGCGGGGCAGGATCGTCCCTCGCAAGGACGCCTTGAGCGCTTCGGTAAGGAAGGGCTCATCGCGTCGTTCGATCGCGGCGGTCGCTGAGGGCTTTGGGATCCACGCCATGGCTGACTCTCCGTAAGGAAGGGGGTCACATAAGGGAATCAAAGTATAGGGGTGTTTTTTAGGGGAGGGCGGGGGGGGGCGGGCTGGGCGGGATGAGGTAGACTCGGGTGTTGAGGATGTTTTGAGGAGGATTTCTGATGGCGACCAATCGTGCAGCATTGACGACCTTGGGCCCACTCATTGTGGTAGGCGGGGTACTCGCAGGGAGCAGCCACCAAGCGGCAGCGGGCGATGAGGTGGTCTTTGCCGGCACCGGCACCGAGTTTATCGTCCACCCCAAAGCGGAGTTCTTCGCGAGCACTCCCGTAGCCAACGGCACGCGGATGGAAATCGAAGCAACGACCGCCAACGTGGTGCTGGCTAAGTTCCTGCTGGCCACGCCGGGAACGTTCCAGGCCATCGGCGTCGGGGATGACCCGCTGTGCTTTCGCATTGAGCTTGAGATCACTCGCCTGAGCGACGACTTCGACCCGGTGTTTGCGATCAGCGACGGGACGAGCATCGTCGCAGGACAGATCGGGGACAACCCCAACGGCTCGGCGCGGGCCATCGCGGGCACCATTGCCGGTGCCGCCATCACCATCATCGAAGATCCGTTGATCTTCACACAGGCCGGGTTTGTGCCGATCGGTCAGAGCCTCACCGCAACCGTCGAAGTCACGCTCGAATCGGCACAGACCCAGGTGCGTGTGTTCTATCTCGCGGGTGATGCCACCGCGACGACGACGGTGACGCTCGATCCGCAGGCCGAGCTTTCGTTCATGCTGATCGCCAACTCGTTCGTCGAACCCTTCGAGCGGTACGGCGTCGATCAGATCACGCTGCTCCGGCCCGACACATGCCCGGGTGATATCGCAGATGACATGGGTAACCCGCTCGGCGATGGCTCGGTGACGTTCGGCGATTTCCTCGCGCTGCTCGGCTTGGTCGGGCCTTGCCCGGGCGGCGTATTTGGCTGCCCGGGTGATCTTGCTGACGACTTTGGCACAATCAACGGCGGCGACGGGATGGTGAGCTTTGGCGATTTCCTTGCGCTGCTCTCGTTGGTGGGGCCTTGCCCGTAGTGGCGCGCTATTCGTCGAGGGCGCCGTCGCTTGAGGCACCGAATCGGAAGGGCGTGGAGTGGTCGAGGAGTCGCACGCGGATGAGGCTGTAGGCGGGGTCGCCATCGGTTTCGACGACGAATCGGCTCATGCCTCGGCTCATGGTTTTGCGTGTGGGCACGTTGCCGCGATCGCGGACGATCTCGACGGAGAGCTTGACGGTGTCGGTCAGTGGGACGCTTGAGGGGCCGAGCGTTGCGATGCTCCCCGGGGGGAGCGTGACGGCGTCGAGCTCGATGGAATCGGCTGCGAACTGATCGTGCAGGAGGCGTGCTTCGAGGGTGAGGCTTGTCTCGTTGCTGATCTCGGCGGTGTACGACGTGGTGCAGCCGGTGGCGGGGAGCATGAGCAAGGCGGCGAATAAGCCACCGAGAGCAGAAATGATTCGAGGAGTGAGGGTCATGTTCCGAGTCTATCTCTTGGCGAGTCGGTGCGTGAATCTCTCGGCTTCATGTGGTACCGTTGGGACATGTCTGAACCATCACACGACGTCTCCCAGAACTCGCAGCAACAAACCCTGACCGCGTACCGTCTGGGGGACACCACGGGGTGGTCGATTGTGCCCGCCGAGCGTTCGCGGGAGTGGATGGATCGCACGCCGCGGAAGGCGGCGTACTGGTGTCTGCCGGTGGCGATGGCCAATCAGGCGGGGTGGATCATCCGGCTGCCCTCGATGGTCACCGCGACATGGACCGGCAAGGACAGCGCCGATGCGGTCAAGCTCGATTTTCCGGGCAAGACTAACCGGCTCAAGGGGTTGGTGGGGACGAACTTTGGCGCAGGGATTGTGAGCTTTGCGCTGCCTTGGGTTTTCAAGACGAATGACGGGACGGGCCTGTGGGTTCGCGGCGAGCCTAATGGGCATGTGCCCGACTGCGTGCCGCTC
Source organism: uncultured Phycisphaeraceae bacterium (assembly GCA_964448185.1). GTDB lineage: Bacteria > Planctomycetota > Phycisphaerae > Phycisphaerales > UBA1924 > OFTM382. The sequence goes on from CAYUVO010000064.1 coordinate 11,187, forward strand.
GAAGGGATCGTCGAGACGGACTGGTCGCCCTTTCCGTTTACGATGAACTACCGGATCGTCAAACGCAATACCACGGTGTATTTCCCTGAGGGGATGGCGTTGTGCATTTTGTCGCCCGTGCGGATGGATTTGTTTGAGGCGACCAAGCCGCGGATGATGAACGCGAGCGATGATCCCGAGCTGGTTGAAGAACTCAATCGGCACGCCAAGAAGCGCAAGATGCAGACGGGCCAGATCAAGCCCGACGCGGACATGGTGGATTCACAGGGGCGGACGAAGCCGGTGCTCGATTACTTCAAGGGCGAAACGACTGCGGGCGAATCGGGCGAGGGCAAACACCGCAAGGCGTTTGAGCTTGATGGGTTTGAGCCGGAGCGGTAGGGGGGGTTGCTCAGCTCGGCACGAGGGGTTGGAGATTTCCTGCGATCTGGTATGCTGTGCGCAGCGAAAGGGGCGAAGAGCCATGAGCAAGCCTGAGGACAGAATCCCATCAGTAAGCGATATTGCCCGATTGCCGCGATGGGCGCAGGTGGCATTCGCTGCGCGGTGTGCCCGGCGGGTTCAGCCGTTGTTCAAGTACTTCTGGCCAGATGCCAAAGTCGAGTATGCCACAGCTATTCGAGAATCGCTTGACGCCGTGGAAGCAATATGTATAAAGCCGAGGCACGCGGCGGTGTCGACACCAAGACGGATACTCGACCGGCTTGCCATTGTGGAGGATGCTTTTGCATACGAAACCTCCTCTGCACAGTCATGGTTACGGGCTAAGGATATCGTTGAGGGCGTGATCGCATCTGTTCAAGCTGCCGCATATGCACTTGGTGCATTTGAAAATTTTGCGGATGATTTGTATCAATCAGAGCACGCAGCCTCAGACGCGGTTGAGATTGCAAGTGAGATATTAGAAGAGGTAGCTACCTCACTCGACAGAGCTATTGTGCGGGACTACCAGCTCCTCGCCTCTTCAGCAAACAAGCTGAACTGGACGGACGAAACGCCCGTGCCACCAGAGGTTTTTGGCGCAATGTGGCCCGAAGGCGAGCCGGAGGGGTGGCCGGAAGAAGGGCGGGAACCGTTGCTCGGTGCGACTGCCTATGAGCTGTCAGTTGTCGGTCCGGATGGAGTAGACGCGAAGGCGGTACGAAAGCGAACAGTGAAGCTGCTTCGGCTCATGGACCGGTATGTGCGAGCCTCGGGTGGGAACGGTGTTCGGCTTGAAGACGACGCAGGGGTGACAGAGACGTCGCCTTATAACGCTCCGCAGCCTGTAGGCGGGGGTGCGTAATGGCGATCAAACGCACACGAACGATTACGCGTAAGCGTGTTACAAATAAGCTTCGGATTGGCGGCGACGAGAACGACAAGAAGGGGATCTGGGAACGGCTCGTCGCCATAATATTAGAAAAACTGCCACTTTCTGGTTCATGGGAACGAACCACAGAGACAACCACCATCGATGAAACTGTCGAATCAGACGCGGATCACTTTACAGCTGTGGACGAACAAGCTGAGGCACATCTTCAAGAAGACGCTCAACGGGTTCTGGAAGCCGAGGCGGTGGCAGCGGAACAGAAGGAATTGGCAAAGGGTGACGACAACTCAGCATCTCCGGAAGAGATTGCAGAGACCATGCGAGAGATCGCTCAAGAACTCCAAGCAATGCAAGAAGATGGCTACGAGGTCAACTTGAAAGAGCTGCCCCTACCGGACGAAAGCAACGACGCCTGAGCACACGGCTCACAGAGCCGTGGCACACGGAGCGGGATGCGTATTTAGCGATCCAACTCGGCGGCGACGACGTTGAGCGAGCCGAGAATTGCTACCACGTCTGCGAGCATGTGGCCTTCGGTGAGCTTGGCCATCGTCGAGTAGTTGATAAAGCTCGGCGGCCGCGTCCGCACGCGCCAAGGCCGGGGCGATCCATCGCTGACGATGTAATACCCGAGCTCGCCGTTGGCGGTTTCGTGGCAGCCATACGCCTCGGCGACCGGGGGTGTCCAGCCACGGTTTGACATGATGAGCTCGAAGTGCTGGATGAGTCCTTCGATGGAGCCGTAGACCTCGTTCTTGGAGGGCTTGACCATCTTGCCATCAGCGAAGGTGTCGATGGGTCCTTGGGGGATGCAGTCGATGAGCTGGTCGATGATGCGGACGGATTGGCGGACTTCTTCTGCGCGCACAAGGAACCGTGAATAGACGTCGCCCTCGGAGGCAAGGGGCACCGCGAACTTGACGGCGGAAGCGCCTTGGCCGTCCCAGTTGTCCGCGTAGCACAGGTACGGGGCGTCCTTGCGGAGATCGCGCCGGACGCCCGAGGCGCGGGCGAGCGGCCCGCTGAGCGAGTAGGCGATGGCTTCGTCGTGGCTGATGGCGCCGACGCCGCGTGTGCGGTCGATGAAGATGCGGTTGCGTTCGACGAGGCCCGTGAGATCTTTGATGGCTTGTGAGAGGTCTTCGTGGAGGAACTTCTTGACCATGCGTTTGAAGACTTCTTCATCGGGCAGGTCGCGCATGGCTCCGCCTACGCGGGTCCAGTCGGGGTGGTATCGCTGACCCGAGATGTAGTCGCAGATGTCGTAGATTTTCTCGCGTGGATTGAAGCCGTAGAGGAACCCGGTGAAGGCTCCGAGGTCGAGGGCTGCTGCGCCCAGGCACAGCAGGTGGTCCTGAATGCGACCGAGCTCGGCCATGATGGTCCGCAAGACCTTGCAACGGGGAGTGAGGTCGATGTCGAAGAGCTTCTCGACGCAGTGATGCCAACAGATGTCGTTGGAGATCGGCGAGAGGTAGTTCATCCGGCTGACGATGGTGACGTACTGGTTGTAGTCGAGGTGTTCGCCGAGCTTCTCGAATCCTGAGTGGAGGTATCCGATGTGGGGGGTGCATCGCGCGATGCGTTCGCCGTCGAGTTCGAGAACGAGTCGAAGGGTCGTGTGGGTCGCGGGGTGCTGGGGGCCGAAGTTGAGGACCCAGCGGTCGCCGGTATCGACGTGCTTGCTGAGGTAGTCGGTGGTC
>CAYUVO010000065.1:0-14114 GCA_964448185.1 uncultured Phycisphaeraceae bacterium
CCCGCATCCGCAAGGTTGAGCACCCAGGTGCTGGTGAGGGTGCCAGCGTTCGTGAAGATCTCGGTGAAGCTGACGCCATCGGTGGAGACCGAGACGGTGCGGCTGGTGAAGCCGGTGCTCGAACCACGGTTGGCCCAAGTGACTTCGATGTCTTGGTAGTTGCTGAGGTCAGCAACGATGTCGAAGTGCCTCATGTTGTTGAGGGGACCGGTGATGGCGAGCGAGCCACCAGCGAAGGTGCCGCCGTCGGGGCGGTTGTCGCCGGTGCCCTGGAAGGAGCCCCACTCGTTGATCGCGAAGGAGGGGTCGGTGACGGTGGCGAAGTTGTCGCCGTTGAGATTAGTGACGTCGATGTACGCGCCGAAGAGGGTGATGTCGGGGTTCAAGTCAAAGGTATCGACGACGGTGGGATCGATGAGGGCACCGGGGTTGATGGAGAAACCATCGAACACGGGGTACATGCGATCAGTGGCCGCGTGGAGGAACCCGTCGTTGAACGTGCCGTCGTTGTCGTGCATGTGACGGAACACGGGGTTCAGGAAGTCGTTGCCGTCAGCCCAGGTGAGGTTGCTGTCGGTAGTCGAGTTGTTGAAACTCCACCAGGCGAGGAGCTCTTGGCCGTTGGCAGCCATGGCGGTCCCGGCGATTGCGATACAAGCGAGTGCCTTCATCATCTTGAAACTCTCTTTCTCATCTAATACGAGTGATCATTCTCTCAACACCCTTCACAACGGCACATACCGCTGATCCGGTCTCAGTCACATGGTCGGGACACGTCCAAAGCGTCCCCCGTCCCCAATCCACCATCAATATCCGCGTAGATCTAGGATAACACGAACTCGCGCCGTGTCATTCATGGAAACGCGAGAAACTGCATTCGCAGCACAACTTTACGCCGTCTTCACCAAACCGACACCAAGTCGGGATTTGATAGGCGTTCTATGAGCCCGATAGCCCATCTCAATCTGAAACGACCACCGGCGGCTCCCGCAAGGAAACCGCCGGCGGATCAAAAACATTGAGTCCGAACCACTAGCCATCCACTCAGGAGCGGCGGCGACGGGTCGCGACCAAGCCGCCGAGAGCGAGGATGCTCGCCGAAGCGGGGGTCGGGACGACCGACCCAAAGGTGGTGCCGACGATGAGGTTGTCCACCATAATGGTCTCATCGTTGGAGGAGTTGGACTGACGGAGGGCGAACGTGGACACCGCGTCGCCCGGATCTGCTTCATCCACACCAAGAATGGACGTGTCGGATGCGTCGGTGGCATCGATCCAGAGCTGGGCCTGGTTGGTGTCTTGGTTGTAGCCGACGATCGCGCGGTAGTAGGTGTCAAAGCTCAGATCAGTCGCCCAAACGGCATCGGCCGTGCTGGTGGTGGACGCGATCCCAACGGAAAAATCACCACCGCCGATCGCTTCAACGATATCGAGACGTCCTCGGAACGCAAAGCCGCCGTCCTTGAAGTGAGCGAAGTATTCGTAATCGCCGCCGGTGATCCGGGTGTCATCCGACACCTTGAAGTCGATGCCGTAATAGAGAGTTCCGCCAGTGGGCGTGAACGGGACGTTGGCGTCCTCGCGTGAGCCGCCGCCGTGCCCGAGGACGGCTACGCCGCTGTCAACCTGGATAAAGGAGCCGCTGCCGCTGTGGTTGGCCCAACCGCCGTTGCCGACGAGATTGCCGTCGGGGTAGCTGAAGGAATCAGCTACGAGAATCTGAGCGTTGGCGGTCAGCGCGGTACCCGCGAGGGCCAACAGGGCGAAAGTCTTAGTCATGTCTCGGTCCTCCAAAAACTCGGTGTCTCTCTAGCAAACAAACGTCAACCTCGATGGCCTTTGGGCCATATAGGTATGGAACACTTTTCTGAGCTGAGGGAAGGGTGTCTCTCATCCTCCTCAGCACACGACCGCTAGGCCGCCGAGACGAGTCTATCACATTGTGGACCCGAGATGTGGCCACAATTCGCCATCTAGCCACGATTTACAATATCTTCAAAGACCACCCCTAAGTCCCGTTCAACTCGCCCCGGTTGACTCTGGCGTTGCTTATACTCTGCCCCAGCGGCGGAGCCGCCCTCAAACCAGCCCTATTGGAGCCCACATGGCTGTACGTGCAAGGAAGCAGACCGCCGAGACCATGGCGGCCAAGCAACGCGACATCTCCGTGAGCGAGTTTTTCGCCAAAAATCGCCACCTGCTCGGGTTCGATAACCCTCGCAAAGCCCTGCTTACCACGGTCAAGGAAGCGGTCGATAACGCGCTCGATGCCTGTGAAGAGGCCGAGATCCTCCCGGATATCAGCGTCCGGCTCGAAGAACTGATCCCGGCGAAATCCGCCACCAAGCCCGCTCGATACCGAGTGACCATCACCGACAACGGCCCGGGAATTGTCCGCCGACAGGTCGAAAACATCTTCGGCAAGCTGCTCTACGGCTCGAAGTTCCACCGGCTCAAAATGTCGCGCGGTCAACAAGGCATCGGGATCTCGGCGGCCGGGATGTACGGACTGATGACCACGGGCAAGCCGATGGTCATTGTCACGAAGCCTCATGCCAACAAGCCGGCGCACCACATCGAGTTGGCGATGGACACGACCAAGAACCGGCCCGAGGTCACGGTTGATCGAGAGACGGATGAGCCGTTCGAGACCTCCAGCGGCACCGGGACCAGTGTGACGATCGAGCTCGAAGCCAAGTACGTCAAAGGCAAAACCTCGATCGACACCTATCTCGAACAAACGGCGATCGCCAATCCGCACGCGAAGTTCACGTTTATCCCGCCTGAGAAAGCGACCGCCGATCCCGAGTTGGAAGACTCGATCGAGATTGAACCAGACCAGCACGAGCAGACTGCGGAGCAATCGCCCGGCGCGATCATTCGCACGACCGAGCACGCGGACCGGATCGAGTTTCCTCGAACGGTTGACGAACTGCCGCCGGAAACCGAAGAGATCAAGCCCCACCCGCACGGCGTCGAGCTTGGCACGTTCTTGAACTTCCTCAAACGCACGGACCAGAAACAACTCGCGGGGTTTTTCAAGCACGAGTTTTGCCGAGTGTCGCCCGCGATGGTCAAGGAGATCACCAAGGCGGCCAGTACGAGCAAGAAATCGTACAGCAGCGAAACCTGGCTCAAGTCCATCGCACACGAGGATGCCGAGCGGATCTTCTCAGCGTTGCAAGACGCAAAGCTCAAGAACCCCCCCACCAACTGTCTCGCTCCCATCGGCGTGCGGACGATGCTCGCGGGCCTGCTCAAGGGCGTCAAGGCCGAATTCTATTCGGCGAGCACCCGGCCCCCTGCCGTATACCGCGGCAACCCGTTTCAGATTGAGGCCGCGATCGCGTTTGGTGGCGATCTGCCGGGGGATGAATCGGCGCGGGTGATCCGCTTTGCTAACCGTGTGCCGTTGCTGTATCAGCAATCGTCGTGCTGCGCGTTCAAGAGCGTCGTAGACACCGCTTGGAAGAACTACGGCCTGCAACAACCACGCAGCGCAGCGCCGGTCGGACCGCTCGTCGTAATGATTCACATGGCGAGTGTGTGGGTGCCGTTTACGAGCGAGAGCAAGGAAGCAATCGCCGAGTACGACGAGATCAAGAAAGAGATGCGGCTCGCGCTCCAAGAGTGCGGGCGAAAGCTCGGGACGTATATCCGCAGGCGCAAGGCCATGAAACGCGAGGGCCTGCGCCGCGATGTGTTCGAGCGGTACATCGGCGAGATCGCTAAGGCGTGCAACGCGATTACCGGTGCGGATGCCAAGGAGCTGTACGACTCGCTCAAGCGGCAGGCCGAGCGCCGCACAGAGCTTGCCGATGCGATTCTCGACGAGGACGGCAAGGTCGTAGGCTCGAAGCGTGAACAGCTCGCCGACGGCAACGGCAGACTTGACAAGGACGACGGCGTCATCATCGTCGCCGATGATCCGCCCTCCACGCCCCCGCCTGCTGCTGCTCAAACTCCGTCGCCTGAGTCATCGGCAGACGAAGCCATCACCGAAGATGCACAGATCGAGACGACGAAGCCCGAGCGGAAGAAGAAGGTCGTCAAGAAGAAGGTGCGAAAGAAGGTCCGACGCAAGCCCGCCGAGCAGGCCAACAGCGGATTGTTTGAGTGATTTCCAATGGTTGATGTGAGGAATGAAGCGTCTTCGGAAGTTCCGACGGCGACACGGAAGGTCACCGATGGCAAAGAAATCTGGCATCAAGCCAAACCCCAAGCACCGTAAATCAGCCCCAGTGTCCAAAGGCACACGCGCCGAACGCAACGCGCGGACCTCTGAAGCGATCACCAAACTCGCTGAAGGGATCGTCACGTCTGCGCTGGCTGGTCGTGAGCCAAGGGTCCAAGTCCCTACGCGATCACGCGCCAACACGAAGTGGAACAAGTCTCGCGGCATCCTCCAGATGGGCAGCGACCATCAGGAACGCCAGCTCTTCAATCTCGGCCAGGCCCGCAAGTTCATGCAGACGCTCTTGCATGGCCAAGGCATCAAGGAACTCATCGAGGCCGACAAAACCCTGAGCCTTCGTGGGATGTTCTATAAAAGCCTCCACACGATTCAGGGGACGGGCTCTAAGGGAGCCGGGGGGGTTCGCAAGCCGGGCGAGAAAACCTTCAACGACCAGACCGAATCCGACGGCATCCTCGAAGATCTCGAAGTCACGCTCGGGAGTCTCCGCGAAGAGTTGCATGTGTTCGCCAAGAAGCGCGGCACGATGGTCGGCAACATCACCGTGATCGACGCGGGCGACACCATCGACTGCCGACACATGGGCAGCGGCGGCTACGCGATCCCGAGCATCTGCGAACCCAACGTGATCCAGTTCGAGAACGTAGATGCGGACTTCGTGCTCCACGTCGAGAAGGACACCGTCTGGCAACGGTTCAACGAGGACAAGTTCTGGAAAGAGCACAACTGCATCCTGACCGAGGGATCGGGTCAGCCGCCGCGAGGCGTGCGACGCATGCTCCACCGGCTCAACAAAGAACACGGGCTGCCGATCATCTGCCTGCTCGACTGCGACCCGTGGGGACACTACATCTACAGCGTCATCAAGCAAGGCTCGATCAGCCTCGCGTTCGAGAGCGAACGTCTCGCGATCCCAGAAGCGAAGTTCCTAGGCATCCGCAGCAAAGATTACGAAGCATGCAATCTCAGCGACGACGTGCAGATCGAGCTCAACGCTCGGGACATTTCGCGGGCGAAACAGATCGCTGAGTACCCTTGGTTTACCGAGAAAAAGCTCTGGCAACGCGAGATCAAGAAGATGCTCTCCAACGGCTTCAAGATGGAAGTCGAATCGCTCATCACCAAAGACATCAGCTACGTCACCGAGGTGTACGTCCCCGAACGCCTCAAGGCTGAGGATTGGTTGAGCTGAGCTTCTCGCTGCGCGTCACGCCACGGCTTCGCGGACGGCTGGATCACTCAGATATGACTCTCCCCGGTCGCTCGCGAGCAGGAGCGCTGTGCGGGGTTGATCTCCGAGTTGGTCATCAGACCACGCAGCAATATCGAGCAATGCCGCCAGCGCGTACCCCGTGCAAGGCCCGACGAGCAACCCTTCGAGCTTGCGCAATCGCCCGATCTGTTCGAGCGCACGAGCACGTCTGATCGTGACCGCATCGTCGATGATGCGTGTATCGAGGTTGTCGGGAATCTTTGCCGAGCCGATGCCGTCGGGCGCTTCGAGAGAGCCGCCTTCCCATTGCTCGCCCCGCAGGTGCGCTGCGATACCTGAACCGAACGGGTCGGCTGCGATCGTGCGCACGCTGTCGGTCGCTGTTCCGCCATTGCGCAATGCGCGCGCTATGCCGGTGATCGTGCCACCCGTGCCCACGCCCATGATGAACCATCCGAGGTTGCCGATGCGGGGCTTGATGCGCCGGAGCTGGTGGACGCACTCGGCGCCCGTGCCACGCTCGTGCGCGTTGGGGTTCTCGGGGTTGGCGAACTGATCGAGCGTGTGGTAGCGATCGGGGCTCTCCTGCTCCCAGCATCGCGCGACGTGCCTGCGGTAGTCGGGATCGGAGTTGCCTTGGTCGTCGGTGACTTCTTTGATTTCTACGCCGTAGCCGAGTTGGCGGTCGACCTTGTCTTTGGCCATGCCCGGTGGGATCAGCGCGGTCATCCCGCAGCCGTAGCCCGCAGCTGCAGCAGCGATCGCGACACTCGCGTTGCCGCTTGATGCCTCAACGACGCTCATGCCCCGGCGAAGCCTGCCCTGCTTGACCGCGAGATCGACCATGGCCTTGCCCGAGCGATCTTTGTTCGAGCCGGTGGTGTTGAGACATTCGAGTTTGAGCATTACCCGCCAGCCAGCGGGCGCCCAGTTACGAAGCTCGACGAGCGGCGTCTCGCATGAAAGGCCGTCGGCGTAATCGCTTGTTTGAACCGAGGATGGGTTTGATGATGAGGGGGGCGGGGGGGGGGTGTGCATCGCAGCGTTCCTTCGCTTTGATCCACTAATCCGAGTGAGCCGGGATTCGGTCAGGGTCGTCTTCTGTGGAGGTGATGGGTGTAGACACGTTCAACATAGCCCGTGGCGGAGGAAGATGGGCGGGTGTCACGTCGATGTGGACAGGCTGTCGAGAACTTCGTCGAATCAGGAGCAGGATGCGGTCATCCCTGTCACTTCGAGGGAATACATCGTATGAAACTAGGTGAATCCTCGTGAAAAAGGGTTGCAACGATCCCCCACTATCAGTATTGTGAAGGTGTCAGCGCACGATGCGTTGAGCCTCAAATGCGAGGCATTTTTGACGGCACTGATCCGCCTGTTCAACATTTTGAGTGGTTTGTTTGAGTTGTTCGTTCACCCGCAGTTTGCTCGGCGGGGTGTGGTTCCCTCAATCCGGCCGCCGTGATGGCACGTTTGGAGCGTTCGGAGGACACGCTCTAGGCATCGCTTCCGGCGGCCGGTTGCTTTTTTACTCCCTTCATCCCAGACACTTGCGTTCACTACCACGCTGACTCAACGTTGCGAGCCGAGCACTCGTACACTCTGAACCGGCGCTGAGAGGTGCGATGACGCGGAGCAGATAACGAGATGAGGGTCACGCGGTGAGCAAGAAAATTTCCAAAAACAAAGGCACCCGCGACACCCGCGACACCCGCGATATCATCGACGCCAAAGACGCTCGCCCCGACTTTGACGCTTCGATGGCGGAGATCGAATCGCTCATCGAACAGATCGAGTCCGGTTCGATCGGGCTTGAGGAGCAGCTCTCCGCGTATGAGCGCGGCGCGAAGCTCCTAAAAGGCTGCCGGGAGCTGCTTGATGTCGCCGAGCAGCGGGTCGTTGAAATCGACGCGAATCTGAACCGGCTGGAGGAATCGACCGAGGGGACCGATGAAGATCCAGCGGGCAGCTCATAGTTGAGGCTGAGCCTGCATGAATCTTTGGAGGGCTCCTAGGCGTGATCGAGAACTACAAGCTGCTCGAAGCGCTGATGTATGGCACCTGGGTGCTGTTCGCGTTCGCCTTTGGTTCGTGCCTCGGATCGCTCATCAACGTGCTGGTGTATCGGCTGCCTCTGGGGCTCGATGTGGTGTCGCCCGCGTCGCGGTGTCCCCAGTGCCAGACGCTGTTGACGTGGCGGGAGAACATCCCGGTGCTGGGCTGGCTCATGCTCAAGGGCAAGTGCCGATTCTGTAAGTGCCGCATCAGCCCCGAGTACCCGCTGGTCGAGGGGTTTGTCGGGCTGATCTTTGTGGTGCTCTATCTGCTGTGGTTCGTGCTTCCTCAGCAAGACGTGGGCATCTGGATGGGCATCGATTGGGCGGGGCTCGCCCCCGAATGGACCCGTAACGGCTTTGGCCTCGTCTGGCCCACCTACGTCATGACCGTGCTGCTCATGAGTTCGCTCGTCGCGATGACGATCATCGATGCGCGCACGTTCCATATCCCTTTGATCTTGACGTGGATCCCGATGGTGCTCGGCGTCGTCGGACACACCCTCCATGCCGTGTGGATTCAGAGCACTCGCTCGGGCTTGCGATGGACCGCTGAGGGAGATTGGTGGGTCATCCCCACCCCCGGTCCGATCGGCTGGACGCTGTTTGGTCTTGCCATCGGGTGCGGGCTTGGGTTGCTCGTGTCGGCGTTACTCCAGAAGGTGGGCGTGCTCAAGCAGAGTTACGCCGACTACGAGCAGTGGGAAGCGTCGGTGATCGCCCAAGACGAGGCGGAGACAAAGGTAAAGGCAGAGGCGTCCGAGACCTGCGGCTCCGACACCCAATCCGACGCCCAAGACGATGCCCCTCCAACACTTGTCGCCAGTTCGCCAAGACAGCCTTGGGTCGGAGCCGGTGTCGGCGTGGTCGCAGCGATCGTACTTGGGATGTTTGGCTGGCTTGTGGGATCGGTGCCTTGGCTTTGGGGCTTGGGTGCTGCGCTGCTGGCGGTCCCGATCTATGGCAAGCTCACCGCACCCAAAGACGGGCCCGCGAAGGCCCCGACCGAGGCGGACATGTGGATCAGGTATCCGCACGCCCGACGGGAGGCGCTGCGGGAGCTGTTGTGGGTGACGCCTGCGATCGCCCTCGCTGCGGCTGGAGCAAGAATCGCAGCGGGCTACGGAGCCAACGTCTTCGACCCGGCGACCGGGGTTCTGACCGCTGGGCCGGTCTTGCCGCTCTGGCTGAGCGTGTTCGGCGGGGCTTTGCTCGGGCTCTTGGTCGGCGGAGGGCTGATCTGGGGGATCCGGATCTTCGGAAGTCTCGCGTTCGGCAAAGAGGCGATGGGCATGGGTGACGTGTGGCTGATGGCAGCGGTCGGAGCGACCCTGGGGTGGCTGGACGCGACGCTGATTTTCTTCGTGGCGCCGTTCATCGCGCTGTATCTGACCGCGTTTCTCTGGGCATGGGACGGCAAGGCCAAGCGAGCCCTGCCCTATGGCCCGGCCCTCGCAGCGGCAACCCTGATGGTCGTCGTGGGCGAGCGGGGCTTCGAGTGGGCGCTGGGTCAGATGTGGCATCTGGGCGGCCCGTTCATCCTGCCATAAAGCGACGGATTGATCCCGGCATGAACCGACACAATCGGGTAGGCTCGCACGCACTTGCGGGCGGTTCTATGCTGTCCACACGGGCCCGACTCGCGGCCCAATCGCAGAGGCATTCACGCGAAAGGATGAGCGATGAATCGACGCTTGATGACGAGGCTTGGATCGACGGTGCTGATGGCTGCGGTGGCTCTGACGGGCTTGACCGGATGCAATAAGACGAGCAAGACCAGCGACTACGACTTGTTGGTCCAAGAAAACGAACAGCTCCGCGATCAGCTCGCGACGATGGACTCGGGCACGGATCAGGCGATCGCATTGCGTCAGCAGTACGAGTCGGTGCGTCAGCGTCTCGAAGCCGAGAACCGCGAGCTTGCGTCTGCGCTCGAAGAGATGCGCACGAGCAATGCGAATCATGCGACGAACCTTCCGAGCATCCCCGGCGCCGAAGTCTCGGCGCGTGGCAGCGATGTGGTCGTGACCGTCGCGGGTGACGTGCTGTTTGGTTCGGGCTCGGCGGATCTCAAGAACAACGCCAAGTCCACGCTCAACGGCGTCGCTAACGCGATCAAATCAAACTACCCCACGAACACAGTCCGAGTCGAAGGCTATACCGACACCGACCCGATCCGACGGAGCAAATGGGGAACCAACGAGGCGCTGAGCGCTGCGAGATCCCTCGCGGTCGAACGCTATCTGGTCTCGCGAGGGCTTGATGCCGATCGGATCTACGCTGCCGCGTTTGGACCGGCGCATCAACGAGGCTCGAAAGCAGCGAGCAGGCGGGTCGAGATCGTGGTCCTCGGCGGCAACAACTGATATTTTCGTTGCGAGGGTGTAGATTGTGCGGGTAATAGATTCCCACCGCTCAGCAGCGAACGCTGAGTATGATGGGTCCACCTATGCCCAATCTACCCGACTTATCCGATCACGACGACCATCAGCAGACCGCGACCGACAGAGAGATCATCTGCGCGGTGTGTGCGCCCGAACTGACCTCGATGGTTCGGCGTTGGCGGTTCAGGGCCGCGACAGGTTGGGCGTTTGCTTTTTTCGCAATCGCTTCGATGCTTGTCTGCTGGGCGTGGCCTTCGGTCGTGCCCGGCTTCGGGCCTAGTTCGCATTCGCCCAAAGCGATCTGGTCCGATTTTGCATTCCGGTATCCCGACAGCCGCCAGGCGAAGTGGGTGGCTTGGTCAGAAAACAACGATGCACCGACGATCAGCGGCAAAGTGCAATGGAGCGAGAAAATACAGTCGGGAGTGCTCCGCTTCGAGGGGCTCCCCTTTCTCGGCTCGCCCGTCGGCTCACCTTCAGACGAGGATTCTTCGGAGTCTTTAGGAGAACGCGCCGACCATGATCCCGGCGAATATCTCGACATGGTGTATCAACTCTGGATCGTGGACAACAGATCCGACGGAATGGTAGATGCTGAGCGTGTGCTCATTAGCGGCGGCACGTTTGAGGTGCCCATGCCCACCAAGCCCAAGGGCGATCACTCAAGCAAGGGGGCGAAGGCCAAGCCCGTGATCGTGCCATTCACGCCTGCCCTTGAAGTCCACAACGTTCAAGAGTTCTTGTTGACCATCGAGCCTCGTGGCGGGGTGTGGGTTTCGGACCTTTCGAGGCCGGTGGCTCGTGCTGTGTTCGAGGCGGAATGAGGGCTGACGCTGAGCGATTGGCGTGCTATACTCGGCCCTGCACCGGGCGTATGGCGCAGCTGGCTAGCGCGCGTCGTTGACATCGACGAGGTCACAGGTTCGAGTCCTGTTACGCCCATTTCCTTACTTTCTACACGGTCACACACAGCACCAACCTCTGCGAAAACAGTGGTGATTGGTGTGTTTCTCGAATACGCTTGTTCGTCTGTGTGAGCGCTTGGGCGCACTTGTGTTGCCGGACTTGTTGCCTGCTCATCGAAACCCGTCATGACGCGAGTTCAGAAAGTCGGCACTGTCCACGTCGATGTTCCATTCAATATAGCCATAAATGTTGCCTTTGTTGATGGCGATGGGCTGGCCGTAGGCGTCGTAGCGGTAGTGCATCTGAAGCCCGCCCCCCCCTCCATTGGGCAGAATGATCGCAACCACATCCGAATGACATAAGTTTATTCTGGAGGAGAGATCGCCGTTTGTCGGCCTTCTTGATGTCCAATGGACATATCCTATAACGATTCGATCATTCAGTACCCAAGAAATACAGACAGTCCCAACCCAGAGGCTTCTGTTTTAAAGCGATCGTAGTCAACTCTCTTGAACCTGCATGTCATCTTGGCAAATCGTCGTTTGCCCGAGATCGACTTCGTGTTGAGCACAAATAATTCATCGCTAGAATTTATATCTATCGTAAGACTCGCAGATTTAAGTTCAATTATCCACTCATCAGGCTTGCTTGCACCGTTTACCACACGCTCAGTGGTTATCTGTTCATCAATATATCCTGTTGTTGCTGTCCATGACCCTTGGTTATTCTCCAAGTGGATACGCACCCAAGACCGAGTCTTACTCGCCCCAGCGTAGGGAGTCCAAGAAAAGGTAACTGTTTGATCTTTGTTTTTTCGGATAGCCATGAGTATCGGCACTGCGGGTGACTCAAGAACTGATCCCTCTGTGACTCCAGATGTTAAGAAAGTTCCTGTCCCCATATACAGCCACGAGGAACTTGTTATTTTAAGAGCGGTCGATGATTCTGGTGTTTCGTCGGTAGTATTTTGAACACCTTGTCCACAACTTGTTATTGTTGATATTGCAAACAAAGACATAAATACACAGTGGATTTTTAGCAGCGATCGGTTCATAGCGACTCCTGTGGCCTCATGCTAATTATTATCTGGGTGGACTGATAGATGACCATTTTTCAATTATCTTTCAATAGTCTCAGGGCAATCACCAAAATCGCCCTCTTTGGCCCGTCAGTTCTGGAACAGTGCAGCCCCACACGAGTTGTGGTCACGGTCACGCAGGTTCACCCTCTCAATGTACGAAGAACCGCCGCGGCCCGCAAGACGCGCCTCTCCCCCCCTCCTGCGACGTGGTAATCAAAGCGTTCCTTGGGGTCGGCGCCCTATATATTTATCACATGCATGTCGCATATAAAAACCGACCCGTTTGCACGGGCCGGTGGTCAATGAGAAGTTCAAGTTTCTAGCCGTCGATCAGCTTGCTTCAGCAATCGCGCTGCGGATGGTCGAGGCAATGTCCGTGCCCTTGGTCCCGCTCTTGATCTTGCCGAGCACCTTGCCGGTCTGTGCGTCAATGATATACGCCAGGCCCGTCTTGCCCTTGTTGGCTTTGTAGAGTTCGCCCAAACCAAGGTTCTCGAGCGTCGCCTTGCCAGCCGGGTTGGAGCGGTCGGTCAGGTCGGCCTTGACAAACTTCGCGGGCGAATCTGAGAGCAACGACTTAGCCGCCATCATCTCCGGGCCGAGCGCCTTGCACTTGCCGCACCAGTCGGCGTGCATGGCGACCACATAGACCTCTGCGCCGTCCATCGCAGCAACCTGGGTCCCGACGTCACCGCCTACGCCGGCGCTCGATGAGTTGGGGGCGCAGCCCGCCAGACCAGCGGCCATAGTGCAGGTAAGAACAAGCGATGCAAGCGTGCGAATGGTCATCTAAGAGACTCCTCTTGGTCCGTTTTCAAGCTAGTATGACGTGAGCACAGCGCCCCGCCACTATGAGCAACCACCCTCCGCCAGTCAGTATTTCCGCTACTCTCGAAGATTCGATCTTTGTCCGCCTTTCCCGGAGCCTTTTACCACCATGACCAGTTCCCCGCTTGACGTGCTCACCGATCCGCAGATGCGCCACGCGGTGCTGATCCACCTGCCCATCGCCTTGGCCATCCTCGGGCTGATTCCCGCGGCTCTGAGCTTCTTTACAAAGCTCGGCAAAGCACCCGTTATCGTCACGATCGCGCTCTATCTCCTGCTGATCGCTACCGCTTGGGGCGGGGTTCTCAGCGGCGAATCCGCAGAAGATCAGATCGGTGCGCCGCCGTACATCGTGCGAATGCAGGTCCACGACCACGAGGAAGCCGCCGAGAAGATCTGGTACTTCGCACTCGCAGCGACCATCCTCGGCTTGGGCGGGCTCATCAAAGCACCCAAGGTCGCGCTGACCGCCAAAAGCCTTACACTTCTCGCGGGCGTGGGTGCCGCGGGCGTTACCGGTTACGCCGCGCATCTCGGTGGCTCGCTCGTCTACGACTACGGCATCGGCACCCCCAATCCCCTTACGACTGCCGCTCTCGAAGAACGCCCGCCCGAGATGCTCGCTGATCCGCGCGCCACGTTCTTCTTGAGTGACGTGCGTCCGATCCTCGTAGATAGCTGCATGGGGTGCCACACGCGCGACGACAAGCCCGACGCCCAGCTCGATCTCTCCACACCCGCCGGTGTTCTCGCGGGCAGCGAGTACGGCCCCGTCATCGTCCCCGGTGATCCCGCCGCCAGCACGCTCTACACCACCGTCTCGGGTGAGCACCCAGACTTCAAGATGCCCGCGATGGGCGACGATCTCACCGCCGAGCAGATCGCAGCGATCCACAAGTGGATCACCGACGGCGCCGTCTGGGCCGAGCCGTCCAAGCAATCATCCACACCCCCCACCGGGAATGGCGAAACCCCCAGCGACGACTGACCCGCCCAGATCCACAGAGGCGCGCACTCGGATATGCTGCGCACATGAACACCCCCCCCCACAAGCCCACCCGAATCGTGCTCACGCTCGCGGGTCTTGCGTTGTGTATGCCCATGACCGGCTGCGTGGTCAACGACATCCACACCGAGCTGGCCGCGACCAATCAGCGGCTCGTGCTGCTCGAAGCCCAGCTCGACACCATCAACAACGATCGACTCGTGATGCTCGAATCCATCGAGCAATCGCTCAAAAGCATCGACACCTCGCTCGCCAACGTCGATACCAACCTCGGCCCGATCGGCGAGAGCCTCACCAACGTCGATGGTCATCTCGCAAGTCTCCGCAAGACCATCAACAACATTGATTCGACGATCCCGTTCCTCTCCATCTCGGGCGACGATGAAGAAGAACAAGCCGAGCTCGACGCCGCCCCCCCCCGCCGCCCCCCCCCCCGCCGACGCCGCC
>CAYUVO010000066.1:0-13997 GCA_964448185.1 uncultured Phycisphaeraceae bacterium
CTTGATCGTGTCGAAAAAGACGGCTTCGCGTTCCCCCTTGGGGTCTATCCCGTCGAGGAGATGACACCCCGTGCCGGGTACGCCGTCCAGTTCGAGCCCGCTGATGGCGACGATCAAGAAGTCGAGGAATGGCCCGACCGCTACGTCTTCGAGGTCGTTATCACGGCTCCCAGATTGCCCCAGCTCATGCGGTCGCTCTGCACGCTGCTGCCCGAGCGGGTGTACCCCATTCTTGACATCATCGGCTACGACGCCTTTCGAGAGATCGACCCGTACATCTCGTATGAGCTCGTGGGCCGGGACCGGTTCTACGACGCGCTGCGTCGGTTCGGGCCGGTTTTATACGAGGATGGCTGGTGCGGGATCGGGGCCATGAGCGACGAGCCGTTCTTCTATATGTTCCTCGACGAGCACAAGGTCCTGACGATCCGGTGTACCGAGGACAGCCGCGAGCGGGTCGAGGCGGTGCTCAAGGCGTTCGATCTCGAATCAATCGAGCAGCCCGCCGCTGCCGATGACGCGGCCCACGAGCACCGCAGCGTCGTCGTCTCCCCCGCCAACCGACCCGAGCTGTTGAGCTTTGACGAAATCTGCGACATCCTTCGGGACGAGTGGAAGTTAGTACTCAATATAGATCCCGAACAAAATATTGACGACAACAGCGATTCTCTGGGTGTAACGGGCTGGCGGTGCCATCTCCAGCTTCGGTTCATCACCAAGCCCGAGATTCTGTATGCCGAAGTCCTCTTAGAGGCCGAATCACTCAACGAGGCCGATTATCTCGCCCAGCAGGCGGCTGAGCGGATGCTCGAAAAGCTGAATCGGCTCTGTGACGATGCCCGGATGCTCCAGGCAGATCGGCTGACGCCCGAGGAGTTCACACAGGTCGCAAAATCGGCGAAAGCCAAGGCACCGGGTGAGTTTGTCGATGAATCCAAGCCGATCGGGGTTCCCGGGCTGCTCTCGGGCCGTTGGCTTCAGTAGGCGACTTTGGCCGCCGGATCGGGTGCTGACCGGGTTGGTCCTCACCGTGCATGAGATCCACGCGAGCGAAAAATGCGACGAAGCATGCCTATCGGGTTTGCGTCGCGGGTTCGAGGTCGATATGGTCTGCCGGTATAGGGAGGACTAGCCAGCCCGCCAGTCGTGGTCGGGTTGGCGTCAAGCGTGGGTTCGCCCATGCCGGGTCCTCTATCCAGGAGACGTGTCCGAGTCTGATTCTGAGTGTGATAAGTGTTGCCTTGTCGCTCAAGATTCAGACCGACCTTTAGAACGCTCGCCGGGGCACATTTGTGGCCTCCGCGATAGGAGCCGGTGTTTCATGTCGAACATCCACACCCTCTCGTCCCGTGCGGTTCGTACCGCGACACGCGCCCTTTTGATCGCTGCTGCGGGCGCTGCCATGCCTGCATGGGCGATGCCCGACGAGCCTCTGACGAGCGGTCTTCAAGACCTTCAACAGGAGGTCGCATCGGATCTGACCACCGCCCGCGAGTATCTCGCCGAGAATAAACCACAACACGCTCTGCGTGCGATGGCTTCTGCGATGCAGTCCGACGATGTGATGTCGTCCGCTTCGCTTCGGAACGAAGTGTTCTCGCTCATGGGCAAAGCCCGTGCGATGCGTGCAGCACAATCCCCGAGTCAGCAACGAGTTGAGAAGGCTCAGCTCGCTCTTGATGAGGGCAACCTGATCCTCGCCGAGCGCTCCGCAACTGCGCTGCTCGCGTCGAGTCAAGCTACCGATGCCGAACGCTCAGCAGCAGCGGAGGTCGTCGCCGAGATTGCGAGCGTTCGCGCCGCGATCCTGCCACAGATCCCGGATTTGATGCTCGCGATGAACGACGATTTTGCCTCTGGGCAGTACGCCCGAGCGAAGGCGGCATTGAACGCGGTGCAGACATCGGGCGTGCCGCTCACCGCTGGTCAGCAAAGCACCGTCGATCACCACATGACGATGCTCTACGAGCTCGAACGTGTCAACGGCGTCATCGACCACACGCCCTACGCCGCGACCATGCTTCAAGCGGGCGTCGTCAAGCGTCGTAGCGCAGAACCCGTTGAACCAGCCGCTCCTGCCGTTGAGGCGGTTGTCGAGGCCATGGAACCCGTCAGCCAGCCCACGCAAGATGAGAGCAAGACCACTGGGCAGATGGACCCGATCGAGATGGCTCTTGGCACCCCCACCCCCATCACCGGCGGCAGCACCTGTGGCTCAGCCGATCACCCAACCGGTCACCCAGCCGGTCGCTCCGGCGATGCAGCCCCAAGACGACCCCGACACGATCGGCACGATGCAGCCGGTGACTCCGGGCACCACGCCCGCACCGGTCCAGACGGCAACCCCGGTCACCCAGCCCACGCAAATGCCCTCCACCGACAACGCACCCCAGATGGGCCAAACGCCCACCATGGGCACCATGCATGTGACACAAGGTCAGCTCGGTCAATCAAGCCCCCAAGCGGGCGGCTCGCTGATCGATCAAGCCCTGCGGATCGAAGCCCAGAGCACTATCGCCAACGCGGACGCCGCCTTTGAGAAGGCCCAGTACGCACGAGCCGAGGGTCTCTACTTCACCGCTCAGCAGTACAGCCAGTACCTCAACGCGGACCAGATGCAGCACATCACCAATCGTCTCGCCGAGAGCAGGCTCCAGCTCGGTGATCGTGGCGGGAGCATCCTCGATCAGCAGATCCAGAACCGCGGCGCACAGGCCGACCGTGCCCGCTCGGTGGTGACCAACTTGATCGAGCAGTCCCAGATGCAACTCGATACGGGGCTGACTGAACTCTCGCAGACCAATGCCGAGGGCGCTCGCAGCGAGCTCAACCGCAACCAAGACGTGCTCTCCGCGAGCGAGTTCCAGAGCTTCCGCGATCAGATCGACACGCTGCTCTCGGGGATCTCTCAGCGGACGCTCGAGCAAACCGAGACCGATGCCCGCGACCAGGAACGGCATGCGTTGATCGCTGCCGAATCCAAGGAAGTCGATCGGGTCCGCAAGAAGGAGCTGCGTCTGCGTGAGGCGCTCGACCGCGTCCGGGCGTTGCAGCAAGAGCGTCGCTACCGCGAGGCGTTGGCGGTGGTCAATCAGGACATCCTGTTCATCGATCCGTTGAACCCATCGGGGCTGTTGCTGCGAGACATCTTGCGTGAGGCTGCGATCTATTGGGAATCGAATAAGCTCCGCAAGGAGAAGATGCTCGTGCTCAGCGAAATCTCGATTGAAAATGCACAGGCTGCGATCCCGCCAACCGAGATCATTCAGTTCCCGGACAACTGGCCTTCACTGAGCAACGACCGGCTCGGCGGTTTGAGCGACTTTGAAACCGCTGCGGACCGTGCCACGCTCGGTCGGCTCGGGCTGGGGACCGCTCCTGCTCAGTTCGCGGACAACCGCTTGGGCGACGTGATCGAGTTCGTCAGCACGGTTGCGGATGTTGCGATCGACGTGGACTGGCGTTCGCTTGAAGAGATCGGGATCGACCCTGAGACCGAGGTCTCGATGAACCTGCCACCGGTTTCACCCAAGAGGCTGCTCGACGCGATCCGTGATCGCGTCAGCGACATCGGCGCCGAGGCCGAATGGGCGGTGCAGGACGGCATCGTCGTGTTCGCGTCCAAGGACCGTCTTCGCAAACGCACCGCGCTGCACATCTATGACATCGGCGATCTCGTGGTTGAAGTGCCCGACTACGACAGCGTGCCCACCATCGACCTCCAGCAGGCGTTGCGGTCCAACGAAGGCGGCGGCCAGAGCCCGTTCCAAAACGTAAACGAAGATCCCATCCGCGTCCCGCTCGAAGACCGCATCCGCCTGGTCCGCGACATCATCGAGCAAAACGTTGATGCTGAGCACTGGGATGTGGACGGGTTCATCCAAGAGTTCGGAAAATCGCTGATCATCCGCACGAGCCCCAAGAACCACCGTGAGGTCCGAGGGCTGCTGAGCAAGCTCCGCGATCAGCGGGCGATCCAGATCAACGCCGAGGTCCGTTTCCTGCTTGTGAGCCAAGGCTTCTTCGAGCAGATCGGATTCGACTTCGACGTCTATCTCAACGCCAACAACAATCAGGTCCGCACCGCTCGTGCGGGCGACCCAACAATCTCGGCAAGCGACCTCTTCAACTTCAGTCCTGCTGAAGGCGGAACTCTGGGGCGTCAACCGACAGTAACAGGTTCCCCAGCCCCCAATGGTCCGGTCGCGGGAGGTGGCCAGGGCACTGAACTCACACAGGGCGTCGTGGCCCCTCGCCCATGGTCGCCTATCGGGTTTCCGAGCGACTCGATCGGCCTTTCGCAAGCGTTGTTCCCCACCACGGGTATTGCGGCACAGGTGCTCAGTGCTGCACCGGCCTTGGGCATCGCGGGGCAGTTCCTCGACGACATTCAGGTGGACTTCCTGATCCAAGCCACGCAGGCCGATCGCAGAACCGTCACGCTCACCGCGCCGCGGTTGACGTTCATGAACGGGCAGATCGCCAACATCGTCGTCGGCACGCAGGTCGCGTTCATCTCTGACCTCCAGCCGATCGTCGGAACGAATGCAGTCGGGTTTGATCCTGATCTGAATACTGTCGTCGAAGGTGTGTCTCTGTTACTTGAAGGCACGGTTTCTGCAGACCGGCGATATGTGCAGCTCAACGTAGAAGCCACCGTCTCTGAGATCATTGAAATCGCTAACGAACAAGTCATCGCAATTGCTGGTGGCCAACTCGTAAGTTCGGCAGCAGGTGGGTCATTTATCGGGCTCCCGATTACAACTGCGACCCGTGTACAGACGACCGTCAACGTGCCCGATCAGGGCACCGCGTTGCTCGGCGGCCAACGGATCGTCAGCGAATCCGAAGTCGAAACCGGCGTCCCGATTCTCAGCAAGATCCCGATCCTCAACCGCTTCTTCTCGAACCGCATCGAATCGCGTGACGAGTCGACGCTGATGATTCTCCTCAAGCCCACGATCCTGATCCAGGGCGAGCAGGAAGAACGCCAGCATCCGGGCATCGGGAGTGAACTTGGCCGCTTCGGCAGGTAACGAGGCTTGATCCCGTTGCGGGTTGTCCTGTTACGGGTTGAACTCGGTTCGGGTTGAATCATCGGTGCGTTCGAGGCGAACGTGCTAGACTCACAGCGTTCGACAGATCTATCCCGGCCCGGTTCTCGGGCCTTCTTTCGGAGACGCCGATGTCGCAAGAAGAGTCCAGGCTGAGGGTCCAACGCCAGGACGGAGTGGTGATAGTCGAGTTCATCGACCGCAACATTCTCGACGAGGCCAACATCCAGATGATCGGTCAAGAGCTCTTCGCGATCGTTGACGCTGAAGAGGACCCCCGCCTGCTGCTGAGCTTCTCGAACGTGGACCACCTCTCGTCGTCGGCGCTGGGCACGCTCATCACCATCAATACCAAGATCAAGAACAAGAGCGGGCAGCTTCGCCTCGCGAACATCGACCGCCAGATCTATGAGGTGTTCGTGATTACTCGCCTCAACCAGTTGTTCCAGATCGCGGACACCACCGACGAAGCTCGGGCCAGTTTCGAGTAAAGGCGTGCCCATGAGCCGCCAAGGACTCCATTGCGTTGCCCGACTCTTTCATCCGCACGCGGATGCTGGCTCGGCGTCTGGCCCCGGCGGCTTGCCCAAGGGCGACCGTGATTCGCTGCTCATCCACAACGATCGAGCCATCATCGACTCGATTCAGGATCGAGTGGTCGACGCGGCCCACCAACTGGGCTACAGCACCAGCGCCCAGTTTGCACTCCGGCTCGCACTCGAAGAGGCACTGGTCAACGCTTTTAAGCACGGCCACCGCGACCTGCCCGCTACGACTCCCGTGCAGTTCCAGTTCGAGGTCACGCCCCTCCGCATCAGCGTAAGCGTCGAGGATCAGGGGCCAGGATTTGTGCCCAAACAGGTCCCCGATCCGACACTCGATGAGAATCTCGAGCTTCCCAGCGGCCGAGGACTGGTGCTCATGAGAGCGTATATGAGCAAGATTGAGCACAACACACGCGGAAATCGGGTAGATATGGAGCTGATCCGCCCGGAATCGGACACCTAGCAGGCAGGTTTGGCACCCGCGAGCCGATGGTGCGTACTATTGAATGAGACTCGAACCCGCTGCGGCGTTCTGGGGGGCTTCCCGCAGAGGCCCCGCGCCCGGCAAGGAAACGCCCACGATGACGACTACCCAAAGCGACACCACCACGGTGATTTTGACCGAAGCGGCTGCCCGCGAAATCCGGAACATCATCGCTCAGCAAGAGCTCGATGTCGATGAGGTCCGCCTGCGGGTGGGCGTCAAGGGCGGAGGCTGCTCGGGCTTCAGCTATGTGCTCGATCTCACCGAGAAGCAAAAGGACACCGACGAGATGTTCGAGCATCACGGGATCAAGCTGATCTGTGATCCCAAGAGCCTGCTCTATCTCAACGGCACCACGGTTGACTTCAAGGACGAGATCATGGGACGCGGGTTTGTGTTCAACAACCCCAACGCGACGAGCTCCTGTGGCTGCGGATCGAGCTTCGGAGTCTAAAATCGTTCTCTCGATGCTAAATCCGGCTGCATTTGCAGAAATAGGACTGGCATTCGAGGACCATTTCGTATAGATTGAGTTGAGCGGGAGGCCTTTGCCTGCTGCAGAGGCGAGCGTCGGTCTTGGCGTTCGCATGGGCCTTTGGACACGCTTTCGAGGCCGGGTATCAATCGAATGTCGCAAGCTGCACTTCCACTCGAAACCGCTCAGCACTACGCCCCGCCCACGGTGACACAGTTCAGCGTGTTCTTGAGCAATCGCGTGGGCAAACTGCACGATCTGGTGGAGAGCTTTGAGGCGTCGCCCGCACGGGTCTGCGCGTTGAGTGTTCACGAGGCCAGCGATCACGCGGTGGTTCGGCTCATCACCAACAGTGCTGCGATCACGCAGTCACTCCTCAAACGCGAACAGCTCGCGTTCTGTGAGAAGGATGTCCTAGTCGTCGAGCTTTCGCAGGGGCACACGCTTTCGAGCCTGTGCCTGTCGTTGCTCGGGGCCGAGCTCAACATCCAGTTTGCCTATCCGCTGATGCTCAGGCCCAACGGCACGCCGACGATCGCGATCGCGGTCGACGACCACATCCTCGCGGGCCAGATTCTGCGTCGAAAGCACTTTCGGCTCTTCGGCGAGAATGACATCCTCGACGTCCACTAGCCGCTGCTCTCTCCCCCGCCGCTGTGATAATGCCGATGGTTTTCCCTTGCGTGTGTGAGGTGATCTTGTGGCCTGCGACATCCCGGGTTATTTGAGAATCAGTCATCGCCCGAGCTTGCAGCATCCGGTAGGCTGGTAGCCAGTAGACCTTTGCAGACGATGGTCCAAGGGCTTCGCGCGGCGAGCCATCCATTGCCTGCCCCCACGAACGCGCCTCGCTGGCATGGCCCGCAGGCTGCACCAAGGAGATTGACCGTGAAACTTCGTGTTGCTGCTGCAGCTCTGCTGCTGACTTTCGCCTCTACCTTCGCACAGAACGATTTTCTCGGAGACCGCACCGCTGAGGAAGTGATCGCCCAATACGCCGAAGGCGAAGTGGCTGTGTTCGTTGAGCCCGCACTGAACATCGGCGATAACGCACCTGCTCTGAGCGTTACCGAGTTTGTCAAGGGCGCCCCCATCGACAGGTTTGAAGAAGGCAAGGTGTACCTGATTGATTTCTGGGCGACGTGGTGCGGGCCGTGCATCCGTGCGATGCCGCATCTCTCCGATTTGCAGGATGAGTTTTCGGGCGAAGGTCTGCAAATCATCGCGGTTGACATCTGGGAAAACAAGCAGACTCCCGATGGCCCCGAGCCGATCGTCGGCGACGAACGCAGCGAACTCGTCAAGGGCTTCGTCAAGAAGCACGACAAGAACATGCGCTACACCGTTGCGATCGACGGCGATCAAACGCTTGAGGATGAATGGATGAAGTCCTCGGGTCAGACCAGCATCCCGACGGCGATGATCGTTGACCGCGACGGCAAGCTCGCGTGGATTGGTTCCGGCAACGATCCGAAGATGAACTTCTATCTCGAAACCATCCTCGATGGCGAGCACGATCTTGCCGAGATGCGCAAAGCACGCAACAAGGAACTGCACAGAAAGCAGAACAGCGACATGATCCGCGGGCTGTTCCAAACCGCCGGGAAGCTGATGAGTGAAGGCGACGAGGACGAAGCACTCGCCCTGATGGCTGCCATGAGCAAGGCGCACTTCGAGGACAACGCCATGGGGCTCAACGCTCTGGCGTGGAATCTCGTTGATCGTGAGGACGTCTCCAAGAAGAGCGCGAAGCTTGCCAAGATGATGGCGACCCAGGCCAGCGAGCTCGGCGACTGGAAAGACGCCAACGTGCTCGACACGCTCGGCTGGGCGAACCATCACTTGGGCGACCACGCCGAAGCCATCCGTATCGAGACTTTGGCGATCAAGCATGCAACCGAAGACGATCAGCGAGCCGAGTTCGTCAAGGTGCTCAAGAAGTTCGAGAAGGCTGCCGAGTAAAGCGTCCTTGACGCGTCAAAGAATGAACACTCATAGGGGCGGCCTCTTGCAAGGGGTCGCCCTTTCTTATGCGCTCACGCAGGCTCCGGCCCCGACAGGAATGGCCTTAGGCCAGATCCTTGTCACCGAGCCAGTGCTCGGCGTCGATCGCTGCCTGACAGCCCATGCCCGCAGCGGTGACCGCTTGGCGGTAGTCCGCGTCGGCGACGTCGCCTGCTGCGAACACGCCATCGAGGTTGGTGTGGCTCTTGCGAGTCGGGAGCACGATGTAGCCCTTGGAGTCAAAGTCGAGACCCGAATCACTCAAGAACTTGGTCGTCGGCGTATGCCCGATCGCGACGAACATGCCCTTGACTGCCAGCTCTGACTTCTCGCCGGTGATGGTGTCTTCGAGCTCGACTGCGCGGATCCGATCCTTCTCGTCGGCGAGCACGTCGGTCACGACTTTGTTCCAGAGCACCTCGGCGTTGGGCTTGGACATGAACCGCTCTTGCATGATCTTCGAGCCCCGCAGCGCGTCGCGACGGTGGATGATGGTCACCTTGCTGGCAAACTTGGTGAGGTACGTCGCTTCTTCGAGCGCCGTGTCACCGCCGCCGATCACGACGACGTGCTGATCGCGGTACGCGGGCAGGGCACCATCGCAAACGGCACACGCCGAGACGCCGCCGCCGTTGCGTGCGAGGCGTTGCTCGCTTTCGAGGTTGAGCCAGTTCGCGGTCGCTCCGGTTGCGACGATGATGGTGTGCGCACGGATGGTGTCGCCGCTGGAGGATTTTATGGTCATCGGCGTTGACTTGAAATCCACCTCGACGATGTCCTGATCGACCGTGCGGGTGCCGAAGCTCTCGGCCTGGTCCTGAAACTTGCTCATCATCTCGGGCCCGGCAATGCCGCCCGGGAATCCCGGGTAGTTCTCGACCTCGGTGGTGAGCATGAGCTGGCCGCCCGGCAGGACCAGGCTTGGGTCTTGCTTGGCTACTCCGACGTAGACCACCGGGTCGAGGTTGGCGCGAGCCGCGTAGATGGCCGCCGTCCAGCCCGCAGGCCCTGAACCAATGATGACGACCTTCTCGATGCCCGTGTTCGCGTTGTCACTCATGGTGTGCCCCTGATGTGGTTGATGATGTGGTTGAAAGTGCTGGTGTTGATTCGTCGTTGCCTGCTGCCCTACGCAAGAAGTCGTGCGGTACGAGCCGGGCGTACTCGGACGAAACGCAGAGTGTTCCACGGATGCCGACGAAAGCAGCATCGCGTGAAGCCGATGAGTTGCCCAGGACTGAGCTTTAGCGGAGTTTGCCGGAATCGATCAGGTCTTGGCGGATCAGGGAGTGCAATGGAGGCCAGAACATGTAGTCACGACCTGACGGCGCGTCGGTCGAGTTCTGCACCTCGCTCGCCCAGTTCTTCTGGCTGTCGGTACCGACGGAATACAGAATGAACTGATCGTCCCGAAGCCGGATCGCCAGATCTTCGCCGCCGGGATTGATGACCACGATCTCGTGGGGCTCTGCGACGTCGCGTTCATTTCGCCCACGGGCGGTATCGCGGATGGGCACAAAGAACTGGAGCACCGGGTCGCGGCCGTCCACGAGCGCGTTGTTGAGCGGGTCGGCGTCGATCCTCGGGATGTAGCGAGGTCGCGTCGCGGACAACGAGAGCGGGAACCCGCCGGTGTCCATCGCAAAGCACATGACCGCCAACGCATGACGGGTGCCCAAGGATTCGGTCTGCGCCCTGAGTCTGGCGAGGTAGAGCGATTCGAGTTCGGGAACCGCGACGAAGATCGCGGCGTATTTGTCCCGGTTGCTCTGGAGCGTGCTGTAGGTGGTCGGAGGGCGATGGATGGGATCGGCCCACGCCCGGCTCCATCGGAATCGGTAGTCGTTCCCGATGTCTTTGAGCGTGTCGGTCGTCTCGTACCAGTTGGCGTGCGATTGCGCCGCACCGCGCCAGCGTGCGTTCTCGCTAAAGAGCCGAAGCGGACGCTGCGTCGAACCGAGCGAGGCAAGCACGGTTCCGAAGACACCGTCGCGCGGGCCGCCGCGTTCATTCATGACCAATGCCACGAGCTGTTCTGCAGCGAGCAGATCACCCTCGGGGAAGCGAGCACGCTTCATCTCCAAAAACCCGACCTGCTCATCAATGCGTTTGACCAGCTCAGTCACGCTGCCGGTGTCGGCCTTAGGAGCATTGCTCCGAAAGTCGAGGTAGTACACATCGCGGATCCGCTCTGCAAGTTCGCTGATCGCGTCGTAGCCCCAGTTGGCTTCGACCGCAAAGGCTCGATCGGCGATCTGCCGTGCGAACAGCATGCCGTCGGCCATGACCGAAGCCGCCGCGTCTGGATCGCCCGCATCAGCAAGCCGCGTCGCCTCCACATGCAACAGACACATCATGTTGTCAAGCAACGGCAACAGATGAAACTTCGCCCCGGCGAGCAACGGAGGATCACCCGGAATCTCCGTGTATAACCCACGCGCGATCAGGTCGAGCCCGCCTTCTTGGGAGACGATCGCCTCTTGTCCATAGGGCTGCGCGAAGGCGTACGCGCGCCGAATTCTTTGTTCCTGTGTGACTTCACGCAGCCCGGCGAGCATCGCTTGTTGCGGTGCGCCCTTCGCCCATTTGGCTGCAGCGTCCCACCCCTGCATGCCGGCGGTCGTCAGCGATGCTGCGCGTCGATCGGCCACCGCGACCGGCGGCGGTTCCATATCCCCGAGCAACGGCACGATCACAAGATCAGAACGCAACGACTCACGCACATTCGCGTATCTCGCGTTGATCTCTTCGGTGGGCGTCTGTGCGCGCACGACTGGGCTCACCGCGAGCACGCCGAGCGTCGCCACAAGAAGCGCTGCGCACGGCGCATCTGTGCGCGGAGCGCAAAGACACGTTTGGACGTATGAACGAAGGGTCTCAAGGAGAGCCCAACGACGGTCAAGAAAGCTCGTGTTCATCACGCCTTTATGGTAGCCGACACGGGCTGCCGATGGGCAGATTCAACGAACGATCGAGAGCGGTTGGCCCGATTCAGCCAGCGGTTGACCGGCGGAACCGAAGCGATGGACGAATGGAATCATCGGCCGAATCCAACTCTTGGCGACCATCGAGCCCCGGGCGGCGGTTCTCGTTGAAGAACCGTGAGGGCCGATCATCGGTGAGCTGGCTGTTGAGCCGTCCGAGCGCTTCCTCAGCGACCTGTCGCACCCGCTCTCGGCTGATCCCGACTTCGTCGGCGATCTGCTTGAGCGTCATGGGCTCTTGGCCGTCGAGACCGAACCGCAATCGCAGGATCGTGGCCTCGCGTTCGTCGATCGCTTCGAGCAGCTTGCGGAGCGTCCCGATTTCCTCATTATGGAAAACAGGTGCTTCGGGCATTTCGTTGCGGGGGTCCGCGACGAGTTCGCTCAAGCTGATCAGATCGCCGTTGGAATCGGCGGCCTGCCCGATGGGCGTCTGCATGGCCTTGATCGCACGACGGATGATCTTGATCTTCTTGGCAGGCAGATCCATCGACCGGGCGAGATCTTCAATGTCCGGCGCGTGGCCCAGCTCGGCTTCGAGCCTGCGTGACGCAGCCTTCCACTTGGCGATCAACTCGACCATGTACGCGGGCACATGGATCGGCTGCGAGGCATTGATGAGCGCCCGCTTGATCGCTTGTTTGATCCACCAGGAGGCATAGGTGCTGAACCGTGCGCCTTGTGACGGGTCGAAACCCTCCACCGCACGCATCAGACCGATGTTGCCTTCTTCGACGAGATCGGTCAATGCCAAGCCGCGGTTGTTGTACCGCTTGGCGATTGCGACAACCAGCCGAAGGTTGGAACGGATCATCCGCTCGCGTGCCTTGGGGCAGTTATCGTTGATGATCGCCCAGCCTAACTCCCGCTCTTCTTCGGGAGTCAACAACGGGGTTCGACCAATCTCACGCAAATATAGCTGCAGTTCAGACTGCAGCCCTCTGGCCGATGAGGCCGAGGCACGTACTCCACTCACACTCCACCCACCTTCCGCAGCCAGAAGCTGCACCAACGAGTTTAGCACACCCGCTGAAGGCAAAGACAGTCAATAGTTCGCTCCACCGGCAATAAAGGTTGCATCGGGTTGCACTCTTTCTAACTTGACGCTCATATGTTCTCGGACCCAGATGCGTAAACCGATGCTTCGTGCGGCCACATCATCTCTCTAGAAGCCCAAAAAGACCGAATCGCCCACACTAACCCCGAACCAATACAGCCGATAACCACACGCACAGGCACACTATTGAAGGAGGACTCGGCCCGAAGAATCAGGCTGTGAGCGTCCGAAAATCTTGAGCGGGTTCATCCGTCGGCTCTTGGTCAACCCGAGGGCTCTGCGGGCCGTACCATCACATGTGGATCTCTCAGCACTTCTCGATGCGTGGCCCTTTGAACCCGGCAAGCTCAATGTCCGACTCATCTCGGGCAAGGACGCCACCGAGAAGCTGCAAATCCGTCTTGATCTGGGCGTGCTCCAGATGAACCTCGACGGCCGACCCGACGGCCTCAAGCCCGCGGGCTACTCAAGCGTCCTCGAATACTTTGAGGCTCTCCGCGACTCGATCACCCAAGGCGGCCCCCCGCCGCCGCCCAAGAGCGAACTCGGGCTGATTGTCCAGCGCGACAGCTCCCCCGAGCAGGCCGATGCTGCGGAGTCCGAGAACGAGCCAGATAGAGATGAATCCGACTCGGATGATTCGATACTCGACAGCTCCGACACCAGCGGCGACACCTATGAGCCCGAGCCGCCTGCGGACCAGTTCGGGCTCTCGCCGACCGATGCCAAACTCATCCGTGACGAAACCATTCAGGTCTACCACCGCTATGTCGCGATGCTCGTGCTCGAAGATTTCGACCGGGTGATCCGCGACACCACCCGCAATCTTCGTGCTCTTGAGTTCATGGCCCAGCATTCGATCACCGAATCCGACCGCCAAAGCATGGAGCCCTACCGCGCGTACATCACCATGATGCGTGCACGCGCGATCGCGGGCCAAGCGTTAGAAGCAAACGAACCTAAGGCTGCGATTCTGGCGATTGATCAGGCGCTCGAATCGCTCCGCGATCACTTCTCGAACACCGGCGACATGGAGATGTTCGACCAGGCGGGCGAGGTGCAGGCGCTGCGTGCGATGCGTGCGTCGCTCGTGCCCAAGCTGCCCGTGAGCCAGAAGACCGAGCTGCAACAACGGCTCAACGAAGCGCTCGACTCCGAGAACTACGAACTCGCAGCGATCCTCCGCGACGAACTCGGCCAGCTTCACGAGTAAAGCACTGGCAGCAAGTCAAATCGAACGCCTCTTGACAAGCCCTGAGTGTCAAGAGGGATTTCTACTGTGTGTTGTGGAGGGAAGGCTTGAGAATGTCCTTGCAGCGGGCGGATCAGTGCTGGTAGGATGGGCGGGGGGGGGGGGGGGGGGGGGGGGGGGGGGGGGGGGGGGGGGGGGGGGG
>CAYUVO010000067.1:0-13903 GCA_964448185.1 uncultured Phycisphaeraceae bacterium
ACCCCACTTCTCAAGAATCTTTCGGCACCGCTGAAGATCACTCAGCACATCCGCAGCATGAGGCAGCACCACCACCCGATCGCCCCCGCCCCCCCCACCCCCCCCGCTCCCCCTAGCGACCACTTCTGCGCACCGAGCCTCCAACGCAGCCCAGCCCTTGGGTCCCCACGTCTCGAACGCCGGGCCTGCAAGCGAGCCGCTCCTGCATACGAGGCGCTCGTGCGAAGCGGTGGTTATTTGTGCGACAAAATCTGGAGCCAACAGAGGCGGCCCGATCGCTGCCCAGAGGGTGCCATCAGAGGCTCGAATCTCGCCTGCGCCAGGATATCCGGACCATGTCAGCAATGGTTGCGCGTCGTGCATCGCCTTGACCTTACGCGCATCAATCGCGCTGCGTGAGGTTGGATCTTCGAGCCGGTGCGTTCCGATAGCAGTGGTCGCACGCCACCCGTCCAGTCCCCATTTGCCAGTCCACTCCCTTATGTCTCGGAGCCACCATGCAGCACAACCCATTCCAAACAACCTTCGGCGACCTCCTCGACCAAAGCTCGCAACGCCACGTCCCGAACGTGCCACAAAGAACCGATCCTCTCGCACGCCAACGACAACCACTCCAGCACCGCACCACAGAGAAACAACCAAACACCACCCCATTGCGGCTCAGTCGCGATCAGGTCATCGACCGCATCGTGACCATCAACACCTCGGCGACCGCTGCGTTTCTCGATCGCTTCGGCACCGCTTCGCTCCACCAGTATCTCGAACACCTCGATATCGCTGCCGGGCCTCGAGGCCGAAACTCGGGCTGGCAACGACCGGGTGATTCCCCTTCGATCGTGTCCTACCAGAGCGAGCACTAGAACCCGCGATTCTCGGGTTTCTCCCGGGTAGGGCTCGATTTTGTGGCTCCGTGTGCCGATACCGCCAGCGTCGAACCCCTCACGCTACCCCCGGTCCCGGAGATCCGAGCCATGCCCCCCACCACCGCCATGCCCCACCTCAAAGCATCTTCCCACTCAGCACTTGTCACCCTCGCATTGCTGATGGGAGCAGCCTGCTCAGCGACCGGGCAGATGAGCGACCACACCATGGTCCCGACCACCGCGCCCTCGACCGCACCCGCTACCAGTTCGAGCTTCGCCCGACCCGAGGTCGGGGCCAAGCCCGGACCCGAGGTCCGCAGCGTGTTCGGCGAGATCGGCACGAGTCGCCCAGCCGATGCCTCCGCTTCACAAAGCTCCGCAGGAAGCCTCCGGCAGATCACCACCGCTTCGGTCGGCGCCGACTTCGACCCTGATATCAGCGCCGATGGCTCGATCATGGCCTTCGCCTCAACCCAGCACCGGACCACCGCGGATCTGTATCTCAAACGCACCAACGCAAGCGTCATCACACAGATCACCAACCACCCGGCGGAAGACGTCATGCCCTCGATCAGCCCCGACGGCAACCGCATCGCCTTCGCCTCAGACCGCAGCGGCAACTGGGACATCTTCGTCATGCCCTCAACCGGCGGCAAAGCAGTGCAGATCACCACCGACCCCGCGCACGAGCTCCACCCCTCATGGTCGCCCGACGGCACGTCGCTCGTCTTTAGCCGACTCGGTGAGCAATCGGGCCAATGGGAACTCTGGGTCGTCGATGTCGCCAACCCCAACGTCACCCACGCCATCGGCCACGGCCTGTTCCCCGAATGGTGCCCAGTCCCCGGAACCGGGCTCGACGGTGCCGACCAGATCGTCTTCCAACGACCCCGCGAACGCGGCGACCGACGCTTCGCCGTCTGGACTCTCGACTACGCCAATGGCCAAGTCGGAAGCCCCACCGAACTCGCTGCCAGCAGCGAACTCGCCTACGTCAACCCCACCTGGAGCCCCGACGGCCTTCAGGTCGTCTTTGCTTCGATCCAAGAACCCTCCTCCCAAGCGGTCAACGCGGACCTCTGGATGATGGCGATCAACGGCACCGGACTCGTCAACCTCACCCAAGGCGCTGCCCGCGACCTCATGCCCGTCTGGGGCAACGATCACATGATCTACTTCGTCTCCGCACGAGGCGGACGAGAGAACATCTGGTCCCTCGATGCACGCCCCGCCCTCATGGCAGCCTCGGGCAAGTCCTCGAATCCCAACACCTTCGCGACCGCTCCCACCGAATAACTGAGTTCAGGCACGCCTCTTGCGATGACCTCCTCCACTGGGTCCAGCTGTGATCCCTCGGAGGAATGCTCATGAACCGCGTGCAGAGCTTGTGTGTTGTGCTGGGATTGGTCGCTGCAGCTCTAGGCGGCTGCGTCTCAGGACCCAAAAACGTCCTCTATCAACCCAACGAACTCCATTCGCCCTATGCCAAATCTCAGGGCCAGGCACTCTGGGCGGTAGTGCCGCCGAGCAATGCCTCGGGCACTTCTCACGCGGACATGCAGCAAGTCGGTGATGCTCTTGTCGGAGCGATTGCTCAGACGAGGGGCCTGCGGTGTTTGCCGTTGGATCGAACGCTTGCTGCTATGCACACGCTCAAGATGCAGGGCGTGAACACCCCCGCGCAGGCACGATCGCTCGCCAAAGCTCTCGGCGTCGATGGGCTAGTGATTCCCACAGTGACCGCATGGGATCCGTATGACCCGCCGATCGTGGGGCTGACGGTGGCGCTGCACGCCCGGACCGAGGCCCAGCGTGAGATGCAGCAACGAACCAAGCTCGACCCACGAGAGCTGACTCAAGCCCTGAGCGATGTCGGATTTGTCGATACCACCGGCTTCGAGGACCGCCCCACCGCTGTAGCCAGTTTGCATCTCGACGCACGCAGCCACGCGACCCTCTCAGCGGTGCGGTCGTACGCGAAGGGCCGCCACGATCAAGAGAACGCCATCGGGTGGCGGACGTATGTCATCGCGATGCCCCAGTACGTCAAGTTCGCTGCGCACGAAGCGGTCAGCGAGTTGCTCGTCAGCGAACGACGCCGAGTCGCTCCACCACCTCCGCCCGATCCGATCATCACGCCCGAATCTGCGCTCTCTGCGAACGAACTGGGGACTTCACCCCAGAGCCGGCAAGTGGTCGCGGACGCTCTGAGTCGATGAGACTACTTTTCGATCGCAGCGTTTAGAGAGCGCAGGAATGGCCTTGGTGTGGTGGATGCCGGGGTAAAATCCTGGGAAGAAGCATGGTTCTCGGCCCAAATCGAACCAATCTGCCCAGAGTCTGCACTAGGCCCCAAGTTGGATCGCTCGACTGCCGATAACGAATGTGCGGAGGGGTCGCCCTCTTCGTTCAAGCATCTTTACGGCCAAGGATCGGCCCCAAAATCGGCAAGGAGCCGCGGCGATGTCCACGCTGCCTATTACTCAACAGTTCAGTGTCTACCTCACCGAGGAACGACGCTTTAGCCCGTACACCGCCCGTTGCTACGGAGCGGACCTTCGGCAGTTCATCGAGCATCTCGTCGCCGAGCACGGCATCGAGAACAATGAACAAGTCGAACAGGCCGCGCTCGATCAGCGAGGTACTGGAGGGGCAAGTTCGAGCACTGCCAAAACGCTCACCGGCTTGATCTGTGATGCCGACGCAGACCTGATCCGCCAGTTCCTCGTCTTCCTCGACGAACAGAACTACTCCTCAGCGACCGTCGCCCGCAAGATCGCCACCCTGCGATCGTTCTATAAGTGGGCCGAACGTCGCGGGCTCGCCTCGTCGAACCCGATGACGCTTATCCGCACGCCTCGCCAGAACAAGCGGCTGCCCAAAGCGATCACTGTCGAACAGGTCGAACAGCTCCTCGCAGCTCCCAACGACACCGATGTGCTCGGACGACGCGACCGGGCCATGCTCGAAACCCTCTATTCGACCGGGCTGCGCGTCAGCGAGCTGGTCGATCTCAACGTGGGTGATCTCGACATGCCGGGCGAATGCATCCGTGTGCGTGGCAAAGGCAAAAAAGAACGCCTGGTCCCGCTGGGTCGTCACGCGATCCACGCGGTCACGCGGTATCTCGAGATGCTCCATCAGGACGCTCGATTCGCAGCCGCCATCGGGCCATCAACCCCGGCCTCGGCGCTGTTTGTCAACAAGCACGGCAAGCGGCTCAGCTCCCGCTCGGTCCGCCGAAAGCTCGACAAGTACCTGCGCACCGTCGGGCTCGATCCCTCGATCAGCCCCCACACGCTGCGTCACAGCTTCGCGACGCACCTGCTCGATAACGGCGCCGATCTTCGCAGCGTTCAGGAACTCCTCGGGCACCAGTCGCTGAGCACCACGCAGGTCTACACCCATCTGACAGCTCAACGCCTCAGGGACAGCTACCACAACGCCCACCCTCGGGCTGAGGCGAGCTGAACCGCCTCAGAAAGCTGCCCCTCTTCTCCGGCTCAATTCTCAGCGGCCACGCGCCGAGTCGGTCCTCAACGAAGCAACCAAAGACTCACGATCCGTCTGGCCCCCACCGCTCACATCTGTGAGCGGAACCATCGCCCGGATCACGCCTTCCTTGCTGAGGACCACCCCCACCATCGGTGATTGATGTGGAGCGGAATCAAGCCGTTCGATCAGCCGACGTTGATCCTTGATCGCGTACACCCCCCGCCATCGACGAGCAGTGTTGAGCGACGCAATCGCTGCGTTCACCCGCTCGACCGCGTCGGTCGAGCCCGGAGCGTCGAGCAGAGCGATAGATGTAAAGCGCACGCTTGGCGAGTTGTTCTCCGCAGCGATCGCATCGAGATCCTGCTGAACAAGAACCAGCGTGTCGTCGAGCGCTCGCAGCATCGTGGTTTGCTCATCGACGCCCGCTGTACGCACAAACACGACGAGTCTCGCATCCGCTCCGTCTTCCCATTGCAGGTTCTCGTACCGGGCCAACCCGCCTGAATCAGTCAGTTTCAAACCCGCGGGCAGGCGTTGGCCCGCCGTGAATGTGGGGCCCAGAGGACGCAGCGCAAACAGGCTGGTGACTTGTGAAGCGTTTCGATTGACCATCACCCGCTCGCCTACATCATCATGGGTCAGCGTCAACTTGATCTTGGCGATCGCGCCCGTACGCTGGTTCGGATTCATGGGCCGCAGCGTGATGGATTCGATCCGATGGTCGCGGACGACTGCTTCGATCGTTCCTGCATCAGAGGTGCCCTGGAGCCGAACGCCTACGGGCAGATGCCCACGCATGATGATCGTTGCTGATGACCATCGCACGCTGCCAATGCCCGGCAACGGCACCCAACTTGAATCTGGACGCGAGAGTGCCAGCGCAGCGGTCGGCGTAGACGTCGGGGGCAGATGATCGCCCAAGTCTTCGAGTGTGCGCACAGGCTGATCGGTGAGCACCGCCACGGTCGTGGGGTCAAGCCGATGAGCAGCCCACAAACCACGTTCATCGCCTTCGATGCCCAAAGGTCCGATGGCGAGCGCGAGACGGCCCCCCGCCCACCCCACCGCCCCCACCACCGGATCAAACCACACCGAGTACGCCGATTGATGAACCTCGCCCGCGAGAGTGGTCACGCTGACCTGCACACGTTCAGCGGTCGGGCTCAGGGCTGCGACTCCCCAGGCATGGGCGAGCATCAGCGCTGCGAGCCACAGAGTCATGACGAGTCTCCGGTGTGGTGTTCGCTTGCGTTTAGCTCGGCGAGCAGCTCGGCTGCGGTTTTATTGAGCATGGGCACGACCAGATCGGGCGCGATCTCGACGAGCGGTTCGAGCACGAATCGACGAAGATGCAACCTCGGATGGGGCACAATGAGCTGGAGGGGGGGCTGGGCATGGTTCATCACCACCGCATCGTACAGCAACAGGTCAAGATCGAGCGTGCGAGGCCCCCACCGCTTGCCATTGACACGGTCGCGTCCCCGGCGGGCCTCGATCCGGCGCATGAGGCCCAACAACGCCAGCGGGCTGCGAGTCGTGCGCACAAGACACACCGCGTTGAGATAGTCCCGCTGACCGGGTGGCCCGATGGGCGGCGTGGAGATGATCGTCGAGCAGACCTCAAGTTCGATTCCCCCAGCCGACGCCAGGCCCTCGAGAGCTGATCGCAGGTGGCGCTGGCGGCCGCCGAGATTCGAGCCGAGCCCGATGGCGGCGAGTGCAGGTTGTTTCGAGCGAGCGGGTGGCATGAGTTCGATCAGAGCGCGACCGGATCAGGCTGACCACTCGGAAGTAGAAAACAGAGGCACAAAAACATCGTTGAAGCTCAAAGCCTCAACGACGCTACCGAGGATGGTGATGGCTGATTCGGATCAGGGCCGGATCAGGGCTTATGAACGGGTTCGAGTTCCCGCATGCGGTGTTGCATCTGGGATTTGAGTCTTGCGAGGATCGAGCTGTGCATCTGGCTGACGCGGCTCTCAGAGAGATCGAGCGTGGCGCCGATCTCTTTCATGGTCATCGCCTCGTAGTAATAAAGGATGACGATGAGCCTCTCGGCCCGGCTCAGGCCCTTGGTCAACAGGTGCTTGAGATCCTTGCGCTGGACTTCGGAGAGCGGGTTGGTCTGTGAATCGTCGCGGATGACGTCGATCTCGCGGACTTCCTTGGCGCCGTCGGAGCCGAAACAGCGACGGGTGAGGCTGATCGTCGAGACCGAGTGCGAGTCGCGGAGGTATTTGTCGAACTGGTCGCTGTCGAGTTCGAGGAACGACGAGACCTGATCTTCGGTCGCCCGCGTGCCGGTGCGCATCTCGATCTGCTGGCGGGCATAGTCCATCTTGCTGGTGCGGTGACGGACCAGACGCGGGACCCAGTCCATGGCGCGAAGCTCGTCGAGGATCGCGCCGCGGATGCGTGCTGCGCTGAACGTCTCGAACTTGACCTGGCGTTCGAGGTCGTAGGCGTCGATCGCGTCCATGAGCCCAAAGAGGCCCGCGGACATCAGGTCTTCGATATCGACCTCGTCGGGCAGACGCGCATAGATGCGGTCAGCGTTGTAACGGACGAGAGGCAGGAACCTCTCCATAAGGAAGTTCCGCATCTCCTCGGTGGGCGAGATCTTGTATTCGGTCCAGACCTCGACCATGGGGATGTCGTCGAAGCGTGATGGAAGCCCCGAGGGTTCGGCGTGCCGAGCACCCCTTCGGGAAAGCCGACCGCGATAAGGTGCGCTTGATTTGATTGCCGCCATGGGTCTTCTCCTTGACCTTTTTTGACCGTGCTCTGCAATGAGCCAGGCGTTCATGCCTTCGGTCGGCTTCGCGGGCGATCCGTGCCCACAGCCGACGCCAATATACCAACCCGTTCGGGGAACCGAAACCGGGCATTATCTATTCACGAGTTGTCCACAGGCTCCTCGACGTCTTCTTGGGCATCTTCAACAGCTTCGACTTCGATGATTTTATCGACGCCGTCGATTTGGGGAACGGGGATCGAGGCTGCGAACATCGCGACATGCTCGTTGATCGTAGTTTGTGTGGCTTTGCCGATGAGCTGACCGACGATCCAGCACAGGATCATGGCGAACAGGGCGCGTGCCACCACGCCCAACGGGGCGTTGGACGCAGCCATTCCTGCAACAAGGGCAGCAGCGAATCCGCCGATAGCCAAAGTCGCAGCGATCATGTCCTGAGTGCGGTGCATCATTCTCCCTCTTGATGCGATTCGTTCTGAACCTACACCACCCCCATCGGTCAACGATCAGCTCGACTTGTGCGGATCGTCACGTTTATGAGCGCACCACGCGCCAAAGCCACCCCGATAGGGTCGTTCGCTCCCCCGGGGAGCCCGAGAACCACTAGATGTAGAGTCTCGGGCTACCTGGGCCGCAAGCTCGGGAGCGGAGCTGGACCCATTCTCTGAGCAAGATCTAGCACGCTGTGGGCCAGAGCGCGGACCTCGCGTGAGGGACGCGAGTGGCGTGAACCAAGCATGAACGGCCGACGCCTGCGCACGGCTTGCGCTACGCGGCGATCGCTATGCACCCAGCCGAGCAGCGAGAGATGCTCGCCGAGGAACCGTTGTGCGCACGAAGCGAGTTTGTGATGCGTCGCCAGAGCCTCGGATTCATGGGCTGCAGCGTTGACCACGACCCACCATCTGGACCCTGAGTCTGCGCGTGGCTCGGACGAGGCGCGTTGAGCTGCCCGCCTGCGAGCCCACACACTTTTAACCAGTGCGTAGGCATCGGCGATCGCGGTGGGTTCGGGCGTGACCACGAGAATGACCGCGTCGGAAGCCTCAACAAAGGTCTGCACGTCCGGGCCGACTCCAGCGCCAGCGTCGATCAGGAACAGATCCGTGCGAGACTCGACCTTGACGAGTTCCCGAAGCACGCGGTCGCGGTCGGCGTCGCTGAGATGCCCGAGCCGAGTCAGCCCGACCGCCCCGGGCAGCAGCAAGAACCCGCCGGGCGCTTCGAGTGCGATCTGGCTTGCCGATGAGGTTCGTTGCTGGTTGAGCAGGGAGTCGAGGCGTGCTCGTGGATTGATGCCACAGAGCACGTCGGCGTTGGCGGTACCGATATCGGCGTCGAGTAAGGTTGGCCTGCACCCGAGCTGAGCGAGCGCGATCGAGAGGTTGACCGCAAGCGAGGTCTTGCCGACCCCCCCCTTGCCCGAGGCGATGGTCAGCATGGGAGCTGTGGGCCCAACGGGAACGGGAGTGAGGCTCACCGGCGGCGATGGTTGCTGCAGCTGCGATGTTGATGATGAGGGCTCACCCGCAAAGAGCTTGCGAAGCCTCGCGGCCTGATCGCCCCCAGAGTGGTCGCTCGCGGACGGGTTTGGAGCCAGAGCGGTCACCGCACCGTTCCTCCAGCGACCGTCTCATGGATTGATGCCGCTTGTTCAGGTCGTGGCTGATCGTCCATTTCGCGGGGCACGACAGCGCCCATGATCCGCCGGGCCATGCGATCGCTGCGCACCCGCTCGATGTGGTCGGGGACTTCCTGCCCCGTCGAGACAAAGCCCATGGGCAGCCGGGTGCGGTCGAGTATGTCGAGCACTGGGCCGAGCCCCACTGCTTCGTCCACCTTGGTGAGCAAGAGGCGATCGGGGCCGAGGACCGCAAACTTCTCGCACGCTCGTTTGAGCACGCCCGGGCTTGAGGCTGCGGAAAGTACGAGGTGGGTCTGGTCGGGACGGGCGACCTCGATGAGGCGTCGCAGCTCGGCGAGTCGATCGGCGTCGTGCTGGCTTCGGCCCGCGGTATCCACGAGCACAAGATCGCAATCACCCAATGACGCGAGGCAATCGCCGAGTTCTTCGGGCGAGAGTGCGACCTTCAACGGCACGCCGATGATCTCGGCATACGTCCGCAGTTGCTCGACGGCTGCGATGCGGTAGGTGTCACAGGTGACGAGTCCGACTCGCATGCCGCGCCGAAGCCGGAGCCCGGCAGCGAGCTTGGCGAGGGTGGTGGTCTTGCCCACGCCGGTGGGGCCGACGAGCGCAACGACCGCCGGGCGATCGGCGCTTCGTGCGGGCGGCCACTGCTCGCAGACCGGAATCCGTGAGGCGATGCGTCGGAGCACGGTCTGGCGTACTAGCTCGGGCGAAGCGAGTTCGTCGGGTTGAAGCTGCTCGCGGACCTCGCCGAGGATGGTTTCAGCGATCGCGTCGGGGATTTCCTGCTCGATCATCGAGGTGTACGCCCCGAGCAGCGCGGTGGGCATGGCCCCGATATCGATTGCGCCGGTGCGTGTGGACCGCATGACGTGTCCGAGCATGGACTTGATCTGCCCGAGCTCGCTTTCGAGGGAGGTGCTCGGGTGAAGCCGAACGGTTGGGAGGGGGAGGGCGGTTGGGAGGGGGGGCTGGAGGGGGGAGGCGACCACAGGCTGCGGGGCTGGCGATGGACGGGTCGGCGCAGTGGTCAGGTCAATCTTGACGGGATTCGCAGGATGGGCGACTCGTTGTGCGGGCTTGTTGGGCTGTGAATCCCAAGGCGAACCCGCGACGAACTCGCCGGCTCGATCGAGTACCGCTTCGGAGACTGAAGCAGGCATCGGCGCGGGAATGGTCGCAGGGAGCCTCGTCGCAGGAACTCGCGTTCTCGGGCGAGGCTTGGGACGGGGCGAGGTGAGCGAGGGATCGGCATCGGATGCGGTGATCTCGACGATCGCCTTGGCACCGACGCCGAGCACGCCGCCGACGCGGAGGGTTCTGGTATGGAGAATGACTGCGTCGCGTCCGAGGTCTTTTTTGACCTCGGCGAGCGCTTGCGCCATTGAGTTGCCACGAAAGGTCTTGAGGTTCATCTACGCCGTCCTTGGCCTCGAACCCGATGAAAGAAGTGAGCGTTCAAGGTAGCGACTCTCTGCGATGTTCGCCAGTGGCTTTGGGAAAGGGCGTGGGGAAAGTTCATGCCGCGGCCGTATCTGTTTCGAGCGTGACGAGCCCGACGGATTCGATCTCGACTCCCGAGATGATCTCGTTATAGCCGAGCACCGCGACGCCCTTGATGTGCGGCTCGAGCATCTGCCAGACCGGGCCACGGACCTGTGGCGATGCAAGCACCAACGGAGCATGCCCGCCATCGAGCAACGGCTTGAGAGCTTTTGCCACCTGACCCGCGAGTTCGGCAGCGACTCGCGCGGGCATGGAGACGGTCGTGCCGCTGGCCCCTCGGTCGATGTACGCCGAGACCTGATCCTCGAAGGAAGGATCGAGCGTGACGCAGACCAGTCGGCTGACGCCGTCCTCGGTGATCGCGTACTGCTCGCAGATGGATCGGCGCAGGGCGTTGCGTGAATACTCGGTGAGGATGTCCATGTCCTTGCTGCGGGGTGCCCAGTCGGCGAGCGTCTCGACAATGGTTTCCATGTCGCGGATCGCGACGCGCTCGCGGAGCAGGTTGTGGAGCACCCGCTGAAGATCCGAGGGCTTGACGATCGCGGGGATGGCTTCCTCGCAGAGCTTGGGCGCTCGGGTTTTGAGGCCCTCGATGAGGTTGTTGACTTCCTCGCGTGTGAGCAGCTCGCTTGCGTGGGTTTTGACGAGTTCAGTGAGATGCGTCGCGATGACGCTGGTGGGATCGACGACGGTGTAGTTCATGGTCTCTGCGCGTTGGCGGAGCTGGGGATTGATCCAGGTGGCGTCGAGTCCGAACGCGGGCTCGGTGGCGGGTTCGCCTTCGAGCGTGCCCGTGGCGATGCCCGGGTCCATGGCCATGAGCAGTTCGGGGTAGACCTGCGAGCGGGCGATCTCTGCGCCGCGGACTTTGACACGGTATTCGTTGGACCCGAGCTGCATGTTGTCGCGGATGCGGACGGGGGGCATGACGAGCCCGAGCTCGACCGCGAGCTGACGGCGGATGGCGTTGATGCGTTCGAGCAGGTCGCCGCCTTGGCCTTTGTCGATGAGGGGCACGAGGCCGTAACCGACTTCGAGTTCGAGGGTGTCGACTTTGAGGAGGGTTTCGATGGGGGGCGGGGCGTCGGGAGTCTGTGCATCGGCGGCTTGCTGGGCGGTCGACTGTGAGACTTCGCGTTTACCGGTGCGGATAATATTGAAAGCAATACCGCCGATCACAATCGCGGTGCCCAGGAGGGGAATGGTGGGCAGGGGCGTGAGCGAGAGCGTGGCCAGGAACCCGGCGGTGATTATCATGCCACGGGGCTGGCTGGTGAGCTGGACAGCGAACTCTTCGCCGAGGTTTTCTTTGCTGCCCGAGCGGGTGACGATGAGCGCCGCTGCGATGGAGATGATGAAGCTGGGGATCTGGCTGGTCAGACCATCACCGATGGTCAGCTTGGTGAACACCTCTGCGGTCTGACCGGCGGGCCAGCCCTTGACGAACATGCCGACCGCGAACCCGCCGATGATGTTGATGATGAGGATGAGGATGCCTGCGATGGCGTCGCCTCGGACGAACTTGCTTGAGCCGTCCATCGCTCCGAAGAAGTCGGCTTCTTGACGGATCTCTTCGCGGCGGTTGCGTGCTTCAGTTTCGTCGATGAGCCCGGCGTTGAGGTCGGAGTCGATCGCCATTTGCTTGCCGGGCATCGCATCGAGGGTGAAGCGTGCCGCGACTTCGCTGACCCGTGTCGCGCCCTTGGTGATGACTATGAACTGCACGATGAGCAGAATGGTGGCAATGACGGCCCCGACAAAGAGCGAGTCGCCCGCGACGAAATCACCGAACGCGCTGATGACCTTGCCCGCGACGTTGAGGGCTTCTTCGGGCGTTGAAGCATCGGCGGAGAGGATGAGCCGCGTCGAGGCGATGTTGAGCACGAGGCGGAACATGGTCGTCGCCAGGAGCAGAGACGGGAACACGCTGAACTCGAGGGTCCGCCTCATGTAGATCGTCGTCAACAGCACGATCACGCTGAGCGCGATGTTGAGGCTGATAAGCAGGTCGAGCACCACCGGCGGCAGCGGCACAAGAATCACGCCGAGCAACATCACAAACCCAAGCGGAACGATCAGGTCGCGGTGATGGCGCAGCTTGAGGATCCACGCGGGGAATCCTGAGCCGGTTGGGGGGGCGGGTTGTGATGGTGACGATGCCACTGCTGCGGGGATCCTTTGCTTTGATTTACGCTGCGCCGGTCACGGGTTGCGATTCGGGCTCGGGAATATTCTCAGATTCGCCCCGAGCGTCTTGTTCGAGTCGATACACAAACGCGAGCACCTCGGCGATCGCTTCATAAAACTCCGCGGGTACCTCGCGGCCGACATCGACGCCGAAATAGAGCCCGCGCGCAAGCGGCGGGCGTTCGACGATGGCCACGCCGTGGGTGCGGGCGATGTGCCGGATACGCAGCGCCAAGTGATCGACTCCCTTGGCGACGACTCGCGGCGCACGCATGCTCTGCGAGTCGTACCGCAACGCAACCGAATAGTGCGTGGGGTTGGTGACGATCACGTCGGCTTTGGGGACTTCGACCTGCGCACGCTGAGAGGCGATCTCCTGCATCATCCGCGCCCGACGACCCTTGATCTGCGGATCGCCCTCCATCGTTCGGCGTTCTTCCTTGACCTCGTGCTTGGTCATCCGCAGGTCCTGTTTGTGCTGCCACTTCTGAAAGATCAGGTCGATCATGCCCATCGCCAGCAGCAGCAAAACCAGCACGATGGCGAGCTCGGCAAGCAGTTGGAGCATCTCGAGCGTGCCCGCAAGCACGGTCATCGCGGGCATCGAGAGCACGCGGTCGGCCTGAGTCGTGAGCACGAGCACGCTGACGACGACCATGACGACAAGCTTGACGAGGTTGATCCCGGTTTTGAAGAGGCTCCGCTTGCTAAAGAGCTTCTTGGTTCCCTCGATGGGGTTGAGCTTGCTGAGCTTGAGTTCAAGAGCTTTGGTAGAAAAAAGGAACCCGATCTGGCTGACGTTGGCGAGCGCTGCTGCGAGGAACATCAGCACCATCACCGGGGCGGTCGCGAACACCGCGTTGCGTCCCAGATCACGGATCATTCCCTCGACGGCAGCGAGTTCGATCGAGTCAGCGGACGCGAATGATTCGAGCCCGCCACGAGTCACACTCATCATCCGTTGGGCGAGCATCGGGCCGAGGACTGCAAAGATGCCGATCGCAGCGAGCAGGATGATCGCGCCCGACAGGTCCTGGCTCTTGGCGACCTGGCCTTTGCCGCGCGCGTCCGAGAGTTTCTTGAA
The DNA here is from genome assembly GCA_964448185.1 of uncultured Phycisphaeraceae bacterium. GTDB lineage: Bacteria > Planctomycetota > Phycisphaerae > Phycisphaerales > UBA1924 > OFTM382. The sequence goes on from CAYUVO010000067.1 coordinate 13,548, forward strand.
GGTCGGATCTTCGGATTTTTCACCCATGTCATCAGCCACGGGGTGCTCCATTCGAGATGCTCAGCGAATCCATCCAGCCGAGCAACGCATCGAACGCCTCGATCATGTGCTCCTGGCCCGCGTCGGCAATGACCAGCAAGCCGACAATGATTGCAACAAGCCCCACCACGATCTTCATCGCGAAGCCCACCGAGAGAATGTTGATCTGCGGCATGGTCTTCATCACAAAGCCCATCGCCAGCAGCAACAGCATGCTCGTAGCAGTCACCGGCGTCGAAATACGCAGCGCCAACTCGAACCCCGACGTAAGCACGCCGAGATACACGTCCAGAGGCGGCCCCTCCGCGAGTATCCCG
>CAYUVO010000068.1:0-13792 GCA_964448185.1 uncultured Phycisphaeraceae bacterium
GCAAGAAGATGAACAGAGCAATGCCGCCCACGATGAGCACCCATCGGCGGATTGGTGGAGCGCACAGATTGAGCGATGGGCGTTCATGTTCAGATTTTCCCTCGATGCCGATGTTGGTCTGATATGTGGTGTTGGGAGGCGGTGAAGGCATGTCAAGAATATTTTTGAAGAATAGGGTGAACAGAAGAGGCGTTGAATCCGTATGTATATGCAGAGTACACGAGGTCGCCAGTGGGCCTCAGCAGGAAACGCAGCGGGGGTTGGCAGAGCTGAGACACGCGGCGCTGCAAGCCACCAGAATAAGAAATTGACCATCCGATCTCTCTGGTCCGGGCCCCGCGATGTACCCCGTCGCGGGGCCTTTTCTATGCGCGGGTGTGCTCCACTACCCGTGGGCAGTCTCTATCATCGCGTCTGATGCATTCGCCACGCACACTCTGGGCCTACGTCACCGCCGATCTCTGGCGGCTGCTGGTGCTGACCGCTGCGATCTTGGTCGCGGTGATCGCGTTTGCTGCGGGGATCAAGCCTCTGGCTGAGGGCAAGCTGGGCCCGGCGGAGATGCTCAAGTTCATGCTCCTCGCGGTGCCTCCGATGCTCGCCTATGCGGTCCCGTTCGCCGCCGGGTTTGCAGCGACGCTCGCCTACCACCGCATGAGCCAGGACAACGAGACAATCGCAGCCCATGCGGGGGGCGTGAGCCATCGCTCGATCTTGGTCCCGGCTCTTGCATCTGGTCTCGTCCTCGCGGGCATGATGGGCGTGCTCAATGAACAGATCATCCCTCGGTTTTTGCGGTCGATGGAACAGCTCATCACGCAGGACATGACCAAGCTGATGGTCGGGGCGATTCGCAGGGGCGAGCCGTTGACGGTGGGCGGGATGCACCTGCACGCGGATTCGGTCAAGGTGCTCGATCCGGCGTCGGACCCAAAGGTTGCTGCGACGGGTGCGATCGGCTGGTTGGAGCTGACCGGGGTGGTGTTTATCGAGACGACCCGCGAGGGGCAGATTCGTAACGAGGTGATCGTTGAGCAGGCCCCGGTGCTGCTGATTCAAGGTCCGCGAGAAGACGGCACCGAGGGCACCACCGCATGGGTCTATCCAAGGCACGGCGTCGGGGTGCGCGGCTCTGAAGGACTCGTGCTGTTCGATGAACTCAACCCGGTTCCCCTCGAAGTGCCCAACGCATTCGAGGACGATCCCAAGTTTCTGACGTTTGGAGAGCTCGCAAGCCTGCGGGCGAATCCCGATCGGATGAGCTTTATCCGCACGCGCAGCCGGGATCTGGCGCACCATCTCGCTGAGAGAGCTACGACCGAGCACATCGCACAGGAACTCGGGCGTGCGCAGCGTGTGAGGGTTGTTCGCGGCGGCGAGCCGTTGGTGATCCGTGCGTCGGGGATGCACTGGGACCCGCGCGAGCTGATGTGGCGGCTGGACCCGGTCGAGGGCGAAGACGCGGTCGTGATCGACGAGCGCCGCGGCCCCGAGCAATCGCTCACCGAGCTTCGGGCAAAGGCCGCGTGGTTGTATACCGAGCTGCGGACGACCGATCAGGGCATTGATCTGACCATGAACCTTCGGCTCGACGACGTGACGAGCCGAGGCGCCGACGATACCGAGGTCGTTGGCCAACGAGAACGACGCATTCTCAAGAACATCAGGCCCACACGCGATCCGTTGTCGGAGCTGCTCAAGCTCAACGCGGATCAGCTCCTCGAACGAGCCTCGCCGAGTGTCGATGTTGAAGATCCCGATCTGTTTTTGATTGGTCCTGTCGTCGAACTGCGAAAGCGACTCGGTCGGCTCGAACGCGAGATCCTCAGCAAACGCCACGAGCGGATGGCGATGGCGCTCGCAGCCTTTGTGATGGTGCTGACGGGTTCGATCACCGCGCTGCGTCTGCGTGAAGCCACGCCGCTGACGGTGTACCTGTGGAGCTTCTTCCCGGCGCTCGGCTCGATCATTGTCATCAGCGCGGGCCAACAAGCCACGCACGATCAAGGCGCGATCGGGCTCGTGCTCCTCTGGTCGGGGGTTTTCGTGCCCGCAGCCTACGCCCTCTACGCCTACTCCCGGCTCCGGAAGCACTGAGTTGAACAACTCCCCGACACGCCGAAGCTACATGCATTGGGCTCGTCCTTGGGCGGCCACTCTGACGCTGATCGCTGCGGTGCTCATAGCGAGACTCGTCTACGCCTGGTTCTTCGGTGCCTACACACTCGTCGAAGATGAAGCGCACTACTGGGAATGGTCACGCCATCTTGAATGGTCGTACTACTCCAAAGGCCCGGGTGTGGCGTGGTTGATCCGGCTTGCTACCGAAGTCATGGGCACGAGTGAAGCCGCCATTCGCACACCGGCGGCCCTTGCGTCCGCGGTCACTGCGCTGTGTGTGTCGGGGATGGCGCGGTCGATCACCCATGATGGCCGGGTGGGCTTTCTTGCCGCTGCGATCGTGTGTTTGATCCCGATCTTCCAGGCGGTGTCGATGCTGATGACGATCGACGGGCCGTACCTGGCGTGCTGGGCGGTTGCTGCGTGGGCGGGGTTAGTGAGCTTTCGGCGCAGCGGTCGGGTCTCGTGGCTTGTGCTCGGGGCCGCGCTCGCAATCGGGTTCTTGTTCAAGTACACCATTGTGCTGTTGGTGCCGGGGCTGCTGGTGTTTGCAGCGACGGGGCGTTCGACGCACCGCCTTGCGCCGCGATGGTGGCTCTGGGCTCTGGGCTCGTGCGTGATTGCTTTGGCGGGGTTGGTGCCTGTTGCGATATGGAACGCACAGCACGACTGGGCGACGGTACGCCATTTGTTTGGGCATGCGGGGCTGCCCGGGGGCGATCAGATCTCGGCAGACTCTCAGCGCACGATTGATCTCGTAGGCCCGCTTGAGTTCATCGGGGTGCAAGTGGGGGTGGTCGGGCCGATGCTGGTGGTGTGCGTGATGTCGATGATGTCGATGAGGGGGAAACTCGGCAATCAGGCTGGTGCTCAGAGTGAATCACCAGATCCACTGTCTGCGCGCGCAGATCGGTGGTACTGCGTGTGGGCTGCTCTGCCGGTGCTGGTCGGGTACGCGGTGCTCTCGTTGTTCACACAGATCGAGGGCAACTGGCCCGTGGCCGGGTACATCACACTGATCCCGCTCGCAGCAGCCAGGATCGTGCGATCTCAGGACGACCTGCAAGAACGCACCCGCGTGTGGCTCGCACTCGATCCGAGCGATCGACCCCGAGCGGGGATCATTCGCAAGCGACCCGAATCGCTCGCACAGATCGCGTGGGACTGGACGCTCGGGTATGGCATCATCGCGGGCCTTCTCATGCTTCGGCTCGATCTGCTCGCGGTTGTTCCTTGGTCCGGGGATCAACATCCAGCGGATCGTGTGGTCGCTCGGATGACCGAGGCGGACGTGCGCGCAGCACACGCCCAAAGGCTGATCGAAGCGATCGAAATCGAAACCGGACTTGAGCCGTTTGTCATTGCTCAGCAGTATGGCCGCGCGAGTCAGCTCGCGTTCTATCTGTCTGATCAACCGACAACGTATTCCGCGAGCAGCCTGCTCGGGGGTAGGCGGACTCAATACGATGAATGGGACCACACCGATCTGCGCTTACCAGCGGTGATCGAGACTCTCCGAGGCCGACCGGCTCTGATGGTCGGGGCCTTCATTGAACAGTGGCAAGAGGCCTTTGAGCGGGTCGTCCCTATCGGGCCGTTGGAGGGCGAACGCAAGCGAGGCCGAGATGCCTATCTTGGGTATGGGTTTACAGGCTTTCCGGGCTTTAAGGCCGAGCAAGCAGACCCGCCATGAGCGAACACGTGCCCAAGACACTACTCCATCAAAAAGGACCGTTCGCTGCCCGTCGTCGCAGGCGATGGACGCGGTGGATCGTTGGTGGCTTGCTGCCCGGAGCCGCCCTGATCGTGCTGGCGCACGTGCTCGATCGCCCTGTGTTCGATGCCCTTGCGGTGACCAAGGCACACTTGAGCGAGATGGAAGAGAGCGGGCTGTACCGGCTCGTGTGGCTCATGGGCACGCTCTGGGTGTGGCTTGTTGTTGCGATGGGGCTCTATCTGCATGATCGAGCGCCAGTCGGGCTTGGACTACGACCCGCGCTCGGCCATCAGCGTGATCCGGGTGCGCGCGCAATAGCGGTCGCGGGGTCGGTGGTGCTCGCGGGTGCTGTGGCAGAGGTGCTCAAGCTGATAATCGGTCGCGAGCGTCCGACGCGGCTTATCGAGGGTGAGTTCATCGAACAGATGTATGTGTTCAAGCCGGTGCTCGGGGCGTTGCGTGACAGCTCGAATCTCGGCATGCCCAGTTCGCACGCAGCGGTCGCGTTTGCGGGTGCTGTTGCGATGGCGTTGGTCGCACCGACTCAGCGTGGCTTGGTGCTGTCGCTTGCGGGGCTGTGCGCATTGAGCCGGATCGTTGCATCGGCGCACACGCTGAGTGATGTGGTGGTGGGCGCGCTCGTGGGCGTGGTGATGGCGGTGTGGGTGAGCCGATGGTCGATGCGCCGCGCCGCTCCGGGCGTGGTGCCCGACAGAGGACTTGGATGGGAGGGGGGTCTATGACGCTGCTTGATCGGTATATCGCGAGGCAGTACCTGCTCAACGCGGTGCTGCTGCTGGTGATTCTCGGCGGGTTTGTCGTGACGATCGACGTCTCGCTCAATATCAACCGGTTCGTTCGCCACGCGACGGAGCTGGCGGCACAGAATCACGCGGGCGAGGAGCCGAGTGATCTTCGGGTCGGAATGATGACGGTGTTTTTGATCGCCGATCTGTGGTGGCCCCGGCTGTTGCAGCTCTTCAACTACATGATCGGGCTGGTGATGGTGGGGGCGATGGGCTTTACCTGTGCGCAGCTCGTGCGTCATCGCGAACTGGTGGCGGTGCTCGCGGGTGGGCAGAGTCTTGTTCGACTTGCGCGACCGATCTTCATTGTTGCGTTGGGGTTGACCGCGTTGCAGATCATCAATCAGGAGGTGGTGCTGCCGAGGATCGCGCCGCTGCTGACCCGTGATCCGGGTGAAGCGGGCCGACACCAACTCGCCGCATCAGCGCTGCCGTTGACGGCTGACTCGTTGGGCAAAGTGTGGTACGCGGCCTCGTTCGATCCCGATGCAGAGCGGCTCGAGAATCTGTCCGTGTGGGTGCGGGGCGCCGATGGACGTGGGCTGCGCCGGATCGATGCGTCGTCGGCGAGTTGGCGCGACGGCGGGTGGGATCTACGCGACGGCATGGCGCATTCACGGATCGACCAGTCCGACCCCCAAGTCGTGATGACTCGAATCGAAACCAATCTCGATCCCATCGAGCTCAAGGTCCGCCGATACGCGGGCTACAGCCAGAGCCTCGCGTGGCGACAGATCGGACAGATGATCCGCGTGTACGACGATCTCGGAGTCAACGACCCGCATGCACGCGCTGCGAGGAACCGGCTCGAACGCATCCGGTGGGGCCGGGTGTCGTCGATGCTGTGCAATCTGTTGGCGTTGGCGATCACGCTGCCGTTCTTTATGACCCGAATGCCCGGTAACCTGCTCGTGCGATCGCTCAAGGCTGCGCCGGTCGCGATGATCGCTCTGATCGGTGGTGTGATCGGTTCTACAGCGGTCATCGCGGGGATTCCCCCCGCCCTGGGGGCGTTTTTGCCCGCGATATCGCTGGTGCCGGTGGCGGTGGCGATGATCGCATCCGTGAAGACCTGAGAGCGTTCGGGGATTCCTTTCCCCGTTTTATCCACAACAAAGCACTAAAATATAATGACTTTGAGAAACGGATGCTGAGCGATCGGTCTAGGCGCAGTATGCTGTGGCTGTCATGCGGACCACACGACATGCTTTCTCATTGCTTGAGTTGATAGTGAGCCTCGCGATTATCGCGATCTTGCTTGCTGTGTTGTTGCCGGTGCTGGTTCAGGCGCGTCGAGAAGCGGCACGCACGCTGTGCATGAACAACGTTCGTCAGATCGGCATTGGGTGGCATTCGTATCTCAACGATCAGGGCATGTTCCCTGGCGCTGAGGTTGATCCTCATTGGCGGTATGCCGGGGTGCGGTTCTTGGGTGGGTCGTCGGGTCGTCCGGTCGCTGATGAAGCGAGGCCGCTGACGGAATATCTGCACGAGAATGAACGCACCCAAGGGGGCACCGGATCAACATCGCTGTACCACTGCCCCGAAGACGCGGGGCTGGCGACGCTTGAGACCGAGGAAGCTTCTTCGCTCAGCGTGCTCCAGGGCCGAAGCTGCTTTGAAGCCTACGGCAACAGCTACCGCGCCAACGAGTTCCTGCTCGATATCAGCTTGTCTGATCCGGGCAAGTCTTCGCGTCCACTGAGAGACGCCGAGGTTTCACAGGCACCCTCGCGGGTGCTGTTGTTCGGCGACCCCGTCTGGTATTACGCCACTCAAGACGTCGCTCCAAACCAACGGTTCGATGCCTCGTGGCACAACACCCACAGCGGCGGGAACATCGCCACGCTCGACGGCTCGGTTCGGTTCGTCTCGTTCAAAGACGGCACGCTGGGTTCCTTCGTCGTCGCGCCCCGCTGACACGCACAACTCCACTACTTGTTCAACGATGCGCATCGGCTTGGCCGATCGTTGTTTCTATCGCCTTGTTGGTGCGCACAAGCAGACTACGGATCGAGCGTTCGATGCTGCTCGCGGTGGTCGTGCGAAGGACAGCAAGCTGGGCAGCGGTGAGCGGCGCGTTCCCCGCAAGCCCGTAGCGGGCCTGAATGAGTGGATCAGAACAGAGCTGCTCCGAGCAGGCAAATGGCAGTTCGAGCCAAGCCTGCCAGGGATCGAGCGATCTCGTCCAGTCGTTGATGGTTGCATCGGGCGCGATGATGCGTTTGGCCGAGGTCTCGCGGTGTGCTTGGGGATGTTCTGTAAGCCAGCGAGTGGCCGCGCGTCCGACCGCGAGGCTCACAGCGCCCGCGGGCCGACCCTTTGACCACGGGTCCCAGCGGTCAAGCCCCGACGACATCGCGTCGAGCACCGTTCGGATCAGCGAGAGCCATTCGTTGGTGGGCATGCGGTCGCCAGCGCCACCGATGACTTCGCGCATCTGTGCGCCGCTGACCCAGAGCATCGGTTGGGCCAGTGTGGCTTTGAGCCGGCTCGCCCAGCGCAGGTCTGTTTCGATGGCGTCGAGCGTTGATACTCTTGGCGAGGTTGATCCGAGAGCGCAGATGTTGGTATGCACACGGACGCGCAGAGCGGCCATCGCGCGTGCGAGGACCTGTTCGTGTGCGCCCACAGGGACGACTCGTTTATTCATCTGCACAAGGAGATCGGCGAGCCGCGTGGGACTGGTTGCGACAAGTCCTGTGCGCGCCGCTTCGGGTTCGAGCAGGGATTCAAGATCATCGAGTGAGGCGAGTTGGCTGAGCGTGGGCGCCAATCTCGGTTTGAGGGACACAAGTATGCCCGAGCGTTCAGTGAGCACCCGGCTTTGTACCGTGCTCGCGGGGAGCGAGAACTGTTCGCCGATCTTGCGAGAGCTCCTGCCAGATCTCCACGCTTCGAACAGAGCAACATCTTTCGCACGCTCAGGTTCGGAGTGTCGTTGGTCTTTGACCACGGTGAGCCGGAGTGCTTCGCGCGACCGCCCGGTCCGTTGAGCCATGCGGTCGATGGCCTGTGATCTGTTCCAGCCGAGAGAGTGTTGATACCGTTCGATGCGGCCGAGGATGTGCAGGAGTTCGTCATCGGAGAGCCGCGAGAAGTTGCCCGCGTCTTTGATTCGTTCAGCGTGTGTTTGCTCGAAGTGTTCGACCATATCGAGAGTAAATGCCAGTTGCACCTTGGAAGACTCGGGCGTAGTGACCCTTCGTGCGACGAGCCCCTGGCGGCGCCACCGCGCGATGGTCTTGGTGCTGACCCGCCAGCGCGCGCACAACTCGTCGAGCAGGAAATGTTCGGGCAGGTCAGAGATGGTCAGCTTGGCATATGAACACAGGCGTTCGACGATCGCGGACAGATCACTCAGCAGCGCGCCGCCCGTGACCAATCCCTCTGCCTCGCTCGAACGGTAATCGGTCAGCCGAAACAACACCCATTCGAGCGGGTAGTTCTGCTCGGGATCGAGTTCGAGTGCGAGCGCCTCGGCTCGTTCGAGGTGCTTGACAGCCGCTGTTGGCGCAGAGAATCGGAGTTGATCTATCAACTCGCCGAGGGCTTCGACACGAACCGTTGAGAGCCGGGGCACCGCGTCAGGCTTCCGCTCGCCCGTGCGCACACGCGAACGAATCAACCCATCGAACCGGGTTCTCGGGAAGCACGCCTGCACGCGCACCGCGACGGACAAACTCGGTCAGCCCTCGGGCGGCTCGTTCATCGAGATCGTAGCACATGTGCTCGGTGAAGTAGGTGATGGCGGTAGTGGTGGGCCAGCCGTGGTCGGCGGCGCGGCGAGCAGCAAGCAGTGCAAGCCGGGTGGCGTTGTGGCGACGCTGATGATCGAGCAGGGATGCTGCGACGCGGACCCATGGTTCGTCGCACCGTTCGGCCAGACACGCCCACACGGCGTAGACCATCGGCAGCTTCGTGAGATCGAACCACGCAGCGCCGAGATCGAGTTGATGCGTGTAAACACCCTCGGGCAGCGGCGTGGTGATGACCTTATCACCGATCATCAGCACCGCCTCGGGCCAGGTGACGCCATCAACGCGGAAGGGTTCGATGGTTACCTTCGTGAGCGTGCGCTCGGCAAGCAGCAACCGGCACAGAGCTACCGAGGTGTGGCTCTCGATATCGGCATGGATGGTGGTGATGCGCTCAATGGGCACGCGGCTTATGAGCTTGACAGTCGTCGTCGGCCCGTCGCTCGCGATCATGCCGCCCCTGAGCACCGCGATGGGCTCGGGTGTGCGCACAAGATCAGCGGTTGACACCAGAGCGACATCGACCTCGCCCGAGGTGAGCATGCCCACGAGATCAGCCGGGATGGCGGGGATGAGGCTCAGGTGTTCATGGCGATCGAGCCCTTCGACTAAGGGCCAAGCGTTGAGATATCCGACGTGCCCTACGCGGATCGGTTCCATGGTGAAGTTTAGCCCTTCGCGGTCGGGGCAGGCCCGAAACGAACGTGGGAATGGCGCACTAGAATCAGAGCATGAACAAGAATCGGAGCGTGGTGCTGTTGGGCGGGGGTGGGCATGCGTGCGTGGTGGCCGAGATCGCTCGCCTCGCGGGCTGGGTGCCCATTGGGCTGCTCGATGACAACCTGCGACCTCCCGCGAGTGACGCTCCCATGAGCGTGCCTCGGCTCGGGGGGCTCTCGGCTGAGGGAGCCTTCAACCACCTCGAAGACCGGTGGTGGCTCCTGGCTCTGGGCGGGCTCGAACAGCGACGAGCGTTGCTCGACGCCATCGCGGATTTCTCGTCCGATGCCGCCGGGCGCGCAGCCACAGTGGTGCATCCCGCCGCGTGGGTGTCGCCCGCTGCGACGATCGGCGCGGGCGTGGTCGTCGGTGCGAGTGCTGTCGTCAACCCGTGCGCGTTCGTGGCGGACCACGTCATCATCAACACCGGAGCGATCGTCGAACACGACGTGCAGGTCGGGACCAATGCCCACATCGCGCCGATGGCGATGCTCGGCGGCGGAGCCAAAGTCGGAGCGGACGCACTGATCGGGGGCGGCGCGGTGATTTTGCCTGGGATCACGGTGGGGCCGCGGGCCACGGTCGGAGCGGGCGCTGTGGTGACCAAGCCGGTGAGCGAAGGCCAGACGGTGATGGGTACGCCTGCGCGAGTCCGGTAGTTTAGTTTCGAGGGGGAACCGGCGTCATGGTGCCCATGGGGGCAGGTTGAGTTGGTGGAGTGGAGGGCTCGCTTGTTGGCGATACCTCTTGTTGAGTTGTTTCGATCTGCTCTGCCGATTCAGATTCGGCGAGTGGGCTCTGGTTACCTTCGAGCCAAGGGCGCTCGGGCGGCGGCGGGGGCTTCGTTTGCGCGAGCTGTTCGCGGAGTTGGAGCGCCCGATCAATCATGCCCGCTTCAAGCTCGGGCTTGGGGAGCGAATCTTCGAGCCGAGGTTCGAGGACGTAGTGCCAGTGCTGGGTGTTGCGGAAGGTCAGGGGGATGATCTCTGCGATGAGGTCGGGTCCGGGGTATTCGTAGATGGGGGCGCTTGCTTTGGAGATGGTTCGTAGGGGTTCGTAGCCGTCGAGGGTGACGAGCACGTCGTACTTGCCGTGAAACTTGAAGGTGGTTTCGAGGGGTGTTCTGCCGACCTCGTTATCGCCCAGCGTGACGAGTGCGCCCGAGGGTTCGGAGGTGATGCTCAGTCGCCGTTCGACGCAGCCGATCGCGGTGAACATCACGACGCTAGCGAGCGAGAGAGTTGCAGCAGGCACACGCATCATGTGGATTTGATCTCCGAATCGGATGTGGATTTGGAGACGGGCTTGGCGGGGCGTTCGGGCAGATGGTCGAACTCGTCGCCTCTGAACAGCGAGCCGAGATAGACGTTGCGGACCATCTCGTCGTTGATGAGCTCTTTGGGCGTGCCCTCAGCGAAGACCTTGCCCGAATCGAGGATGTAGGCCCGGTCGCAGACGCGGAGGGTTTGTTGGACGTTGTGGTCGGTGATGAGAAAGGCGATGCCGGTATCGGCGAGTCTGCGGATCTCGGCCTGGAGGTCTTCGACCGCGATGGGATCGACGCCGCTAAAGGGCTCGTCCATGAGGATGAGGCTTGGTTCGGTGACGAGAGATCTTGCGATTTCGAGCTTGCGTCGTTCGCCGCCCGAGCAGGTGCGCGCGGGGTCTTTGGCTTTGTGGCTCAGCCCGAAGCGTTGGAGGAGTTCGGCGGCTTTGAGCTTGCGTTGGCGGCGGGGCATGCCGAGGGTTTCGAGGATGGCCAGCAGATTCTGTTCGCAACTGAGCCTTGTGAAGATGCTCGGCTCTTGGCTGAGGTATCCCATGCCCAGGCGTGCTCGTTTGAACATGGGCAGGCGGGAGACATCCTGACCCGCAAAGAGGACCGATCCGCCATCGGGCTCGATCATGCCCACGGTCATGCGAAAGCAGGTGGTCTTGCCCGCTCCGTTGCGACCGAGCAGACCGACGATCTCGGCGGGCTCGACATGAAAGCAGACGTCGTCCACGACCACGCGGCCCGTGTAGCTCTTGCGGAGATGCTTGGTGCTCAGTAACCCCATAGGGGAATCAGTGTAGGGCTTACTGGATGAAACGCCAGCACATGGGGTAGCGGAAGTACTGTCCCTTGGTCGAGGCCACGGTGCCCATGATGGTGCCCACGACGCCCAGAACCCATGGCAGTGCCCAGAGGATGAATCCGACGCCGCATGTGAGCGCTCCGATGATGGCTCCCCCTACCCCGGCCACGAGCACCCAGATCAGCAGGGAGATCTCGAAGTTGACGGCTTCTTTGCCTTGGTCATCGAGGAACTCGGAGCCGTCTTTTTTGACCTGCCATAGGATCAACGGGGCGACGATGGGGATGCCCGTCATCATGGCGACAATGTGCGAGAGGTGCATAAAGAGCGCCCAGGTGCGTTCGTCGTCTGTGGCGGGTGGAAGCTGGTGGGCGTGGTTTTGCATGAGGAAAGTCGATTCTGGTCCGTTGACCCGATCAGGGGCCGAGTGTAAACGCTCGCGGGATTCCGCTCAAAGGGCGTTCATGAGCCCGGACGAGATGCCCTGCTCAACCGCTCGAATGATTGGGAATCTGTCCCGATCGCTTCCAGCTTGGTGCCACGAGATGGTCTTGGGGCGAGTGACAGGGGCAAAAAAACAACCGGGCGGTCAGGCAGGTAGCCCGAATCGCCCGGCGTGAGTGGGTCAGCATTCATCAGCACACATCGGTCGGTCTGCATGGACCGAACGCCAACGTGTTATAGAACCATGCCCCAGGAACTTGCGAGTGCCAGCATCAGCGGATATTTTGATCGATAATGGGGAAGAATACCTATATTTGTCTTGTGATTTGTTAGGTGTTTGCGTCTTCGGAGGAAGGCGAAGTGAGGTCGGGAGTGGCTGTTGGGAGGGTCGGCGTGGGCTGAATGTGTGGCACGAGGAGCCCGCCGACGAACTTCGGGAATAGCCAAGGGATGGCGCACAAGGCGATGCCCAGAAAGCCGACGAACGAGAAGCCGCTGAAGATGGCCAGGGTTTCTTCGTTGCGGTAGCCGCTTGATTGTTCCCCGAGGAATGCGATTCCGAAGCCAACCGCGAATCCTGTCGCGGGAAAGAGCAGAATCACCGCGGACAGCCGGGCAACTCCAACTGAGATCGAACGAGTGGGATTGATGAGTGTTTCTTGAGGGGCTTTGGCTGAGGTGAGCAGCGTGGGGCAGAGCCTTCGTCCGGTCCAGCGTGGCAAGACCCACGGGACGAGGCACATCAGATTTGCTGAGACGCCCAATGTGGACATCAGGATGAAGACCGCGTGGACGAAGAAGTCGTTGTAGGAATGGTTGAACGCGCCGACGGTTTGGATCAAGAAAGTGAGAGTAAAGATGAGGGTGGGCAGGATGGCGACGGCGGTAAAGAGCCGAGCGACGCCGGTCATGGTGCCTTGGAGCACGAAGACTTTGGCGGGGGGTGCTTGAGCGGGGCCTTGGAGGACGGTGCCGGTGCGGAACTCTTCGCTCAGGGCGAGGCCGCACTCGTTGCACCGATCGCTGACGACATCAGCAAGATCAAACCCGCAACTCGGGCACAGCACACGGAGCGGGTTGGGCAAGACCTTGCGAGCGATCCAAGGGGCTATGAGCCAGAAGAGAACAGCGATTCCGATGATGCCAAAGCCCATCATTAGCGGGATGAGGATGTCCTCGTCGAGAAAGTCCCGTTGTGCGATGGCGATGGTGATGGAGATGAGGATCGGGAAGAGGCCGATCCAGGCCACTCCTATGGCGCAGATTCTGATAGCGATGAGCACGAAGCGGTTCTGAGCTGCGATGTCGGAGGAGTTTGGCATGGCGGGTCTCTCAGCGTACAGAACTGTCTCATTCGGGCAACGAGGTCTGTGATTGCACGCTCTGAGATCGTGGGTCTTGGCCGCACTCGGGGCAGACGTTGATGAGGCCGGTGGTGTCGATGGCGTCGTAGCCGCAGTGAATGCATCGGCTGCGCATCGCCCGGTGATAGGTGCGCGAGGCCACGAACGCCTGACGAGCAAGCAGGAACAAGAGAACGATCAGCGAGCTGTGAGCGAGGACATACATCGCATCGAGGGCGAGTGCGGACCAGAGGATTCGGCGAGCTGGGTAGCCCCCCGCGACCTCGGTGTCGATCGCTGCGAGGATCAGTTGGTGATAGGTCTGGACGTTGGGGCTGGTGGTGTTGGCGATGACCTGCTGGTGGTGGGCGCGTGCGGCTTGGAGCAGAGCGGGCCAATCGGGGTTGGCGGTGCCCGTGTTCCAGTCGTGAGCTTGTCCTGTGAGGTCGAGGAATCGCAGGTCTTTGGTTTCAAGCCACGGCTTGAACAGCCCGTAGCGCGTTCGTCGCAGCAGGACAGTGACGTGCGCATCGAGCGCTCGGTCTTGTGGGTCGATGATGAGCCGGGAACGAACGGTGCGGAGTTCGTGGAAGGCACGGTCGCCGCTGGGCGATGGGCCGGTGATGCCCAGCGAGGTCTTGATCCACGACCAGCCGTCGCGTGGGTTGTTGGGCGAGGCGTTCCACGCAGAAACCAACCCGACAAGCGAGAGCAGCAGGATGCAGCTCAGGGCGATCAAGCGGAGTGATGGACGGGTCGAGCGGGTCACATCAAGAGCTTAGCTTGCGGGGGTGGGGGGGCTTGC
>CAYUVO010000069.1:0-13772 GCA_964448185.1 uncultured Phycisphaeraceae bacterium
TACATGCTTTCGATGCTCCGTTGAAGCCCTTTGATGCTCCATCAAAGCAACGCGCGGCTCCATCAAAGCACTTTGATGCTCCGTCAAAGCAGCGCGCGGCTCCATCAAAGCCCTTTGATGCTCCGTCAAAGCAGCGCGCGGAACCATCAAAGCCCTTTGATACTCCGTCAAAGCAACGCGCGGCTCCATCGAAGCCCTTTGATGCTCCGTCAAAGCAACGCACTAGAGCAGTGCGCGGCTCAAATGAAGTTATAAAGACGCCCTCGCTTACATTCGGGGCTTGTTATTGGGGCGTGCATTCCCCCTCGCTTACGCGAGGGGCTCGTTATCGAGACATGTGGTGCTCAATCTAAGTTATCAAGGCCCCCTCGCTGACACTCAGGGCTTGTTATTGAGGCGTGCCTTCCCCCCCGCTCACGCGAGGGGCTCGTTATGAAGACGTGCGATGCGCAACCTTAGGTATCAAGGCCCGCTCCCTCACTCTCGCGGCTCGTCAGATCCGTGTCCGCCAGAGGACTTAGCGGAACAACAGCACGCGGGGCATGATGAGCTGAACGGGTGACGTGCGGAACCGAAGTGTGGCCTCAAGCGAAGCCGCCACCGCGTCCCAGTGCGCAGGGCCGATCAGTTCGCGGGCCGCAGCGAGCATCGGGAAGGACCCGGCGATGCTCCCAGCCATGCCTTGCGTCAGCCCGCCGGGCGCAGACAAACCGCCGAACATCTCGCCGAACATCTCTTCGAGCCCTTTGGGCGCGGGGTAGTGCACGACCTCGAAGTCGTCCATGCTCAGGTCCGCAGCCAGATCGAGCACCGCGTCATCGAGCCCGCCGATCGCGTCGGCCATCTTGAGCGCGACCGCTTGATGACCCGTAAACAGCCGGCCCTCGGCGGTCTTCGACAGGTCGATCCCGTCGCGGCCCTGAGTGACCCGGCTGGTGAACAAGTCGTAGACTTCGGTCATCTTCTCTCGTATGACGTCCAGCTCGCTCTCGCTCCACGCTTCGTTGGAAGCGAACATGGCGGAGCGCGGCCCGCGCGACCGCGAATGCACGCGGAGCTTGACCTTGTCGTACACCTCGCTCATGGTCAGCTTGCCGCCGACGACGCCGATGGACCCGACGATGCTCGAAGGGCTGACGTAGATCTTGTCGCCGCCGACGGCGGTGTAGTAGCCGCCCGAGGCCGCCATGCTCCCGACGCTGATCCACACGGGTTTCTCGTCGGCCAGTCGCCGCAGGCCCTGCCAGATCACTTCGCTCGCGGTGGCCGAGCCGCCGGGCGAATCGATGCGGACCACGACGCCCTCGATGTCGTCTTCGCCCAAGATGTCTTCGATCGCGTTGCGGATGGTCCGGCTGCCGACCTGCCCGCCGCCGCCGAAGAGGCCCGGAGCCGACGAGTCGCCGTCGATGATCGCGCCGTTGACGTGGAGGACCGCGATCGCCGGGCCGTCAGGTCCGCTGTCGGGCTCACGCGAAAGGATCTTGAAGATGGCGAACGGGTCGCTCATGTCGAGGCCGCCCGAGCCCGCTTGGACGAGATCATGGTCAAACTCGATGGAGCTGTCGTAGGCGTTGGCGAAGTAGTCGGTGATGGTGGGCAAGTCGATGGCGGCGTCAAGAAGACCGTGCTCCACCGCTGCGTCTGCATCGGCCATCCAGAGATCGTTCATGGCTTCATCGAGCTGGGCATCGCTCAGGCCTCGGCCTTGTTTGAGCGCCGAACGAAGGTTGCTGTAGAGGCCGTCGAGCAGGTGGTTGATGTTGCGGTCCCACTCGGGGCTCGGCTCGGACCGCATCATGGTTTCGTTGGCACCTTTATAAGCACCGACCTGTACCAGTTGAGGCGTCACGCCGATCCACGCGAGCGTGTCGGCGAGATACATCTCTTCCATGTGCATCCCGGTGAGCGAGACAGCCCCGCCGGACTGGATGAGTGCTTCGTCCGCGTGGGACGCGACGAGGAACTCCGAGGTCGAGTACGCCTCGGCGAACACGTGGACCTTCTTGCCCGCGGCCTGGACGTACTCGATGGCTTCGCCGAGCTCTTCGATCTGGGTCATGCCGAGCTGCGCGTCCTTGAGCCTCAGGATTACGCCGTCGATGGAGTCGTCGTCCGCCGCGTCCTCGAATGCCGCGAGCACGTCGCCGAAGGTGTGCGCGTCGGGGTTGAGCCAATCAAACGGGCCCGGAGCGTCTGCGAGAGCGCCCGAGATTTCGATCCAGCCAAGGGTCGTGTCGTCGGCTTGGGTGGTGGCTTCGGCCAAAGCAGTGGGTGCTACCAGCCCGGCAGCGGTCAAGATCAACGTCGCGGTCATTCGAGTGCGCATGTCTGTCCTCTCAATGTTCGGGTGAACCAGTGCTTGCAAGGGTACACCCGTTTGTTCTACTGAGTACTACCCACAGATCCGCCAAGGGTTTCCCGCTGATTGAGCGGGCGGCGGCTCGCGACCACATTTAGGCGAACCCCAAGCGTTCGAGCTCATCTTCGTCGAGCCCGAAGTGGTGGCCCAACTCGTGTAACAGGGTGATTCGGATTTCCCGGCGGAGCCTTTCCAGCGCCCGCTGGCTGTCCTCGCCCCCCCCACCCCCTACCCAATCCCAAGCACCCGCCTGCCTCGTGATCCCGTCTCGAAAGAGGTGGATCTGGTCGAAGGCATGGGCCTCGGGTGCCTCGATCGAACGCCTCGGCAGGCTGACCCCGGTGTGCAGGCCACAGAAAGTTCGGCGGCTGGCGGTCCACTCGAACGAATCGATATCGAGGCTCTCCAGCATCGCGTTGGTCGGGACATCGAGCACCACCACCGGGACGCGATCGATCCAGCCCCGTGCAATCGGTGGCAAACGGCCGATCTCGTCTTCGACCAACTCGTCAAACCGCTGGCGGTCTTGTTCAATCATGCTCGCTCACTGTGCATCGTCGAGCCTGCGCGATCGGGGCAGCGGCCTGCCCGGCTTGAAAACATCCGCCAAGCTCCTCGGCCCCCGAAGCACCACGGGCATCAACAAGCAAGTATCAACCGCGGTAGCAATCGCCGCCATCGTCAGCAGCACGGACCCGAGCCCGACCATCACCGTGCCGAGCGAGCCGAGCCCCTCGGGGGCGTTCCACCATGACGTCATGCTCAAGAACAACAAGAGCTGGCCTGCGGTAGCGATGGTCAATGAAGCGATCATCATGAGCATGGTCTGGCGATCGACCGCTCGTTTGCGGAGCACCGCCGAGCGTTTGACGAGGATGCGCGCCGAAGGCCGGATCATCAATACCACTACGACAAAGAGCACGTTGAACGCGATCGCGAGCAGCGCCCGCTGGGCTCCGCGTTCTCCGCCATAAACAGAGTCGAAGTACGCCACCGGGAACACCGCATCCTGACGCACCTGGATCATCCAGTAGAGCCATGCAAGCGGAGCGTGGAGCACCGCGCCGCCCAACGCCAACAGACTCACCTTTCGGCTCGAGCGCGCAGTCGAACCGACAAACGCAAGCGTGCCAAGCCCCGCGCATGCGAGCCCGGCGGAACCCAGCGGAGCGAGCCAACGCAGTTGCCGCGAGCCTTGGGAGAGCACGGTCATCGCGTCATCGAGCCGAAGACCCCATGTGAATATCACGAGGAACATCCCCGCCGCCACCCACAACGAGAGCGCCGCGACCCGCAGCCTCGGGAGCCGAACAGGCAAAAGCTCCGGAGCCTTCGGATCTACTCTTGCGAGCAGCGTCGCCCCCAACGGCAGGCCACACTCGGGACAGGTTTCACGGATGGACAGCCCCTGCAGCTCGTACCCGCAAGCCACGCACGGCATCGATCCGCCAAGATCGAGGGCCGAACTGCTATAGAGCACCACGCTGCGTGAACCAGTCGGCCCGGCGTCGGACCCGGGATGGAACGATCCTTCCGCGATGAACCCAGTGTACCCTTCGAGCCCGAGTTTGCTCTATGCTTCCCCCAGCTTCTCCCATGTAAGAACACGAAATCTTGGCGACAAGCCCCCACTCGTCCGAGAACGGCCCGCTCCCTTCATCCCACACACATGAAAGCCCTTCCAACCCATGCCTGAGATGATCGAGCGACTCAAAGACAACATCGCCAAGGTGTACCTCGGGCCCGAAGATGCGATCAACAGGCTGATTTGTTGCCTGCTCGCACGCGGGCATGCGCTGCTCGAAGACGTGCCGGGCGTCGGCAAGACCGTGCTTGCTTCGGCCTTGGCCAAGAGCGTGGACTGCACCTTCTCGCGCATCCAACTCACGCCCGACCTGCTCCCGAGCGACGTGCTGGGCGTGTCGATCTTTGATCGCCGGACGTCCGAGTTCGTCTTCAAGCCCGGGCCGATCTGTGCCAATCTGGTGCTCGCTGATGAGATCAATCGCACGACGCCCCGCACGCA
The DNA here is from genome assembly GCA_964448185.1 of uncultured Phycisphaeraceae bacterium. GTDB lineage: Bacteria > Planctomycetota > Phycisphaerae > Phycisphaerales > UBA1924 > OFTM382. The sequence goes on from CAYUVO010000069.1 coordinate 4,389, forward strand.
GACGGCGCTGCTTGAGGCGATGAATGAGGCCACCGTCTCGACCGATGGCGTGGTCCGCAAGCTCGATCAGCCCTTTATGCTCCTCGCGACGCAGAATCCTTATGACTTCGAGGGCACCTACGCACTCCCCGAGAACCAGCTCGACCGCTTTCTGATCCGGCTTCGGCTGGGCTATCCATCGCCCGAGGCCGAGCGACGTGTGCTCGAAGTTCGACCCGCTGCCCACGTCCTCGATTCGCTCGAAACCGTGCTGACAAGCGCTGAAATCGTCGAGCTTCAAGAAGCGACCGACGAGGTTCGCGCCGATACCCAGCTCCTGGATTATGTTGTTCGCCTCGCCACCGCTTCACGCAACCACCCCGAGATTCGCGTGGGGCTTTCGCCGCGAGGTTCGCTCGCGTTGGTGCAGTGCGCACGCGGGCGGGCGTTCATGGATGACCGGGACTATCTGATCCCCGAGGACATCACGCGGTCGATTGATTCGGTGTGCCTGCATCGGCTCGTGCTTCGGGACACGCCGTTGACGGGCGACGATGCGCGAACCAAAGGCGTGCTGAGCGAGATCGTGCATTCGCTGACGATCCCAAAATAAGCTGTACGCATCGGGCTGCTTTGATTGCCTCAAACGATCCCTCCGCCGCTGGCACTGCGCCCCAGAGGTCGATACTGTCATCGCCCGATGGAGCAGTTGCGAGATTCATTCCGATCGACACGCTCCCATGAGGGGCGGCTGGGTGCCCAGGGCACGGCTCGTGCTGCGTTTGTAGTGCTCATCGTCACGGCATGCGTGCTCGCAGCACTCGCGCTTACCTCTCTCTCGATCTGCCAATACCGCTTTGGAGTCAACGACCAGGCACAGTACCTCGTGCAGGTCATCGCGGCCGATGAACCCGGAGTCTTTAGCGACGATCTGTATCTCGATGCGTTCGGCTCGCTCGGGTCCGTCTTCTGGAACATGCTTGGCGCGGTGACCACCCAAGCCAATCGACCGATCGTGTTTCTTGCCTTGACGCTCGGCATCGCAGCAACCAACGCCGCGGTGCTCATGCTCATCGCTCGTTCGCTGCTCCCCGTGAGCGCTACGCGGAACAGGTGGTTCACGCTCGCTCTGGCAGCTCCAGCGATCCTGCTCTGCGTACCCAAGGAACTCAACTGGTTCGGCCTCGTCACGATCGCGGATGTAGAACTCACCGCGACACTCGCCGTGATGCCGATGGTCTTCGCGTCCATGCTGTTCGTTGTCCGTGGTCGGCTCTGGTGGGCGCTGGTGTTCGCCATCGCGGCGGCACCGGTGCAGGGGCAGACCGCTGCGTACTTGCTCAGCGCCTGGTGGATCGCAGCCGTGTGGACCAAACGCAGCGATCGGCGCTGGCTTGCTGCGCTCGCTGGGATCGGGCTTCTCGGCGCCTTGGGCTTGTTCAAGGTGTGGTTCTCGGCGCGCATCCCACCTGCCGATTCGCAGCACTACTTTGAAATAGGCCGAGCGCTCTACCCCGAACTCATCAACCCGCTCAACGCACCTCTGCAAGCGTGGATCGGCGTCGTTGGCTTGATGGGTGTCGGAGCGTTCGCTGCGTTTCGTGTGCGGCAATTCGACCAAACGGGTGTCATTGGAACGACGTCTGAACACGGCTCACCAAGCGGCTCACACCGCCAAGCGTGGCGCAGGTTCTCCGTTTGGTGGGCTGCGTCGTTCGTGTTCCCGCTCGCGGGCGTGATTCTCCATGCTGTGGGCATCGAGGACCCGTTGCTCTGGAAGTTCATGACCGGACGGGCGTTCATGCTCCCGCAGCTCGCAGCCGTCATCGCAATCGCCCTGTGGTCTGTGCGTGCGATGTCCTTGGGCACACACCTCCACTGGTTCGCGGGCGCGATCACTCTCGTCACGCTCTCGCTCACACCGATCGAGCAGACGCCGGTAATGCTCGCATTCGCGCTGGCGGGAGTTTCAGCCGCGTGTGTGGTGTTCACTCCTCTGCGACAGCAAGCTCGACGCGCGGTCGGCCTACCGATCAAGTGGAATCGTGCTGCAGCAGGCTCCTCGATCGCACTCGCAGCAGTGCTCGGCCTCGGGATCGTCCGATTCATCGAGCGCCCGTACCCGTGGCTCACCTCGGGAGAAGAAACCGCGTGGCTCGAAGTCCAACACTGGGCCCGCTCACAGAGCGATCCGGGCTCACGGTTCATCACGCCGCCGTACCTCTCGGGATGGCGCGTCGGGTCGCATCGCAGCTCGTTTGGCGAACTCAAAGACGGCGCGCTGTTGTTTTATTCGGGCGAGCCGGTGTTCGTCTGGGATGAACGCATGCGAGCGCTCGGGTTCGGGGTTGATGCGGGTTCATGCCGATGGATCGAGTCAGCAGGCCCATCGGCTCCGTCGTCGGGTAATGCCACGCCGTGGCTGGCCGAGGCCCGCGAGCGATACGCCCGGGCTCTGCGAACTCTCGCATTGAACCCTGAAGCTGCGTTGGCGGGCGAGTTTGCCGTCGCCGATTTCGTCATAGCAGAGGCACACGCCGACCCGGGCGAGGTGGGCCTCATCGGGCCGGTGGCCTGGTCAAACGAACGCTTCGTTGTTCGCAAGGTGCGTTCGCCAGCTCCCTGAGCACGAATCCGTGCATCCCAGCCGCTTGATGGGCAACCGCTTGCGAACAATCTTCGCTGCACGCGAAAATACAGCGAAATCCCGCCTGCACTTTCCCGGAACAACATCTCTATCTAGCAGGGGCGTGTGAAACGGGAGAGGCATGATCGACGCATCGCTGACTTCAGAACCGTTCAGCCTCAGACGCACCCGCAGAGTGGTCGTACTCGTTGCTGCATTCTCGATCTTGATGCTCGCGCCGATGGTCTCCGGGCAGTCCGAACGAGCCACCCGTTCATATTTCACCGCCAACGGCATGCTCAACCGCGGGCTCTATGAGCAGGCTGCTGCCGAGTACCGGGTCTTTCTCGAAGAAGCCGATTCAGCGCAAACCGAGCAGGTCAACATCGCGCGATACGGGCTCGCCGTTTCGCTTGCACACATTGGTGAACCACAACGAGCCATCGAGCAACTCGAACAGGTTGATACGACCGATCGGTTTGCGTTCGGGTTTGAGGCCGGCTTTCTTGAGGCCCAGCTCCGGTATTCAGATGGGCAGTTCAAAGCGGCATCGAGATTGTTTCGCACCCTTGCGCGCTCTCGGCATGCCCGGGCTGCCCAGGCGGGCAGCCTGTGGGTCGAGTGCCTCTATCGAATCGAAAAGCTCCCGGCGGTGGTTGCCGCGTGGGATGATCTCTCACAACGCGATGATTTTGCACAGTCGGATCTGAGCCGCGCGTCGTTGTACGCGGGGCTCTCGCTGGGCATTCTCGGCGAGGACGCTCTGGCGGTGAAGGTGCTTGACTCGTTGCTCAAGCGTGATGACGACGTTGGCCTCCAATCGCAACTCGCTACCGCCAACGCACTCGTCAGGCTCGGTGAGCTCGACGAGGCCAAGGTTCTCTACGCACAACTCGCACCGCTCGATGAGCCGCGATGGGCGCTGCCCGCAACGCTCGGCCTCGCACGACTCGCACGAACACACGCCGATCCCAAGCTCGCGGTCAACAGCATCGAGGATCTACGAGAGCGCCTGCCATCAGCGAGCGACAATCAGGATCTCACACTCGAACTCGGTGTGAGCCTCATAGAGATCGGACGACACCAAGAGGGCCGACGCCTGCTCGACCAGCTCGATCCCGGTGCGCACAGGTCGTACTGGATCGCCAAGTCCCGCCTCCGTCAAGGTCACACGGATCGCGCGATCGACGCCCTCAAGTCAGCACTCGAGCAGTTCCCCGAGACCGATCTTCGCCTAGAAATGCTCTACGATCTCGGCGTAGGGCTCTACGAACAAGGCGAGATCGATCGCGCCCTCGAAGCGTTCGATCGAGTCGCAGCCGAACGCCCCGATTCACCCATCGCGGATCAGTCGCAGCTCGCCGGTGCCAAGTCGCTCATGGCTCTCGAACGCTACGACGAGGCCCGCGAGCGCGCATCGCAAATCAAACAAGCCTCGTTGCGCACCGATGCGCAGCTCCTGCTCGCTCAAGCCCAAAGCCTGTCGGGCGATCCCGAGCGCGGCGTCAAGAACCTTCGCCGCTGGCTGCGAGACCATCCCGAGCACGCATCAAGCGATCAAGCGCGGTACCAGCTCGCAATGAGTTACGCAGCGCTGGGCGAACTCACCAAAGCCGAGGCTGCCATTGAACCATTGCTCACTGGCGGCATCCCCGAAGCACTCGCACCGGGCCTGCTGGTCATGGGTGACGCAGCAGCCAATGCGCAGAAGTGGGATCGCGCCGAGCACTGGTACGCTCTAGCATTAGAGCACGATTCGGCTCAACACAGCTTGGCTCAACTCAAGCTCGGATTGGCGATGGCGCAGCAATCGAGGCACCAACCGGCCGCCGAGTTGTTCGAGCAGGCTTCGAGTGCGACCGATGCTGCCATCGCACACCACGCGCTCTTCGAGCTGGGCCAATCACAGCTGATGCTCGGCGACGACACCTCGGCAGCGGATTCATTCGCCCGCCTTCTCGACAATGCACCCGACAGTGAGTTCGCCAGCTACGCGATGCTCCACATGGGTGAGATCGCAGAACGCGCAAACGAGTGGCCGCTCGCTGCGGCGTGGTACGACAAAGCAGCCAAAGCAGCTCCCGACACGCGAAGCGATGCACTGCGTGCCAGAGCCCGTGCCCTGCTCGGGGCTGGTGATTTCGACTCGCTGATCGAGAAGGCTTCACAAGCCGACGATCCCGAGCTCAAGGCTTATGCAGCGATCGCCCTCGCACGCAGAGGAGAATGCGATCGAGCGGCTCCCCGTCTCAAGCGGCTGATTCGCTCAAACGATCTGGCGGCCGACACGAAGCCTTTAGTCATGTACGAACTGCTCTGGTGCGCCAAGCAAGCCGGTGATACCGATGAAGCATTGCAGCTCGTTGAACTCTTGGCAGCCGCCGATTCGGCAGATCAAATGGCGTTGTACGCAGCCCTCGAAGGAGCCGCTATTGAGCTCGACCGGGGCGATCTCGAAGCGAGTGAACGCTGGATCGAACATGCTTCAGCAGGAGTGCGTGAGTCCAAGGACGGCTCGCTGCTCGCGGTGTTCGATTACCGCGCTGCCCGGCTCGATGCGGCACGCAACAACCACCGCCAAGTAGTCGAACGCCTCGGCGAGTTCCACACCCAGCACGCAGCACACGAGCTCATCGCCAACGCAGGCGTGCTGCTGGGAGATGCGCTGCTCTTCCTCGATCGGCCCAGAGATGCCGCGTCTGCGTATGAGCGGGCCGCCGAAACTCCCGACAAAGAGCTTCGGCCAGCGGTGCTCCTTCGGCTCGGCGATGCGCACGCACAAGCCCAGTCGTGGGACCAAAGCCGAACAACATACGAAACATTCCTGCGAGAATCGCCCGATTCTGAGTTTGAGTTCGAGGCGCGCTTCGGGCTCGCGTGGGCACTCGAACACCTCGGCCAGTTCGACGAGGCCCGCGAGCACTACGCCCACGTCGTCGAGCACCATACGGGCCCGACCGCTGCCCGCGCTCAGTTCCAGATCGGCGAATGCCTGTTCGCACAAGAAGACTACGAGCAAGCGGTCCGCGAGTTGCTCCGCGTGGACATCTTGTACGACGCGCCACAATGGAACGCAGCAGCCTTGTACGAAGCAGGCCGCGCGTTCGAGCAGCTCCGCAAGTTTGGCGAAGCACGCGAACAGTTCCGCGAAGTCATCGAACGCTTTGGCCAGACCCAGTGGGCACCGCTCGCTCAAGAACGACTCGATCAACTCTCCAAAAACCGCTGATATTTGTGTACGGAATCGAGGCCTCTGTGATTCATGGGATCTTCACGCTCGCGCAGTCAACGCCCGTAAGCGACGTCGCGGTGCAATCCGCCTGGGACTTCGTTGAAAAAGGCGGGCTGATGATGATCCCGCTGGCGCTGTGCTCGCTGGCAGCCATCGCGGTCGGCGCCGAACGACTCACCGTGCTCCGCAGGTCCAAGATCGTGCCGACCGGCATTGCTAAACGCTGCGACAACGCTATCAACTCGGGCAGCTCGCCAGCCGCGTTTACAAAGAATGAACCAAGCCCCGCGGGCCGACTGCTCGCAGCGGGCATGGAGCGTTTGGGATACCCACCCGACGTGCTCGAACGCCACCTCGCAGCCGAGGGCGAGCATCAGGTGTTCATCATGCGCCGAAGGCTCCGGGTGTTGCTCGTCATCACCGCTGTGGCCCCACTGATCGGCCTGACCGGTACGATCTTTGGCATGATCCGTGCGTTCCAGACCGTGGCGCTTTCGAGCGAAGCGCTCGGCAAGGCCGAGCTTCTTGCAACGGGAATCTATGAAGCCATGATTACCACCGCTGCGGGCATGCTCGTGGCCATGCCCACGCTCGTGCTGTACCACTTTCTCGCAGCTCGCATCGATCATCTCACGCATGAACTCGACCGGCTCGCGGTCGGGTTCGTCAACCGGCACGTCCACGACCGACGCACGCCTGACATGCCCGGCATCCCCAACATGCCCGCTGAACATCAGAACTCCGACGTCGCAAGCTCAACCGATGCGGGTGTGCCGTGCTGATTCATTCCCGATCCGAACTCGCTTCGCCGCACATCGAGATGACCCCGATCATCGACATGGTGTTCTTGCTCCTGATCTTCTTTCTTGTAACCACCACCTATCACCAGATCGAACGCGAGATCAAGATCGCGCTGCCCGCTGCCGAGAGCGGCGTCCCGATCTCGGTCGCCTTGCGTGAACTCATCATCAACGTCTCGGACAAAGGCGCCGTCGTCGTCAACGGCAACACGCTCACACATGAGCAACTCCGCTCGGTCATCGCAAGCGCTCTCGAACAGAACCCCAAACAAAAAGTCACCATCCGCGGCGACCAGCACGCGACCTACGGCCAGGTCGCCCGCGTCCTCGATATCTGCAAGCTCGCCGGTATCGATCAGCCCTTCCTCGATACCGTGCCCATCAACTAGCACATGAAATCAACCCTCGGCCCCATCCTGATCGTTGCTGCACTCGTCATCGCCATGCTCGGCGGCGCGCTGTGGTTCGCGTCGACCAAGAGCGTCGAAGTGTTCACCGATGACGCGAATATCGACCTCGCGCTCACCGACGCCAAGCCACGCGACATCCTCTGGCAGCCGCCGCTGCCCGTTGATGAACACGCACTCCCGGCAGACGCCATCGGCGGCAGCTTCAGCACCGACGGCGCACGCTTCGCCTTCGCAGCGCCCGGCCCCTCGGGCGATCTTGATCTCTTTGAATCGGTCCGCACCGCGACGGGCTGGTCCGAGCCTCGCAGGCTCATGATCGCAAGTTCCACCGATCACGACACCACTCCCGCGTATGGACCCGACAGCAGCCTCTGGTTCGCAAGCGATCGAGCCGGTGGAGCCGGTGGGGCAGAGGGGGGGGGCGGCTTTGACCTGTGGATCGCATCCAGCTCAGACACCGGCTGGAACACACCCGAGCCCGCGCAGTTGCTCCACCCCGCGATCAAAGCAACTTCCGCCGACGAGTTCTCGCCTTCGCTTGCACCCAACTCCGACCTGCTGTGTTTCGTCCGTCGCGCCGACCATACCAGCCCGGGCGATCTCGTCCTCATTGACCTTCACTCGCAGCAACATCTCACCACCATCGAACAGGGCCTCAACACCGAAGCCAACGAAACCTCGCCCGCCTTTAGCCCTGCCGGTGACTTCCTGTACTTCGCCTCCGACCGCCAAGGCGGCGCGGGCGGGCTCGATCTCTACCGATCGCGCATCACAAGCGACACCCCCGGCGTCCCCTGGTGGCTCGGCCAAGAAGTCAACTCCGAAGCCGACGAACTAGACCCCTCGCTCGATCTCGCAGGCTTTCGTCTGCGATTCCGCCGCGCCGGACAGGGTGGCATTCACGCCTCTGACTCCGAACGTTCCCACGAGTATCACCAGACCACCGCACGCGAGGTGTACGCCACTGTGCGCACCTCGTGGAGTTCATTCTCGATCGCGTCCGATCTGCTCAAGGTGTTGCCGTGGCTCTTGCTCGCGCTCGCGTTGGTGCTCTTGTTCGCCGGTCTGCGCCGAATCGTGCATTCGGGCGAATGGCAGCAGCGATTTAGCACGCTGGGCTTGATGGCACGCTGCGTGCTCGCGTCGATCGCCATTCACGCGATGCTCGCGGTACTCCTCGGGCTGTGGGACATCCATCCGGGCTTGCCCGAGGGCGATGGCGATCAATCTACCCGCGTCGCATTGACCACCCATCGCGCTACGCAGGCAGCCGCTTCGCAGTTGCTCGCACCCGCCACCAACGAACACCAAGCGATCACTGAATCAGTCCGCGCCGAACCCACTCCACCTCCCTCTGCCTCGACCATCGAACACACAGCGACAACGCCGCCCGCTTCACAGGTGCCAACGCCACGCCAACAGATCGCCGCGTCCACAGCATCACCCGCTGCTTCAACACCAGCTACCCGCGCACCGTCGCTCTCCGAGCCCGAGGTCATCGCGTTCGAGCCTGCCCCGTCTCTGCCCACTCTCAGGACCGCAGCCCAAGGCGAACGCTCATCGCGCCAACAAACTCTCACGAACAACACCAAACGCCCCAGCACAACACCAAACGCACCCGCTACAAGCCAGAGACGCTCAACGCACGCACCCACGGCTGCATCTGCCGCGCCTTCACCCCTCGCGTTCGATCTGCCACCAAGCGAAGCCGCGACACCGTCGCCCTCTGCGCCGACGCCCGCTGCTCACATAGCCATACCCGATCTAGCTGCCCTCACGCCGGGGTTGCTCGACGCACCAGCCATGCCCACCGGCGAACGCATCGCACACGAGCCAGCCGTTGACGATCGCGCTGAATCAAAGACGTCTCGACACGCGGACCTTGGCGAACCCTCAACGCACGCTCCGATCGCTCTGGAACTCGCCAAGCCGACTCGCATCAACACCGCACGCTCGGCACGCGCAACCAAAGCCCCCCTACCCACCAACACCCCGCCCGCCGACCTCCCCACTGCGAACGCTCCCACGCCTCTCGCTACCAACGACGCACTCACCAGGCATCTCGCACCCCCCTTACCTACCCCCGTACTCCCGGTTGCTCGCGTCATCACGGGTGTCGTTCTCGATGACGCAACCTCCAAACCGATCGCCGACGCCGACGTCCAACTCGATGGCGACCGCCAGCGTTCGCGCACCGTCACCACCGATGAACAAGGCCGATTCCAACTCACCCCCGCCAAGCTCCCCGAGTTCGCTGCGCTCACCGCATCAGCCGCAGGGTATCTCCCCAAAGCGGTCAACATCGCCGAGGCCGCCGTGGGCGACGGCCTCTTCGTC
>CAYUVO010000070.1:0-13524 GCA_964448185.1 uncultured Phycisphaeraceae bacterium
TGCTCGGGAGACTTCACATACAACTCGGTCGGGTACCGCATCCGCTGCTCGTCGCTCTTGAGCTTGCCCGTACTGATGCAAATCAGCGTGTCGTGCGCGTCGTGATTCTCGGCCAGCAGGAAGTGGCTGTCGTTGTCGCAAACAAGCGGCAGGTCCAGCTCACGCGCCAGCCGAATCAGGTGCGGATTGATCGCGTTCTGCTCGGGGATGTGGTGCTGCATCTCGACGTAAAACCGCGGGCCGTTCGCGGTCGGTGCGAACACCGATTGATGCCACTGGGCGACCTCGATCGCTCGCTGATAGTGCTCGTCGTTGTTGGTCTGCTCGAACTTGTTCAGGTGGTAGGCGAGCTCGCTGCCGAGGTGCCCGTTGATCGCGATGAGCCCCTCGCCACACTCGGCGAGCAGCTCGCGGTCCATCCGAGGCTTGTAATAGAACCCGGTGAGATACGCCTGGCTGCACAGGTGGAGTAGGTTGTTCCAGCCGGTGAGGTTCTCAGCGAGCAGCACCAAGTGAAACCCGCCGTCTTGAACTCCCGTGGGCGAACGGTCCCGGCGATCGCCCGGCGCCACATACGCCTCGACCCCGAGGATCGGCTTGATGCCCGCTTTCTTGGCCGTCGTATAGAAGGACACCGCCGCGTGCAGGTTGCCGTGATCGGTGACCGCGACCGAGTCCATGCCCAGCTCGGCGACGCGAGCCACCAGCTTGTCGATGCGGTTGCCGCCATCGAGCAACGAATATTCACTATGCAAGTGCAGATGAACAAAGGGCTTGCGGCCAGTTTGCTCATTTTCAGACGTTTGGCCGTCTGAACCACCAGATGTTGTGCTCGTCGCTGGTCTCTCTACCACGTGGTGCTCCCTTGGTCAGCGAGCACTCTAGCCGATGGTCGATTCGAGCATTGGCAACCGCCAGCTTCTCCACGCGCTCGACACGAGCGATCAGTCCGAGAACCCATCGAGCGTCCGGGGAACACCCTCCCAGTCGTATCTCTCGCTCATGGCTGCACCTGCGACCCCGTGCGCCGGGCATGACGCTGGTCACGGGGGCCAACGAATCGTCCTGTGAAGGCAATGCGACGACCCACCGCCTCAGTCAGCTTTCTCTCTCTCACGGGCCGTCCACCCATATTTGCAAGGAGCAAAACATGTTGAAGACCATCATTACCGTTGCCGCTTTGTCCGCCGTTGCCGGGTCCGCCAGCGCCCAATCCGTCAACATGAGTTTCCTGGGTGTTGGTGAAGGACGAAACGTTCGTATCTCATTCGATGGCAACCAGTCCAACGTGTTCGCCGGGGAGTTGCGTCACAGCATCACCCAGACGAATTCGAGCGAGCTGGAGATCGGGGACTTCATTGCGTTCTGCGTGGATCTCGCGCAGTACGTTTCGAGGAACTCGACTCAGTTTGACGTGGAAGCGTTGACCGCAACGCCACAGCTCACTAGTCAGACTCTGGAAGCGGCCAACCGCTTGGCAGCCGCTGCCGGGGTACATGTGGAAGGAAACCGCAACAGCGCAGCTGCGGTGCAGCTCGTGCTCTGGGAAATTCTGTACGACTTCGACCCCCAGGTCGGATTGGCGAGCCTTGATCTGACCAGCGGTCGGTTCAGCGCTACCCGGACCAACGGCAATGCCCTTTGGAACGGTGTCTCGTCGCTCGCCAACAGTCTCTTGTCCACCACGCTCGGGGATCTCCCGGGTAACGCTTCGGCCGACTTCCGGGTGCTGACCTCGGATCGACGCCAGGATCAGATTGTCATGGTGCCCTCACCTGGGCCGCTCGCTCTGGCTGCTGTTGGCGGACTGCTCACGGTCCGTCGCCGCCGCCACGCCTGATCTGATCTGTCCCGCATCGAGCCCGCCCGCTGGGGCTCGTGCTCTGGACCTCTCTTTGGCAGCCTGCCTCTCCCTCGCGACCACAAGTTGGACGCCCGGGGGAGGCAGGTTGCCGTTTTTGCTCAGCGCCCCCTTCTCCCTACCATCACCCGTGGCCTGGCATGAACGAATCTCGACCACCGAATCCGTCCGGTACATCCGCAGCTCGAACCCGCTCGTCGGGCTGCTGGCGGTCCTGCTGGTGCTGTTGCTGGCGATACCGCTGATCGTCCTTGGGATCGCAGCTGCGCTGATCGCAGTCCCCGTGATTGCCTGCGTGCGTGGCTACAAACGGCTGACCGCCCGAGCGGGCCGGGTCGGCGGCCGAAAGAACGTTCGGGTCATCGAGCCCGACGATCGAATCGTCTAGCCCTTCTCTGCGGGAACGCTCCGGCGTTTTTGTTTTTTATGCGCTGTCCGTGCTCGCTCCGCTGTGTGCGCGCAGCCCCTGCATGCCCTCTTCGGCTTCGACCGCTTCGAGCATGGCCATCGTAACATCGCCGGGCTTACCGCTCCCGATCTGTGTGGCTTCCACCCGCACCACCGGGAGCACCCCCCAGCTTGAGTTGGTTAGCATCACCTCGTCCGCGTCGAGCACGTCGTCGATGCTCAGCATTCGTTTCTCGACAGTTAGCCCTCGTTTGGCTGCGGCTTCGAGCACCGCTCCGCGCACCACGCCCGGGAGCACCGGGCTGGGCAGAGCTACGCCGCCCGCGTGGCTTGGCGGTTCTTCGCCGCGCGCGATCGGAGTGAGCAGCACGCCGTTGCGCACGAGCAACAAGTTGCTCACACAGCCGCTCGCCGCGTGATTCGACACGGCGAACACAAGCGACTCGGCGGCGCCCTTGCCCGCTGCGATCTGCAGCTCCCGCAGCCGCCACCAGTACGACAAGGTTTTGTGCGCCGCAGTCAGATCGAGCGGGTTGACCCGCGAATCCGCGAGCGCCACCGTGACACCATGTTCGTACATCTGGATGGGGTACACGGTCGCGGGCTGAACGTCGATCATCAGCGTTGGATCAAAGCTGCGTTTGGCCCCGCCCCCCTCATTCCCCCTCTCCCCACTCTTTGCAGCACGCAGCAGGTTGAGGTCGCCGCCGGTGATCGTGAGACGCACGCGAGCCGCCGAGGTCTTGCCCCCCGTTTCTCTGGTGCGTTCGAGCGTGAGGACGATGGCCTCATCGAGCGCATCGAGTTGGAGCGATTCGGTCAGCGCGAGCGTGGTCGCCGAGCCCTGCAGCCGGTGCAGATGATCGCTGAGCCGATGCACCTGCACATCGTTCTCGACGTACACCGCCCGCATTGTTTCGAAGAGCCCGACGCCATGCTGGATGCCCGCATCGAAGGCCGATACACGGGCCGAATCGCGGGTCACGAACTCGCCGTTGAGAAACACGTCTTCGCGGACTGTGGTCATGGGCTGATCGTAGAGCGCTGCGTTGGCCTTGTGTGCTTTGTGGCTAATGACCCGCGGGCTGGCCGCCCTTGCGCGGATCGCACGCGGCCTCCCACTGCTCGCCATCTTCGCCCTCAACGCGACCGATCGCTTGGGCCGCTGAGGAATGATGCCGCACCCTGACAGCGTGCCCCAGTGCCGCCATGGACTCGGCCCACCGCTTGTCCTCCGGCTCGAAACGATCGGGCGACCACTGATGATGCACCCGTTTGGCACCGATCGCCTCGCCCGGGAGCATGCCGCGAACGATGCGCAAGAGCACCTGCGTCGTCGCGGTGATGATCCTGGGCCCGCCCGCTGCCCCGGCGAGCGCCTCGACGCGGCCTTGAGCATCGAGCACGATCGTCGGGGACATGCTGCTCAATGGACGGCGTCCCGCCATCGGCAGGTTCCAGTCGGACTGCACGAGGCCATACGCATTGACCATGCCTCGGCGAGCCTGAAAGTCGTCCATCTGGTTGTTCAACACGAACCCATAGCCCGGCACCACCACCAGCGAACCGAACGTGGTGTTGATCGTCTCGGTACACGCGACCGCCCCGCCCCACTGATCGACTGCGCACAGGTGGCTCGTGCCCGAATCATCGGGGAGCGCTTGCGCTGGTGTCTTTGAGCCGTAGTCGCTCGGGTTCATGGGTCCATCAAGCGTGATTCGTTCCGCGAGCTCTTTGAGATATTCGTCGCTGGTGAGCCGCTCGACCGGCACGGGTGCGAACGCTGTGTCGGCGAGCCACCGCGAACGGTCCGCGAAGGCGTGTTTGGTGGCCTCAGTAAAGACGTGCATCGCCTGTGGTGAAGCCCATGGGTTTTGATCTATTCCGAGGCGTTCGCTTGCGAGATCAAAAATCTTGAGCGTTTGAAGCATCGCGATGCCGCCCGAACTCGGCGGCGGCATGGTGACAAACGTGCGCCCCTCAAACTCGAACTCCAGAGGTTCGACTTCAACGGGTGAGTACGTCCGCAGATCGTCTTGCGAGATCACGCCGCCGGTATTGGTGATAACTGATGCGATCGCCTGAGCAAGCTCGCCTTCATAGAACCCAATCGGCCCGTGCGCCGCGATCAGGCGAAGGGCCTTGGCTTGATCGGGGTTGCGCACGAGGCCGTCATCGCCCGGTTGCAGAAAGCCCTCGGGCAGCTTGCTCAGAATGTCGCGGTGTTCTTTGGTGCGCGCGACCAGTGTGCGCCGCGAGCCGATATGGAAGTCATCCGCTTGAAACCCATTCTCGGCGAGGTCGATCGCGGGCTGGACGACCGCTGCCCATTCGAGCAACCCGTAGCGTTCGTGCGCCAAGGCAAGACCGGCGACCGTTCCCGGAATCGCGACGGCTGCTCCGCCATAGAGGCTTGCGCTCTCGCCTCGCTCTTCAAAGAACGTTTCGGTGACGGCTGCGGGCGCGGTCTCGCGGTAGTTGAAAGCGGTAACAACGCTGCCGTGAACCGGATCATTGGGCAGCACGATGACCATGAATCCTCCGCCGCCGATGCCGCACGAAGCAGGCCGACAGACGGAAAGCGCAAGCGATGTTGCGACCGCTGCGTCCACCGCGTTGCCGCCGGCTCGCAGGATCGAAGCTCCCGCCTCGGAGGCGTCGGGGTGATCGGCCGCCACAGCACCGTGCTCGAAGCGGGCAGTGCCCGATTGAGCCAAGGCCACACTCGAAAACAAGAAGCACATCACAACACACAGAAAATTTCTCATCCCCATAGCTTACAGATTGCCAACTTTCCGGGCATTTTCGTGTTCGCAGGGTATGTTCGAGTCGGTGAGTGGTCCGTGTGTATGCCCCGAGCAGATCGGGCAGCCGGACCCATAGCGGACCCCGGGCGGACCGGAACAGGGAGAGAGCGATGTCAATTCGTTGTGGTGTGTTGTTGGCTGTGAGCGCGATGGTTGCCGCTCCAGCATTGGCCCAGTCCTACGACTTTGAATCCACCGCTCTCGCGGGCCTGGCGGGCACGGTGGACTTCTCCGCCAACACCGCGGGCACGCTCATAGGCGATTGGGACTCCGGCACCAACCCCGCTGGCACACGAACCAAACCCGGGTTCTTCGGCTCGTTCGGTGCGTCCGAGAACATAGCGGTCCCCGTTTCCCTCGGCTTCGGTCTCGGCGGCGCGATCAACTCGCGCACCGCTGCGACCTTTGGGCTCGACGTCAACATCGGCGGCGGCACCGTCGCCATGAGCAACTACAACGCCAACCTGCTCGCCGATGGCCCCATCGCGCTGCCCGCGACGATCAGCCTCGCGTTCGAGTCATTCCGCACGCGCAACCCCGACTCGCTCTATCCGGGTCTGCCGATTGATGTGCCCATCGGCGAGTTCTCGCTCGTCGCGCTCACCGCGGTCCAAGTCGGCGGAGCGGTCCCGGGCACGCTGACCCCCGCGGGCGGCGGCGTCCACGACGTCAACCTGCTCGTCCCCGTCATGATCCAGGCCTCGTTCGAGGGCATCGGCGGCCAGATGTTCGACCTCGGCCCCATCCCCGCTGTGCTGCCGGTTCAAGGCGAGCTGACCGTCTCGGGGATGACTTCGAGCTTGCATGCGAGTGCTGCGTTTGATCTTGCGAACATGACCGAGCCGGGCGTCGCGCTGCCGCAGTTCCCGCTGGGTCTGCCGACCGCTCTGCCCCCGGGGGGCACCGCCAACTTGTTGTTCGATCTGATGCTCGACGAGATCGGCGCTTCGATCGGCGCGACGCTGACGCTTGATGCGACCGGCACACTTGTTCCCGCTCCGTCGGCTGCGCTCGCCCTGTGCAGCGGCCTGCTGCTCGCCTCGCCCCGCCGCCGGCGTGACAACTGAAGCTCACTCTTCGTGCCGCATGAGGCGTGTGAACGATGCGGCGAAGAGCGTGGTAATCACCCATCCTGTTGCGATGTGGAATGGGAGATATATGTTCTTCACGAACCAGCCCCACTTGCTCGAACCCGAAGGCGTCCAGTACTCCTCTTGGTGAAGGCTTACCAAGGGGACAAACGCATCTGCTGAATATACGATGCTATTGAACGCCGGATAGGTTGCAACCCATCCGAGATTTGGTATCGCGGCAACCCACTGGAGTGCTGCAAGCCCTTCGGGGGGAGTATCAAAGGCTGATGCAGGAGATTCAGGGCGGGGGGTCAACCCCATCGACAACGCCTGATTCCATTCTTTCAGCACGAGCGGCTGCGCTGGCTGCATGTTCGCGCCATCTCCAAGGCCAAACACACCAGCACTAATTAAAATGAAACCGGCGATCCAAACCAGTGCGTTCCACCGCGCATAGCCGAAGCCAAACATCAAGCCGAACATTTTTGTAGACGAACGATGAATCCAATGCTTGGCTTGCTGGAGCCACCACTCCCAGCTCTTCACCCTGTGCGCAACACCACACAGGGCAACTCCTGCAGCCAACCCGATTAGCCCCGCCCACCAAGGGCCCGTAATCGCAGGGACAGCTACTGAAAATACCACAAGCCCAATTGCAACTGTCCACCGTTCGCGTTCGCCAACAGGCTGATTCTTCAGCCGTTCTGCCTCTGGTTTACGGCTCAGACGGGCAAACTCTTGCATGGTCCTCGCGGCATCGTGCTCGCGACCCTGCTTGCGCAAGACACGGGCAAGTTGTTGATATGGTTGAGGGCTCGGAAGACGACCGAGATCGTCTTTGGGTTTTATTTTATATTCCGTTTTGTCGTGAAGTGCGAGCCACTCCAAACGTCGCTGCACATCAAGCGACGACTCGATCAAATTCGCTTCATAGACGCAATCGGTGAGCAGCAATCCACTTGGCCAAGGCTTGCGATCAAGGAGTGCTCCCAACCGACTTCCGGTGAGATTAAGCACGCCGTTTATTCTCGTATTTGATCGGATAAAGCTCCCCTCAACAACGGTACGCTCAGCTGAAAAAGCAGTTGATTCTATATGATTAAATGTCGCACAATGGCACACGAGATCCTTTTGGATTTTTGACCCCGCGACACTCACCTCTCCTTCAGAATAAAAACCATGCTTGAACAGCACATTGCCTGCGATCGTTGTTCCCTCAAGGCTGATCGCTCTTTTTCCGATGCTGTTGAATATTCCCCCAGAACAATCTACATCACCACGAACAGAAGCACCCGTTAGATGAATTTCACCTTCAGACCGAAACCCCTCCCGTAGAAAGAAACTCCCCTCAACGACAACCTCGCCTGCTTCGATGGCGTCAAGTTGTTTATCCTTCCTATACACTGACGACATCGACAGACAGATGCCTCTACATCGTGACTGGATACACGCAAATCCGTCTGAGAGGATGCACCCTTGCAGGATTATCGTTCGATGTGCTGTAGCAAATGAAAGGCTCAGGAGTTCATTGAACCGAACAGCCCTCACGCGAATTGCATTTGTATGAATAAAAGGCTCGGCGACCGAATCGATCAGCAACCATCGAACAACTGCAGCAGATACCGACACCGACGGCACTGGGCGTGCATCCAACAGCGGCAAGGGCTCCCCCCCACTTATAGCTTTTTTCTCTGCGGCGATTGCTAGGTCAAGCCGATTCTGATAATCGGACGTCTTCCCCGTAAAGTCCGCGGCTTCTCCCGCCGCTGCGCACCGGACAACGAACTCGTCCGCTTCGGACAGATCGCCGAATTCCGCCTTCGCGAGTTCAACGAGCTTGTCGGTCCGCTGCTGCTCACCTGGGGTAAGGTCACGCTTGATCTTTGGCATCATGCCCCCAAGCTTACATCGGGTGGCCCTACACCGCCTGCCCTTCACGTTTGCTGAAGGTCAGTGAACGCGACGAGCCATCGACAATGATCGTGTCGCCCGCGTTGAACTCGCCGGTGAGAATCTTGGTGGCCAGCGGGTTCTCGATGCGTTGCTGGATCGCTCGCTTGAGCGGGCGAGCGCCGTACGCCGGGTCCCAGCCTTCTTCAGCGATCAACGCTTTGGCGGCGTCTGTCAGCTCCAACACAATGTCTCGCTCGGCGAGACGTGCGCGCAACCGCTCGAGCTGAATCTCAACAATGCGCCCGATCTGTTCGCGGCCCAGCTGATGGAACACCACCACCTCGTCGATGCGGTTGAGCAGCTCGGGACGGAAGAACGCGCCGCGGGTTTCGATGTTGAGGCGTGCGTTGAGTTCGCCGCTGTCCATGTCTGGCGTCATGCCCTTGCCTGCAACATCAACACCTGCACCGGTACGAATAAGATCGCGCACCGCTGCCTCGATCTCCCAATCTTCGGCGCCGCTCTCAGCCATCTGCTGAATCTTCTGGCTGCCCAGGTTGGACGTCATCACGATGATCGCGTTACGGAAGTCAACCGTCCGACCCTTGCCGTCGGTCAGGCGACCGTCGTCGAGTACCTGCAACAAAATGTTGAAGACGTCCGGGTGCGCCTTCTCGACCTCATCGAGCAGAATCACCGAGTAGGGCCTGCGTCTGACCGTTTCGGTGAGCACGCCGCCTTCTTCGTACCCGACATATCCGGGAGGCGCGCCGATGAGCCGACTGACCGCGTGCTTCTCCATGTATTCCGACATGTCGATCCGCACGACCGCGTCGTCGGTGTCGAACAAAAACTCGGCGAGCGCTTTGCACGTTTCGGTCTTGCCGACCCCGGTTGGCCCAAGGAACAAGAAGCTCCCGATGGGTTTGTCGGGATCACTCAGCCCCGCTCGACTCCTTCGCACCGCATCGCTCACCGCCGTCAATGCCGTGTCCTGACCGACAACTCTGTCCGTGAGACGTTCCTCCATGTGCGTGAGCTTGTCACGTTCTGATTCGATGAGCCGCGACACGGGAATCCCCGTCCACCGCGCGACGATCTCGGCGATCTGATCCGCATCGACCTCCTCGCGGACGAGCGCGTCACCCCGAGCCTGTCGTTCATCGAGCGTGTGGCTTGCTTGTTCGAGCGAGTGTTCAAGCTCGCGCAGCTCGCCGTACTGAATCCGGGCCGCCGTTTCGAGATCGCCCCGTCGCTGGGCCTGCTCGAGCTCGGTCTTCTTCGCGTCGATGTCGGCCTTGAGATCTTTGACCCGATCGAGCTCGCCGCGCTCAGCATCCCATCGCGCCGACAACGCAGCGTTGCGTTCGCCGAGTTCGGCAAGGTCCCGCTCCACCCGTTCCAACTGCTTGGTACCGGGTTCTTTTTCGATCTTGATCGCTTCACGCTCGATTTCAAGCTGCATGATCTTACGTCGCAGGTCATCGAGTTCGCCCGGCATCGAGTCCGCTTCGATCCGCAGCTTGCTCGCCGCTTCGTCCATCAGGTCGATCGCTTTATCGGGCAAGAACCGATCGGCGATGTACCGGTGGCTCAGGCTCGCCGCTGCGAGCAGAGCGTTGTCCTGAATGCGCACGCCGTGATGCGCTTCGTAGCGTTCTTTGAGTCCGCGCAGAATCGCCACGGTTTCTTCGACGCCCGGCTCATCGACCACGATGGGCTGGAACCGCCGCTCGAACGCTGCGTCTTTCTCGACGTGCTTGCGGTATTCATCGAGTGTGGTGGCACCGATGCACCGAAGTTCGCCGCGCGCGAGTGCTGGCTTGAGCAGATTGCCCGCCCCCACCGCTCCCTCAGCAGCGCCCGCGCCGATGATCGTGTGCAGCTCATCAATGAACAGAATCACCGAGCCCTCCGAAGCCTGCACCTCCCGAAGCACGCTCTTGAGGCGCTCTTCAAACTCGCCACGAAACTTGCTCCCCGCGAGCAGTGCGCCCACGTCGAGCGCCATGATGCGTTGGCCCGCCATGCTCGATGGGCAGTCACCGTTGACAATGCGCAGCGCAAGACCCTCAGCGATCGCGGTCTTGCCGACGCCGGGCTCGCCGATGAGCACGGGGTTGTTCTTCGTGCGCCGACTGAGCACCTGCATGCATCGACGGATCTATTCATCGCGCCCGATCACCGGGTCGATCTTGCCCTCTTGTGCTTTCTGCGTCAGGTCGATCGCGTATTTCTTGAGCGCTTCATAGGTTGACTCGGCGCCTTGATCCTGGATCGAATCCACGCCGCTCGCTGCGCGGATCTGCTCGATCGCCTTGATGAGCTTGGCGCGATCCACCGCGGTTACTTCTAACAGCGTCTTGGCCGCCGAGCGAACCTGCGTCAGCGCGATCAAAAGATGCTCGGTCGAGACGTACGCATCGCCCATCTCACGAGACTGCTTGTCCGCCTTGGCGAGGATCTCCATGATCTCTCGCCCGGATGCTCCGGTGCTTCCCTCGACCGTCGGCAAGCGTCCAAACTCGCCCGCCACCAGCGAAGCGATGCGACCCAGATCTGCGCCGATCTTCTCTAGGACGCCTCGGGCCGGACCCGACGTGTCTTCGAGCAACGCCTCAAGAACGTGCAGCCCCCCCACTTCCGGATGCCCCTCACCCAACGCCTTGGTCTGGGCATCGGCGAGCACCTGCTGAGCCATCGTGGTGAGCCGTTCTGGTCGCATGAGAAATCTCCTTCGATCAGAAGACTTGCAAGCGGCGCGCCCATCGGTCCATCACTCAATATCAGCGTTTACAGGGCTCTCGCAGGGGGTATGCGGCTGTGTTCTATGCCGTTGCCCGGCCCCGAAGACACCTAGCAACACCCGTTTACTGCCGATCTGGCACTCGCTCTGGTGTCTGTTGCCCACGCGGGGAGTTGGGGGGGCGACTTTGGGGGGAGGGAGCTGGGGGGGTCTGGTACACAATCCGCGACCGGCGACTTTTTTGGCCCGAACCCGGGATGCAAGGGGGGCTGCCATCGCCGCGATACCCGGACTTCCCCTCGGTGGAGGCTTGCCCATCGATCGCGATCCCGACTCCCTGGGTTCGCCTAAAGGCTCGGACACAACACGCACCGGTCGCGGATTGTGCATCAGACTCTTCTGAGAATACCCCAAGACCGCACCCGATGCCCCCCATACCCTCCTGAGTTCTCGCATTTCGGGCTTTCTGGGGCTCTCCCGGTGCGAATCGGACCCCGCAAGCTCGAGAGCTTGAGAGCATCCATCGCCTCTTGAGAGTTGACCTCTGAGGGCGAGCCCGATACAACAGCCAAGCGCCGAGTGCCTCTTGGAGGCCGTCGGCACGCCCGCTCAAGTAGCGCCGCTGCTGCCTGAGCGACCAACGCTCTCTGCCTGCACAGGCATCAGGAGATTGAACCCATGCGTTCCGCTCGTCATTGCATGACCGCTGCCACTCTCCTCGCCTTCACCGGCTTGGTCGCCCTCACCGGGTGCAGCACGTCGATCATCGGCCCCAGAACCGCGCACGATCCTGATGCCAGCCGCATCCGGCGCAACCCAACGCCCGAACTCCACACCCTCCACCAGACGCCCGACGACATCCAGAACGTCATCGCGATCATGGAGAATGAGAACAAACGGATGCTCCGCCAGGACATCGCGCGTGCGCTGCTACTCGATCGACCGAGTCGGCTCACGCCCGAACCCATCCCGTGGTAAAGATCGCAGCGAGCGACCTGTTGTCTTGACAACTCCGCGCGACGTGCTGATCTCGAGCACAGGCTGATCGAACACAAACAGACGTTTGCACCCACTCCCCAACCGCCTTGGCTGGGGAGCGTTTTTTATGCCCCGAGAATGTATGAGCACGGGGACATGAAAGTACCCGCGCAGCCAAAGACCACGCGGGTACCTATTTCTGTTCATCAAGTTGCTTGGCCAATGCGGTCGGCTGTTACTTCGCGGTGTACTGCCCGCGGCTGACCTTCTTGATCTTCGGGCTCTTGAGCATGGTCTGGTTGACGATCGTGCGGAAGTTTGCCGCCGAAGTCTTGTACCCGGCCCTCTGGACCGCGTCCGCTGCTTCACTCACGCCCATGGTCTTGCCCTTGAGCAGTTTGGCCAGCGAATCATCGAGCTTCATCGAGTTCTTGGGACGCTTGCGACCGGTGACGCGAGCTGGCCCTCGGCCTGCCTTGCGAGCGCCGCTCTTGGCGGGACGACCACGCTTGGCGGGCGCGATTGCGCCAGGGCCCTTGAGCATCTCGATCTCGGCTTCGAGATCTTCGAGCTGAATGAGCAGCGAGTTGTGCTTGGCTTCGAGCGGGGCCAGGCCGCGCTGTCGGCGTTGAAGCTCGGCGTGGAGCGCGTTGGTATCGACCATCTCGAGCTTGGTTCGGCGTGTACGTTTGGCCATGTGTCGGTTCTCCGCGATAAGAGGGAGTCGTGTTCTATGCACCTGGTATGAAGACCCGGAAGAAGAAACCGGGGCCGGTGCGCTGTAAAGAAGAACCTATTACTAGCCAGTTCAACATGCAATGTCATCATGCGCAAGCAAACAATATTACATCGCCGACCATAATCCGAACGAAGATTATGGCGAGATGTACTGCATTCACAACGAATGATCGGCGAGCCCCATCCGGTCGAGCACGCTCTCGAAGTGTTCGAGGCCGTAGAACGTAAGGGTCATCGAACCTTTCTTCCCCGTGCGATCGGTCTTGATCGAAACCTTCGTCCCCAGGCGATCTCCCAGGCGGCGCTCAAGATCCATGATCGCCGGTGAACGCCCGGCGACGCTCGGCACTGTTTTTCCCGCAGCAACCCGGCCCGCTTTGATTCTTCGTTCGAGTTCACGCACCGACCATTGATGCTCGATAGTGGAAACTGCCCATGCTCGCCGCCGGTCGCTTTGAGATTCACCCAGCAGCGCCCGGCCGTGACCCATGCTCAAACGCCCACGCGAAAGTTCGTCGAGAATCACCTCATCGAGTTCGAGCAGCCGAAGCAAGTTGGTCACACTCGACCGGTCGAGCCCCACTCTCTGAGAAACTTCCGCGTGCGTCAGCGAGAACCTCGAACACAGCTCCCGCAACGCGGTCGCCCGCTCGACGACATTGAGATCCTCGCGTTGCAAGTTCTCGATCAGCGCAACCTCCGCCGAATCCTGATCTGACATCTCGCGGCTCAAGGCTGGGATGGTTGCAAGACCCGCCAGTTGTGCAGCACGCCACCTGCGTTCACCCGCGATGAGTTCCCAACGCGGCGATGCCGTAGGCCCCAGGTCTCGAACGAGGATTGGCTGGATGAGGCCGTGGCTCTTGATAGAGTCCGATAACTCTTGCGTGGCAACTTCGTCAAAGACACGTCGCGGTTGTGCTGGGTTGGGTGTGATGGCACGGAGGTCTAGCTCCATAACCCTGTTCTTGGTCGAGACTTGCGAGGTTGCCGCGCCCAAGCTGTTGAGTACGTCTTCGT
>CAYUVO010000071.1:0-13330 GCA_964448185.1 uncultured Phycisphaeraceae bacterium
AAGCTACGAGACGTGCGTGGTGTATGGGATGCCCAAATCGGCGTCTGAAGCTGGGATCGTGGATGCGGAGTGCTCGCCGAGTGAGATCGGTGTGGAGCTTGCGCAACACGGCCAGAAGGTTCGTGCGGCGGCCTGAGACCTTTATTCCATAACGTATGGACTGAAGCCTGTGAGATGTGCTCCGGGCTTGTTGTGTGCGCACAGAGAGAGGCTGTTGTCACATGAAGAATGGTTGGTGAGGTGGGGGCGTATGGCTTGCGATAGGGGAAAGTCTGGTGAGAAAGCAACGTGGGCTCAAGAGAGCCCGTGGGGGTACCGATTGTTGAGGGGTTGACTATACAAGTTGACTGCACAGAGGTTTCGACTCTCGAATGAACTGGAGATAAGGCAATGGAACGCAAGGGCTTTCAACTAGGTTTATCCGCAAAGATCGCCGCTGTAGCGGTGAGTGTCCTTGTGGTTGTTGTGACCGTGAACTACGTCTTGTTCATCGGGAAACATCGCGATGCGATGGAACTCGCGATGATGGAACAGGCTTCTCGGTTTACCGCGGTCGCTGACGAAGCCAAGAATCACATGAACAAGGTGGTCGCGAGCGGGGCGCTCAACTACGACGAACTCGCCAGCGAGATGCAAGAGCATGTCGCCTCGGGTGGCAACTACGCCGATACGCGAATGTTTGACACGATCCCGGTCGTCGCGGGCTGGAAGGCCGCAGCCGAGGCAGCCGAGCGTGAGGGCATGATCTTCAAGGTCCCCGCATTCGAGGCTCGCAACCCTGACAACGAGCCGGCGCAAGGCACGTTTGAGTATGAGCTGTTGAGTGAGCTTAGACAACAGGTCATTTCTGGCGGCGATGTTGCCATTGGTCGGATCAATAGAGAAACCAACTCACTGCATTATCTCCGCGCGATCCGCCTGGATGAATCATGTATGTCATGCCACGGCGATCCAAATATTTACGACTCTGACGGTGACGGTAAGGACGTGCTCGGATTTGCGATGGAGGGCTGGGAAGTCGGCGATATGCACGGCGCGTTCGAGGTGATTATGCCTCTGGACACGATGGATGCACAGGTTGCGGGAGTGATCAAGGGCGGGATGATCGCCACGGTGCCCTTGGTGCTTGTGGGCGTTGGTTTATTCATCTTTGCGTTGCGTCTGCTACTGACCAAGCCGGTGGGCGAGATGATCGAGGTGCTCAAGGATATTGCTACGGGTGAGGGCGACCTGACCCGGCGGTTGAACCTCAAGCGGAACGACGAGATCGGGACGATGGGTCATTGGTTTGATGTGTTCATCGCACGGATTCACGACACGATCTGCCAGGTGTCGGGTGCGACGCACGAGGTGGCGTCGGCAGCGACCCAGATCGCTGCATCGAGCGAAGAGATCGCTGCTGGTGCCAGTGAGCAGCAGACGCAGATCCAGCAGGTGTCGGCTGCGATCGAGGAAATGAGTGCTTCGGTGGTCGAGGTGGCTCGCAAGAGCGGGACCGCGGCACAGACCGCGGCGGGTTCTGGCCAAGCTGCTGAAGACGGCAGCGGCGTCGTGAATCAAACGATCGAAGGCATGCGTGGGATCACCGAAGCGGTTGAATCGAGCGCGGCGTCGGTGATCGAACTTGGTAAGCGTGGCCAGCAGATCGGGGAGATCATCGACGTTATCAACGACATCGCGGATCAAACAAACCTGCTTGCACTCAACGCAGCGATCGAGGCGGCGCGTGCGGGCGAGCACGGCCGAGGATTTGCGGTAGTCGCCGACGAGGTTCGCAAACTCGCGGACCGGACGACCAAGGCGACCGATGAGATCGCCGAGTCGATCCAATCGATCCAGAGCGAGACGGATGAGGCTGTGAGCCGGATGAAGTCGGGCACGGACGAGGTTCGTCGCGGGATGGAACTGGCGAGCGAGGCCGGGAGCAGTCTGGAGCTGATCGTGGCATCGAGCCGCGAGGTGAGTTCGATGATTACTTCGATCGCGGCGGCGGCCGAGCAGCAATCGGCGGCAGCTGAGGAAGTCAGTCGGAACGTCGAAGGTATCTCAGCGGTGACGCGGCAGACGACCGAAGGCGTTCAGCAGGCGGCATCGGCAGCGAACGATTTGAGCCGAAAGTCCGAGGAGCTCCAGGGGCTGATCGGTCAGTTCAAGGTTGATCCGAACACCATGGGCCACCACACCGATTCGTGAACGAAGGAAGTGAGATTACCATGAGCACCGAGCCAACATCGGCGCCCGCGGATCCATCGCTGGTGGCTGAAGAAACTTCGCAGCTTCAACTGGTCACGTTCGAGATCGACCAGGAAGAGTTTGCGGTCAACATCCTCGCGGTTCAAGAGATCAACCGGATGATGCAGATCACCCCGGTTCCCGAGGCCCCTGCGTGGGTTGAAGGGGTCGTCAATCTTCGAGGCCGGATCATCACCGTGATCGATATGCGAAGGCGATTCGGGCTCGAAGAGATCCCGAGATCGAACGATCAACGGATCGTGGTGGTCGAGATCGAGGGGCGAACGATCGGGTTTGTAGTGGACCGGGTCAATGAGGTGCTGCGAATTGATACGAGCATCATCGAGCCCACGCCAGACGTGGTCAATAGCAAGGTGCAGAACGAATACATCGAGGGCGTAGGGATGCTCGAAGAGAGGCTGTTGATTCTGCTGAATATCGAGCGGCTTTTTAATGATGAGATGACCGGTGGGGCGTCGGCGACGCAACGCGCAGCCTGACACGGCGGCTGAGAGTAAACGTGAATCCGACGGGAGATGAACTATGAGCACAGCAACAACTATCCGAATGAGTGACGTCGAGTTTGAACGCTTTAGAAAGATTGTGTATGACCGCAGCGGCATCTGGTTCGCTGACGGCAAGAAGTACGTGATCGAGAGCCGGCTGGCTCGTCGGCTTGAAGAGCTCGAGATGTCGTCGTTCGATCAGTATGCATCGTTCTTGACGATCGGTCCTTACCAGAAGGACGAGTTTCAAGAGATGTTCAACCGGATCACGATCAACGAGACGAGCTTCTTTCGTAATGAGCCGCAGCTTGAGGTGTTTGAACGCGAAGTGCTCCCCGAACTGCTCGATAGGCGGTCCTCGAACAAGCGTTTGCGGATCTGGTCGGCGGCGTGCTCGACGGGTGAAGAGCCTTACACGCTTGGCATTCTCATTCACCGAGCACTCGGCGTTCGGCTCTCTGATTGGAAGATCGAGATCCTCGGGACGGATATCAGCGAACGTGCCTTGACCATTGCCAAAGAAGGCCGGTATGGGGACTACGCGCTGCGCACCACCAGCCCGCTGATGGTATCAAGCTACTTCAAGCCCGACGGCAAGTTTCAACGTGTGCTGCCCGAAGTCCAGAGCATGGTGAGCTTTGAAGTCAACAACCTCAAAGAAGCCTACTCGATGCGGCGCCACGGCGAGTGGGACATGATCTTCTGTCGCAACGTTATGATCTACTTCGACGACCAGATGAAAACGCATTGCGAGAAGCTGTTCCACAAAATGCTCGTGGATGACGGTACGCTGTTCATCGGCCACAGCGAAGCAATCTCGGGCGATGAACGCTGGATCAAACGACAAGAACCTAAAGGGTTTGCCTACACCAAGAGGGTGGCATAACCATGGCGGAGAATGAACCCTATGACAGCAGCATGGACGCGGAGTTGCTCAATGACTTCGTAACCGAAGCCTCTGAGTTGCTCGAACAAGTCGACCAGGATCTTGTCGCGCTCGAGGGCGAGCCGAACAACACCGAACTGCTCGACAACGTGTTCCGTGCGATGCACACCATCAAGGGTTCGGGCAGCTTTCTGGGGCTTGGTAAGCTGTGTGACTTTACGCACGCGGCCGAAGATGCGCTCAACGTGCTGCGTAAGGGACAAGCCGAGCTTGATGCGTTGACGATGGATACCTTGCTGATGGCGGTCGATGTCATCAAGCGACAGACCGGAGCGATCCGCGAGGGTGAAGAGCCCGAAGACGGTCCCAAAGAGCTTGTGGCCTCGCTTCAGGCAGTAGGTGGTGCGCCCGCAGATGCAGCAGATAATTCAACCGACGATTCTTCATCGCCAGCAGGCGGTGGGCTCGAGCTGTCGGCATCAAAGCTGGATCTGTTGCCGTTCATGGTTCAGGATCTTATCACGGGTCTCGACGATTTGCGTCAGCATGCTGACGCGATGGAGCTTGATGCGGGCGAAGCGAGCGAGTTGCACACGATTGCAGAGGAGTTGACTCGATCTGTAGAGTTCTTCGAGGTGGGATCACTGTGTGTAGAGATGAGTCATCTGCGAGACTCGGCAGAGCTTCTTCGGGATCAGCCGCCGAGTGATTTAGTGCAGATCTTGCCGCGGATCGGTGCGTTGATTGACGTGATGGCGGCGCGTGCTTCGGCACTCGAAGAGCAGCGGTTGATTGACCGCACAACAACGGTGCTGTGCGAGCGTTTGCTCAGGGTGTGTGCTGGTGAGGAGTTGGCTAAAGAAGAACAGCTCGATCCTGATCTTTCGGGGCAAGCAGTGCTCGCGTTCGACGATGGTGAACTCGTCAGCGATGGCGCGGAAGAATCAACCACCTCCGAGACAGACACAACAAACGACAGCCGGGCGTCTCTGGGCTCTGACGAAACTTCGAGCCAGGCAGAGAGCGAAACCAAGAAACCCGCGAAGACTTCTAAGATAGTGCCTCAGGGCGAGCAGACCATCCGCGTTGATGTATCGCGGCTTGAAGGCTTGTTGAACCTGATGGGCGAGCTGGTGTTGCAAAAGAATCGCGTGCTCGGGATCGCCAAACGGCTCTCGGCGGGCGAACCTGTCGAAGGTGAGATGCAAGAAGAGTTCGAGCAGGTGGCATCTGATCTCGATCGCGTGACCGCCGAGTTGCAGATGGGTGTGATGAAGACCCGGATGCAACCCATGCACAAGCTCTTTAGCCGGTATCCGCGGGTCATCCGCGACCTGGCTCGCATGACGGGCAAGCAGATTGATCTTAATATCGTGGGCGCGGAAACCGAGGTTGACAAATCGGTGATCGAGGCGTTGGGCGATCCGCTGGTCCACATCTTGCGGAACAGCTGCGATCACGGCGTCGAGACTCCCGACGTGCGCGAAGCTGCGGGTAAACCGGCCATGGGCACGATCTCATTGACTGCACAGCACGACGGGAACCATGTCGTCGTCGTCATTCGTGACGATGGAAAGGGCATTGACCCGGAGGTCATCGGGCGCAAGGCGGTCGAAAATGACCTTGTTACCCAGAGCGAACTCGATGATCTGAGCGAAGGCCAGATTCTCCAGATGATCTTTGCACCCGGTTTTAGCACAGCGGAGCAGGTGTCGGATCTGTCGGGCCGAGGCGTTGGTATGGACGTCGTTCGGACCAACATCACCCGGCTCAACGGCACGGTGGAAGTGACCTCGGTCAAGGGTGAAGGATCATGTGTGACGATCCGAATCCCGCTGACACTCGCGATTATGCCCGCGATGATGGTCAAGATCGGCACGGAGTTATACGCGCTGCCGCTCTCGAACATTCATGAGATCGTCAGCCCTGAACCCGATGAGTTGTACACGGTGCGTGGCCAGCTCGTGATGCGGTTGCGTGACGAGGTGCTGCCCTTGATTGATTTACGGACACATCTTTCGGGCACTCGTTCGGAGGGTAGCGAGAGCAAGCCCAAGACGACGAAGGAAGGTGTTATCGGCACGTTCGCGGTGATTGCTGCGAGCGGTGAGCGTCGTGCGGGGCTCCTCGTTGATGGTTTGATCGGGCAGCAGGAAGTTGTCATCAAGCCGTTGGACGACTTGTTCGATCGGAACATGTCGGTGAGCGGCGCGACGGTAAGAGAAGACGGCGGCGTGAGCCTGATCGTCGATGTTGGAAAGATACTTAGTGTGGTCAGAGAGGTTGCCTGAGGCAGGCTCAATGAAAGGCAGGACATGGATACTTCTTATATTCCCCCCATCATGAAATCGCTCACGCACGTCTTCTCGACGATGCTGAACCTCAACGTCGAACTGGGCAAGGCGACTCTTTCGCCCGACCCGACAGCGGCGCACGATGTGTCCGCGATCATCGGTTTCTCCGGTGAATACCGGGGCTCGCTCGTGCTCGCGTTCCCCACAGTGGTCGCAGAGCGTGTGGTCGCGTTGTTTATTGGGGAAGAGACTTCGCCCGAAAGCGACGACTTCTCCGACGCCATCGGTGAGCTCGCCAACATGGTCGCGGGCAACGCGAAGGTCGGGTTCGAGGGCCGCAAAGTGATGATCTCGTGCCCTTCGGTTATCATGGGTGCTTCGCACCGCATCCGGCAGTCGAAGGACATGCCGGTCGTTCAGATTCCCGCGGACTGTGAGTGCGGGAAATTTATCATTGAAGTCTCACTCAAGTCCGAAGAGGCATCTGATGCTTCGACCTCGCTGGCCCAGTCCGCGTGAAGTAAGGAGGAATGAACGATGAAAGTTATGCTCGTAGATGATTCAAGAACCATGCGGAACGTCGAGAAGAACATTCTCGGGAGCCTCGGGTTCAACGACGTGATCGAAGCGTGCGATGGGCAGGACGCCCTGAGCAAGGTGGTCGCAGCGGCGCCCGATTTGATTCTACTTGACTGGAACATGCCCAACATGGACGGGCTGACGTTCCTTAAGGAGTTTCGTAAGATCAACAAGGAAACGGTGGTCATCATGGTGACAACCGAAGCCGAGAAGACCCGTGTCGTTGAGGCGATCAAGGCCGGCGTGAACAACTATGTTGTCAAGCCGTTCACGCCCGACGATCTCAGCGCCCGTATTCAAGAGACGATGAAAGCAGCCGCAGCCTGATGGGCGGCACTGGGGCGGGAGTATATCGAAAGGCCTCGCGATGCTGGGGATCGTGAGCCGTGAGCTATGGGAAAGAACGAACATCAGCTCAAGCGCGTGACCGCGAGTCTTGCCGAATCGGCTTTGACGTGCGTGCTCACGATCGAACCGGGCTTCGAGCCCGATGCAACTTCGCTTGAGCTGTGCCTGAGCAGGCTCACGGAGCTTGGCATCGGGATCACCGAGTCTCTGCGGACGCAGGTCGCCGAGTGTTTGCGTGTCTACACCGAGTCGCCCAGCAAACCCGGACGAGCCGATCTGGTAGGCGAGCTTCCGGTCAACGGCGACGATGGCTGGTTCGAGTGGGCTGCCGAGTTTGACCCGGTAACAAGAGATAACCACCATGCCGATGATGGCGCGGTTGATTATTACAACCAGTCTTATTACATCTGCGTGTCGGTCGGCGACGTGCTCGGAAAGATTCACCCGCCCACCGACGGCGTGGATGGCGTCAACTTGCTCGGGCTCGGGGTTGCTGCTAAAGCGGGTCGCCCGGCATCGCTGGTGATCGATGACACACTTGTTCATACCGAGGCGGGCGAACTTGTCGCACAGGCTGCGGGTTCGATCGAGGTTGACGGCCACAAGATCCGCATCTCTCAAGAACTCGACGTCGAGGGCAGCGTTGACTTTGGCACCGGGAACATCAACTTCGAGGGCAACGTCATCATCCGGGGCGGGATCAAGGATAATTTTCATGTCAAAGTTCGCGATGATCTTCGCGTCACAGATGTCATCGAAGCTGCGCATATTCAAGTCGGACGAGATTTGTATGTTGCGACCGGGATCACAGGGCATGAGCGTGCGATGATCGAGGTGGGCAGGCACGCCCGCGCTCGGTACATCAACCAGGCAACGATTCGCGTGGCGAGAGACCTTCATATCCAGCGTGAGCTGCTCAACTGTGATGCGCACATCGGGGGTGATCTGATGATCCCCACGGGCGATGTCGTCGGCGGCGAGATTCACGTTCTGGGCGTCGTACACCTCGGTGTCCTTGGCTCCGAGGGCGGCATCACAACCGAGTTGCATCTCGCATCAAGCCCCAAGCTCGAACATCAGATCCGCCGCGCAACCGCTGAACATCAGGCCGTTGCTGCCAAGATCGAACCTGTAGAGAACGAGATCGCCCAGATGCGGGCACAGTCAACGATGGACAACCAGATGCGCGAGCGGCTGACGGTCTTGAGCATGGATCAGATGGAGCTTGCTACCAAGCTTAAACGACTCGAAGAGCTTATCTCGCAACTCAGAAAAGTTTTCTCTCATCTCCGCAAGGTCGAGCTGAGGGTCAAGCGAGTGATCTACCCCGGCGTTCGGCTCGTCATCGGAGACATCACCGCCGACATCGATTGCGGTCTCAAGGGACCGATCACTATCACCTATGACGAGAAGGAAGGCCCGATCGTCCGCGACCATTCGGGTTCGGAGATGTTGCTGACTTCGATCGCACGCATGCGTGAATCCAAGGCGGCTTGACGTACGACAACTGAGCCGACCTACGCTTGACTTCAAGTGTCAACATCAGAGCAACCCATCAATCCCAGCGCTCTCAAGCTGCCCATTAGCGAGCTGTTTGTGTCGTTGCAAGGCGAGGGCAAACTCACGGGCGTGCCTAGCGCGTTCATCCGCGTTGCCGGGTGCAACATGCGGTGTGTCTGGTGCGATACGCCCGAGGCGAGCTGGGACCCTAAGGGCGAGAACCAGACCATCGGCGAAGTGCTCGCGTGGGTTCGTGCAAGAGGCGTTCGTCATGTGGTGCTCACCGGCGGCGAGCCCATGCTCTTTGACGCGGTCGGCCCCCTCGCGCGAGCGATCAAAGCGCAAGGCATGCACATTACGATCGAGACTGCGGGGACCATCAACCGTGATTGGCCCATCGACCTGCTGAGCCTTTCGCCCAAGCTCGCCAACTCGACACCAACGGGTGACCCGCGCGATCCCGACGGACGGCTGGCGGTTCGTCATGAGAAAGTCCGGTGCGATCTCACGCCGATGCGCCAGCTCGTGCGATCAGCACAGGCTCGGGGCACCGAGGTCCAGCTCAAGTTCGTTGTCAGCAAGCCGGGCGATCTTGACGAGATCGAGACCCTGCTCGATGGGCTGGGCTCGGAGATCGCGTCCGAGAACGTGCTGCTCATGCCCGAGGGCGTGGCGACGCCCGAGCCCGAGCGGGTGGCCTGGGTGGCCCGGGCGTGCATCGAGCGGGGCTGGCGGTATGCGCACCGTCTTCATATCGAGCTCTTCGGGAACGCACGCGGGACGTGACGGCGGCCATACCATGCGGGCATGGAAGTCTTCCGCGACTTTACATTTGATGCGGCCCATCGGCTCGAAGGCTTGCCCGAAGGCCACAAGTGCGCCCGGTTGCATGGGCACACCTACCGCCTGACCGTGGCTGCCGAGGGGCCGCTCGACCAAGACATCGGCTGGGTCGTTGACTTCGGCGAGATCAACCGCGTCGCCAACAACGCCATCAACTTGCTCGATCACCAGGTTCTCAACGACGTCCCCGGGCTCGAACAACCTACGACCGAACTGATCGCCGTGTGGCTCTGGAGCAAGATCAACCCAGAGCTCCCGGGCCTGAGCAGGATCACGCTCTACGAAAACGCCCGATCGGGTGTGACGTATCGCGGCGAACCCATCACGTGGACCCCGATCACACCGATCACACCGAGCAGCGATCCATGAGCACGCCCGCGGTGGTGCTGCTCTCGGGCGGACTCGACAGCGCCACGGTCCTCGCGTTCGCGCTGCGCGATGGCTACGAGGTCCACGCGATCACGTTCGACTATCACCAACGACATCGCATCGAGATTGAACGTGCGCGGGCGATCGTCGAGCAAATGGCGGTCGCTTCGCACACGGTCTTCCCGATCGATCTTCGACAATTTGGCGGCAGCGCCCTGACCGATGACATCGACGTGCCCAAGAGCCCGCCCACGGCGGACATCGGCTCGCATATCCCGGTGACGTATGTGCCCGCGCGCAATCTCGTGTTCCTCTCGATCGCGGTAGCGCTCGCCGAGGTGCGAAGCTGCACCGACATCTTCATTGGCGTCAACGCGGTGGACTACTCGGGCTACCCCGATTGTCGGCCCGAGTTTATCGACGCGTTCTCGAATGCGGCGGGCCTGGCGACGCGGATCGGGATGCAGCAGACGCACGACCATCGCATCAAGATCCATACGCCGCTCTCGGGCTTGAGCAAGGCCGGGATCGTCGAGCTCGGCACCGAGCTAGGCGTGCCTTTCGAGCTGACCATCTCGTGTTACGATCCGAACCAGGCAGGCGTGCCCTGTGGCATGTGCGAGGCATGCGTACTCCGAGCTGGCGGATTCAAGCAAGCGGGCTGCAGTGATCCGGCGCTGCGTGCAAGCACCATTCAAACCAAAGAGGCTCACGATGTGCATTGACCCGGACACGCTCATCAAAGCCTCGAAGTGGTGGGAGCTTGCGAGCCATCCGCGCGATTCGCTCAACGCCGCGTGGCGCGAGGTGCATCTCGCAGCCCAGCCCACAGCGGAACTCGCCCGGGCGTTCGCCATCCCCGAGCCCGACGACAGCCACACCGCGTTCGAGTGGATCAGCGGCCAGTCCATCACCGATGGCTACTTCCGCAGCGGGCTCATCGAAACACCGCGGGGCGCCGTTCGCGCAGCGCTTCGCATCTTCGATATGACGCTCTTTCTCATCAACGCCGACGGCGACGTCTACGACGAACTCGTGCTCTCGCCGGCACAAGAAGAGTCTCCCGTGGCAACTCCAGAAGTCACGCTCGAACAAGCCTTCGGCTGGGTGCTCACCACCGTCATGAACCTGTTCGATATCCCGGTTCGTCAAGCCACACAAGCATCGGCGAACCTGCCCGATCATCCCGTCTCCAAGGGCGAACCATTCGGCGCACCCAACCAACTCGCCCTCGTCGAACTCGTTCGGCTCTACTCCAACACCGCGAGCCTGCTCAACGCCATGAGCAACGCACTCGAAAACGACCACGAATCCACAGGGCGGGTGTTATGCTGGCCTCACCACTTCGATCTTGCTCGGCTCTTCGTGCTCGAACGCGACGCAGCGGGAGAGATGACCCGCACCTTGGGCATCGGCTTGACTCCACCCGACTCTCTGAGCGAGAGCGGCTATTGGTACGTCTCGCCTTGGTCATCGCAACCAGTGCTGACAGCAGCCGACAAACAATCCAAGCTCACCAACGGACAGTGGCACGAGCGCGACGGTCAGCCGCCGATGGCGATGCTGAGCATCGAGGCGCTCCAAGGCATCGAAGACTGCGACGCGCAGCACCGGCTGGTGGCGGAGTTTGTCAGTGAAGCTGTTGCACGATGTGCTGTTGATTGAACGTGCTCACGACGCGATCTTGATTTCGAGTCGCCAATCCACAGCATCGGTGTTCAACGCATTCGATTCAAAGAACCGCTCCATCCGCGGCGGCACCAGCTCATACTTCCAGCCGGATACGCCGATCGGCCGGCCCACATGATCGAGCCACGTGAACTGATATTGCACGCGCGTCGGGCCGTCCTGCACCGAGCGGATCGGGACCGTCACACGCAGCGGCGAATGGGGCACCGAGGGCTGAACGACCGGTCGGCTTTGCACGATCAAGCCGATCAAGCCCTGTGCCATCGTGATCTGCGGGTACGCGCCGCTCACCAGCGGGTCCGGTCCCGGGCTCGCGGGCGCACGGGTCGTATCGCCATGACATCCGGTGAGTGTGGTCAAGGCGATGGTGCTCAGAGCGACTGCTTGGGCCAGTGCGCGCAGCGCGGTAGTGTTGAATGGAACGTGTGAACGATGGGGCATTGTGAAATCTCCCTCAACTCATGGTGTGGAATCGTGAACTGCCGCACGCATCGCGCGGCCCGTGGTACTCGTGGGTACATATTCGCCGTGATCGGCGCCAAACAACCGTGTGAACCCAATGCTCCCGCCCTGAGGCGTGTACATCGTGCTGCCGCCTTCGAGAATGTGCCCGCGAGCGCGCGATCGATCAGGGCCCGTGAGCACGTCGATGCCCTCGGCTCGATACATCTCGAGCAAGTCCTCGTACCGGATCGAGTCAGGCAAGCCCGCCCGACGATACTCACTCATCAACGTGCGCAGCGGCGTGCGCACGCATCGGCCCCCAAGAACCCAGGGCAGCGTCGGCTCGGTCAGCGAGCCCGTGACGTCGTTGGCATACCACACTTCGCCTGATTCAGCCCAGGCGTCGGTCGAACCTGATGCGGACGAATCGGGAATACGCACGAGCACCGCTGAGGCTCGCCCGTCCGGTCGAGGGCGAATCCCCAGAGGACGCAGCGAATGGTTTGACCCTTCGACGGCGAGTGTCGGAGGCTCGCGCCCGATCTTGATGGGCACCAAATATAAACGCTGAGGCAGTAGATCGTCGTAGCGCGTGTCTGCGCGCGCGTTGGATTTGGCGATCAGCCCGATGATGGCAGCACCGATGCCCGCAGCCTGCACCTCGGGCTCGTTGCTCGATGCTGCGACCGCTACGCCGCCAGCGGTCAACACCGTGCCGACAGCACTCTTGGATCGGCGACCAGCGTCGAGACCGGTCCAGCGGTGATCGGCAGCCATCGCGTTGAGGTCGGTGACCCAGGGCCACGTCGCAGAACCCGCCGCGTCATGCACCGCTAGGCCGCGAGTATCTGATCTCGTTCGTACTCGGAACACGATCTCCGTCAGGTCGCTGCCCGTTGCCGCTTTGACCGGGCCTCGGCCCGCCTCGACCAGCAACACCGCGTCGTAGCTGCCGTGCTCAAGCTCATCGGCGAGCGAACCTACCCGAGCATCGGCTGTGCGCGCAGCATCAAAGTGCTCGGCAGCTTCCTGCGCACGACCAAGCTGGCGATTGGCGACACCCGCGAGCAACCGACCGAGCACGAACTCTCCGTCGCCCGAAGCATCGCCCGCGTTGATCCGTTGGAGTGACTCGATCGCGGCTGCACGCGCGTTGCCCCATCGCCCCGTGGTCATGTCCGCAATAGCCACCAGACTCAGCGCCATCGCCTGCTCGTAGGGCTCACCCTTCCAGAACCGCACCGATTGCTCATTGACAAAGAACGGATCGGCGTCGTTGTTCGCATTGACTCCCTGCGTGCGCAGCGTGTCGTACACATACTCGACCCGGCGCGCGGCATTCGCGGGCAGCCCATCGAGCAGAGCAACGTGCATTGCTTGTTGCTGATAGAGCAACCGCTCGCGGCCCGCATCGGGCGCATCGGCTTTGGCTGCGAGATCGACCCGCGCCCGGCTCGTTTGCCCACGGTCGAGCAGCGCAGCGACGCCGGGATCTGCTTGATACACGCTCTGGCACCCACCAAAAATAATGGCAGCAGCGAGCCCGAGGCATGCTGGCCAACCCCTGAACATGGCGCAGCACCCACGCATCAATCGATCACCAGACCTCTCGCAGCACGCGCCACCTCGGTCGAGGCGTG
>CAYUVO010000072.1:0-13136 GCA_964448185.1 uncultured Phycisphaeraceae bacterium
GGATGAACACGTTGGTGAACGGGACTTGGCCCGTTCCCGTTTGCTCATCACCCGTAAAGAAGCGGTTGAACATGACCATTCGGCTCACCCAGAGCGTGATGATCTCGCGCGCGGTACACAGCACGCTCGTGGGGTTGAATGCGCCGAGCAGGTCAACGGTGTCGTCCTTGGGCTGCGGCCAGCCCATGGTGGACAGCGGCCACAACGCCGAGCTGAACCACGTGTCGAGCACGTCGGGGTCTTGCCATGTTCTTGCAACGGCTTCACTGAATCTGCTCGCTGCCTCGATAGCGGACTGACCGAACGTCTCGGCGATCGATGAGCCGGCTGCGAATCGCGTTGCGTCCTGCATTGACTGGCGATCGAACAGCCATGTGATCGCGTCTGTTGCAGCACTGGAAGGTACAACTCGCCCATCGACGCCAGCAGAATATGGGATCAGGGGCACTTCCCTGAATTCCACTGAAGTCGTCGGCAGACCGCATGCTTGCAGGTATTCCTCGATTATGCCGAAGACCCTCCTGGTTGCCTCGCTGTCTGAGAGATACGGATACTCCCCGACTCTCGCCGGCTGAAAGCCCCACACCGGTATCCTGTGTCCCCACCAGAGCTGGCGGCTGATGCACCAGTCCCGCAGGTTGTCGTGCCATGATTCGTAGCTCTTGGCGTAGCGCGGCGGGTAGAAGGTCATCGAGCCGTCGGTAGCTGTTACGGAATGCTCCACTGGTGCACTCTCGGGCCATTCGCTCAGGCTCTTCTGCGTGCGTTGCTCGGGGCTCAAGGCGCGTTGGGCCTCGCCACGCAGGCGGTCGTCGGTGACCTTCACATACCACTGATCGCTCAGGTACGGCTCGACAATCGCATGACTCCGATACGAATGACCCACCGAATGCGTATAAGGCTTCTTGTCAGCAAGCAGTCCCTCAGCCGCAAACTTTTCTTCGACGAGCTTGCGGGCGTCTTCGCGTGATTTGCCGATTGCCCAAGTGGCTTCGCCGACGTCCTCCCAGCCGTGGGCATCACTGATGCTCGCATCGGGTGCCATGATGTTGATGATTGGTAGGTCGTGGCGCTGGCCGATGTCCCAGTCGTTGGGGTCGTGCGCGGGCGTGACTTTCAAGAAACCCGAGGCGTATTTCGCCTTGGCGTCCGAGGATTCAGCGTCGGGCATGACGACGTAGTCATCGCCGATGATCGGGATGGTCCGTCCAACGAACGGCAGCTTGACACGCTTACCGATCAGGTGCATGCGATCGGGGTCTTTGGGGTTGACCGCGATCGCGGTATCGCCGAAGTATGTCTCGGGCCGGGTGGTGGCGACGGTGACGTGTTCGCCGGTTTCGTTGCCGGCGTCATCCACAATCGGATACTTGAGATACCAGAAGAACGACTCGACCTCTTCCATCTCGACTTCGTCATCCGCAAGCGCGGTTTGGCTCACCGGGTCCCAGTTGACGAGGCGTTTGCCGCGATAGATGAGTCCTGCTTTGAAGAGCTGGAAGAATGCTTCACGCACTGAGCGTGCGCACACCTCGTCCATCGTGAACCGCTGACGGTCCCAGTCGCACGAACAGCCCATCGCTCGGAGCTGATCGGTGATGCGTTTGAGGTACTCGTCCTTCCACTCATGGACCTTGCCGATGAACTCGTCGCGGCCCGTGCCGTCGGCGAGCTGCTGGCGTTTGTAATCGGCGAGTGCGGGCTTGCCCTCAGCGATGAGCCGCTTGTCAACGACGGCTTGCGTGGCGATGCCCGCGTGATCGGTGCCGGGCATCCAGAGGGTTTCATATCCCTTCATCCTGTGCGCGCGGCACAACATGTCTTGGATCGTGTTGTTGAAGGCATGGCCAAGATGCAACGCGCCCGTGACATTGGGCGGCGGGATCAGGATGCAATAGGGCTCGGCCTCGCCACTGAGCACCCGACCCGGATCGGCGGCGAACGCACGAGACGACGCCCAGCGGGCGTGGATCGCGGGCTCGTGGTCGGCGGGTGTGTACTTGCCTGCCATCTCTGGGGAACGGGCAGGGGAGGCTTGCTCTTGGGAGGGGGGGGGGTAGACATCTGGGCCGATTGTAGAACCCGCACCGTTGCCAATGGCGAGGGGTTGGACGTTCACCACAAGCTCCGAGTGTCATCTTGGGGAAGACCGCTGTGAGCGTGTACGCTTGGGGCATGGGTCACAACCGCTTCCTGCTGACAACTGCGATCATCTCTGGTGTTCTTGGGGCGGGCGCTGGCGTGCTGTGGCGAAGCTCATCATCCCAGACACCAGACGATTCGGCATCGACCCGAGCGAGTTTGGGAGCGCAGGCGTCGCCCGAGGTGCTAGATGCGGTGCTCAATGCGGCTGAGCGAGCGATGCTCGATGGCGAGCCTGCAAAGGCGGTGGTGGTGCTCGAAGCTGCGGTGAGTGATTGGCCCGAGGACCGGGTGTTGTGGCTGGCTCTGGCACGCAGCCGGACGAGGATTCCCGATGGTGCTCTTGATGCGTACCGGGCCTATCAAACCGCGCTTCGGCTGGGCAGCGCCGAAGGATCGTCCGCGATCGAGGAGTTCGAGGCGGGGACCGCTGCGAGCCGCGCGGGGCTCGATGAGGCAGCCGTCGAGCATTACCGTTCTGCGGAAGCCATCGACCCGACCGATCCTCGATTCCCTCTGTACGCAGCCCAGGTGCTTACCCGGCTCAAGCGCCCGGACCAAGCGCGGGCGTCGCTGTTTCGCGCCACTCAGCTTGATGAACACCTCTCGATTGCCTGGGGTTCGCTTGCAGAGTTAGCACTCAAAGAGAACCGTCCGGGCGTCGCGTTGCAGTACATCGCCAAGGCCCGCGAGCAAGAGCCGATGGTCACCGCGTGGCGAGTGATCGAAGCGCGTGCGCTCAACAGGCAGAACCGACCAGCCGATGCTCTGGCGATTATCGAGGGCGTATCAAGCGGTGAACGGATGGCGATGCCGGTGGTTCGGTTGTATGCGCGCAGCGCCGCGATGCTCGGGCGGCCACAAGACGCAGCCGCGAGGTTCGGCGAAGCGGTCAAGACGCATCCCACCGATGGCGTTGTGGTGCTTGAAGCCGCCGAGTGGTTCGAGCGTGCGGGTAACAAAGAACAAGCGATTCGCCTGGCGCGACATGCTTCGATGCTCGGCCAGGACCGTGCAGCGGAGATGGTTCGTCGGCTCGAAGACGAGTAGGTGTTGATCCTGGTTCAATGAATGAGAGGTTCCCCCTCACTCACACTCAGGGCTTGTATGGTAGCTCACACTCGATCTACAGCAGTGAGCGCCCGCCATCAATATTGATGATGTGTCCCGTGGTGTACGTCGCGCGAGTCGCCAGCCAGAGCACCGCCTCGGCTGCTTCTTCGGGAGTTCCCGCTCGCCCCAAGGGCACGCTCTTGAGATAGCGAGCCTGCATGGCTTCGTCGGAATCTGCGCCGGTTTCGGGCCATTGCACAACGCCCGGAGCGACGCCGTTGACGCGGAGAGCGGGGGCGAGTTCTCGTGCGAGCGCACGCACCGCTTGCGCAAGGGCGGATTTGGACATGGCGTAGGCGGCGTAGTCTCGGCGCGGGAGCCCCATCGCGTGGATGTCGAGCATCGCGACGATCGACCCGCCGCCGGGCATGGACGATTCGGCGAGTCGGCCCGCGAGGCGTTGGCTCAACAGCAACGGCGCCAGCGCGTTGATTCGGAAGTGGCTCAGCAGGTCCTCGGCGTTGAGCTCAGCGAGCGGTGACGGCGCGTACATCGAGGCGTTGTGGACAAGCACATCGAGTCGTGGCAGGTCAGTTGCGATCTGCTGGGCGAACCGGGAGACCTCGTTGGGGTTGTAGAGATCTAGCGGATAGATCGAGCAGTTGACGTTGAACTTGACCAGCTCGCGCTGTGCGAGCTCGGCTTCGTCCTTGCTGGTCCGGTAGGTGAGCACGACGTCGAAACCGGCCGAGGCAAACGCCCGGCAGGTCGCCCGGCCCACGCGCTTGGCGCCGCCGGTGACGAGCACTGTGCGGGTGCTCGAAGCGGAGCGTTTCGTGGGGCCATCCGTCGCAGTCGAAGGGAGATTGGAGCGGGGCGTCGAACTCATAGCAGATCGTCGCCTTCAAGGTTGGTTGCCGACGGAGGGGGAGGAGGCGGGGGCGGTGTGGAAGTTCTTCGGCCCGCTTCTGCCCACGGATCAACGTCTTGCTTCGTAGGCCCGGTAGATCGCTCCGAGCTGGTCCGCCTCATATGCCGCCGGACCATGACGACGACCGCTGCCATTACCATTACCGCGAGTGCAAGCAACACCAGCCCGAGCATGACGAGCGACCACTGCCCCACAGCGTGCGCTGACATGGGCGATGGGGGGGCAGGCGGGCCCAATGGTGTAGGCTCCGCAACCAGCAGCATGCGCATGAGTGACTCAAGCATTCTTCTTGAGAGCATACCAGCTCGCATCCCGCCTCGGCCTCTACTGGCGCAGAGCGGGTCTAGGATGGTGCTGGAACGAACGGAATCCCATAGCTTTCACCGGAGCCGACCACGATGCATTTCGAGACGCACCAGCCTGTGATCGACGATCTTGAGGCGCGGATTGTAACGATCCGCGACTCTCTTTAACTACGACACCAAGAAGGCCAAGCTGGCCGAACTCGAGCTGAGCATGGGTGCCGAGGGGTTCTGGGACGACCAGGACGCGGCTCAGAAAATCGTCGGCAATCTCAAAGCCATCAAAGCACAGATCACGCCGCTGGGTGAAGTGACCGAATCGCTCGAAGAAGCCGCGCTCGCCTACGAAATGGCCAAGGAAGAAAGCGACGCCGAGTTGCTCACCGAAGCCGACGAAGCGTTGTTCACGATCCAAAAACGGATGGAACAGGTCGAGCTCCAAAGCCTTCTGGGCGGCAAGCACGACCACCGCAACTGCTTCTTCACGCTCTCCGCGGGCGACGGCGGCACCGAAGCCAACGACTGGGCCGACATGCTCCTGCGTATGTACTTGTATTACTTCGAGCAGATGCGGTGGAAGGTCGAAGAAGTTTCCAAGACCTTCGGCTCCGAAGTCGGGATCGATCACGTCACGCTGCACGTCAAGGGTGACTTTGCGTTCGGTTATCTCAACTGCGAACGCGGCGCACACCGTCTCGCCCGCGTCAGCCCGTTCAACTCGCAGGGCAAACGCCAGACGAGCTTTGCAACCGTTGACGTCACGCCCGAGTTCGACGATTCAAGTCTTGAGATTCCCGACAAGGATCTGGAGTTCACCTTCTTTGCACGTTCGAGCGGCCCGGGCGGCCAGAACGTCAACAAGGTCGCTTCGGCGTGCCGCATCGTGCATAAACCAACCGGCTTTATGGTGGTGGCGAGCACACACCGCGAGCAGACGCAGAACAGACGCCAAGCGATGACGCTGTTGCAAGCCAAGCTCGAACAGCTCGAAGAAGACAAGCGGGCCGCCGAGATCAAGGATGCTTCTGGCGGTGATCTTGCGCGTGGCTGGGGCACGCAGATCCGCAGCTATGTGCTCTACGACAACCGCGTCAAAGACCACCGCACGAGCCACGAGCACGGCAACCCGACCGCGGTGCTCGCGGGCGAACTCCAGGGCTTTATCAACGCCGAGTTGCAGAGGCGACGGTCGGTCAAGGGCTGACGCATGTGGGTTGTAGAGCTGGTCGATGACATCCGCATACAGGTGCGCAAGGCACCCAAGCG
Organism: uncultured Phycisphaeraceae bacterium; assembly: GCA_964448185.1. GTDB lineage: Bacteria > Planctomycetota > Phycisphaerae > Phycisphaerales > UBA1924 > OFTM382. The sequence continues at coordinate 5,695 of CAYUVO010000072.1, forward strand.
TGATCTTTTAATCACGGCGGGAGCATTGATTGGCTTGGCGACCATTCTTGGTGCCGGTGGATGGTGGTTGGTGCTTACAGGCACATACGCGGTTGATTACGCATTGGAGAAAGGTCTCGATACGAGAATTGGGGGCAATACCGGGACGATGGCGTTGTACTGGGGCATCGCTGGTTGGGCCTTGGTGAGTCTTGCAGTCTTGTTCGCTTCGATGGGTTTGGGGCTGCTCGCGGGTGTTATGTTCAAGAAGCGAAAGCCGTAAACCCAGTGGTCATGCTGGCGGCGTGGGCGGCTTGTGATCGTTCAGCCGCAGCGGCTGGGGACCGGCACAACTCAGGCACTTGCCGTCATCGCAGTTGTGACGCGAGCCCGCGTCCGCGTCGGGCACCACGCCCTCAGCGCGGCCCGTGAGCCACGCGCCCGAAGCGATTGCCACGAACGCCACTACCGGGACCATGAGCGAAAGATCGAGCCCCATCGCGGGCAGCGCGATCAAGCTGCCCACCGCGATACCAATGATGAGCAAGCCCGCGATGAGGATGCGACGCGCGAGCCTCGCGCCTTCTTTGCTATCGGCCTCGGCCCGTTGATCGGCGCGAGCTTGTGCGCGGGCAGCGATCAACAGATCCCGGTCACCCTCGGTGAGACGAAGTCGCGGCGTTGATTGTGGTGAAGGGTTCTCGGACATCGTTCAATCCTCGGGGTAGTTCAGCCCTTAGCGTACCTCACAATGGGGGCAACGCCAACAGGAACCCGCCAAGCACACAGGATGTCCCGCGGATTTTGAGGAAGGGAGGGAGGCGGAGCGATATCGAGCGATATTACACCAGCAAACTCGCTGGGCTTTCGAGCAGGTCGCGGATCGTTGCGAGGTACGCCGCCGCCATCGCGCCGTCGATGATCCGGTGATCGCTCGACATCGTCATCGACATCTCGTGGCCCACGACGAGCACCGGCTCGCCGTCCTCGTCGTACTCAACGAACGGCTTCTCGATCGCTCGGCCTACCGCGAGAATCGCCGCGTTGGGCGGGTTGATGATCGCGGTAAAGTGATCCACGCCGAACATCCCGAGGTTCGAGATGGTGAACGTCGAGCCGCTCATCTCGTCGATGGTCAGGCCCCGCTCGCGTGCTTTCTTGGCGAGACGCTTGGTTTCAGCCGAGATCTGTCGGAGCCCGACGCGGTCGGCGTCTTTGATCGAAGCAACCACGAGCCCGCCGCCGCGTTCTTCGGGGAGTGCTATCGCAACCCCGATGTTGACCGCGCGGTGCAGGTCGATCGACGGTCCTTGCGGGTTCCACGAGCTGTTGACAAACGGGTGCTGGTGCATTGCGACGGCGCACGCTCGGACGAGGAAGTCGTTGACGCTGAGCTTGACGCCTTGCTCAGCGAGTTGTTCGTTGAGTTCGCTCCGTAGCGACATGAGCGAATCGAGCCGCGCTGATACGGTGACCTGGTAGTGCGGGATGGTCGTCTTGGATTCGACAAGTCGCTTGGCGATCGTCTCACGCATCGAGTTCAACGGCACGTTGCGGTCGGCAAGTTCGGCGGCAGCGGGTGCGAGAGCGGGCACCACCGGTTGGGACAACGATGCAGCGAGAGGCACCGAAGGTGCGGCTGTCAGGTGCGCTGTTGTGGGCGTCGCTTGTTCGACGTCTTTGCGCACGATCCGCCCGCTGGGTCCAGAGCCCGCGACGGCTGCGAGATCAATCCCGCGCTCGGTTGCGATCTTGCGCGCCAAAGGCGAAGCGAAGATCCGACCGCCCGAACCGCCGGTGGTGCTATTGGCTGCGCTGCCGGTGGCGGCTGAATCCGTGCTCGGGGGCGCTGCGGTCGCGGTCGCACTCGGGGCGTCCTGTCCGCCCTGGCTCTTGGCAGCGGTCGAGATGGCTGCCGATGCGGCGGCGCTGACGTCCTCGCCTTCTTCAGCGAGCACCGCGATCACGGTGCCGACCGCGACTTGGGTGCCCTCGCCGATCGCGAGTCGTGCGATCGTGCCGTCGTCATAGACCTGGAGTTCCATCGTGGCCTTGTCGGTTTCAACGTCGGCGATCACGTCGCCGCTCGACACGCTGTCACCTTCTTTGACGGTCCATTTGACGACGGTGCCCTGCTCCATCGTGTCCGAAAGGCGGGGCATGGTGATCTCGATCGGCATGGTTGATCCCAGGAGTGGAGTGTGCGGGCTGGCCGCGGGTATGGTACGGATTATTTTAGGGACTGACACCCAGCGCCGTGGCTGCGTGGCACAGATTGTCACAGAGACGGGCGATGCCCGAAGCTACAAACTCGGCGGGCGTGCCCTCTGCGGGCACGGTTTCATGGACGCTCGGGCAAGCAAAGTCGCCCGGGACCACCTGGACCCCGATGCCCGAGAGAATGCGTCGTGTTTCGGGCAACCCCCGGACGCCGCCAAGCTTGCCGGGTGACGCGGACATCAGGCCCGCGACCTTGCCCCGATAGCACGCCAGCGGCCCCTGCTCATCTACCCGACGCGAACACCAGTCGATCGCGTTCTTGAGCGCCGGCGTGATCGAGCCGTTGTATTCGGGAGTCGCGATGAGCAGCGTGTCGTGCGCGATCATCAGATCCTGGAGCTTGACGACGCCCTCGGGCATGGGCTTGCCCGCTGCGATGAGTTCACTCTCGAGGTCTTCATCGAACATCGGCAGGCCGAGCGTTCGCAGCTCGATCTCGGTGACCGACGCGCCCAAGCCTTGAAGGTGCTCGATCCCGAGTCGCAGCAAGCGGTGGTTGTGCGAGCCTTGCCGAAGCGATCCGGTGAATGCGAGAACAGTTGGCTGATGGCTCATGTGGTCTTTCAAGCTATTCGCGTGCTCAGGCGTTGACACTCTGACGAACTGCATCGGCGATCCGGTCGGGGTTGGGCAGGTATGCCATCTCAAGATGCTTGTTGTACGGCGTGGGCACATCCGCTGTGTTCACACGCGCGGGCGGATGGTCGAGCCAGTCAAAGGCGTTCTCGACAATCTGCGTGATGACCTCACTCGCGACCGAGCCGAAGGGCCACGACTGATCGACCACGACCACGCGGCCCGTCTTCTTGACGCTCTCGATCACCGCATCGATATCCAGTGGCCTGATCGAACGCATATCAAGCACATCGGTTTCGATGCCTTCGGCAGCCAGTTTCTCAGCAGCCTCCATGCAGAAATGCACGGGCCGACCCCACGAGAGCAGCGTGCAGGCGTCGCCTTCGCGCGCGAGCCGGGCTCTGCCGAACGGGATGAAGTATTCCTCTTCGGGGACGTGTGCTTTGTCGCCGAGCATGCGTTCTGATTCAAGGAAGAACACCGGGTCGGGATCGAGGATCGCCGTCTTGAGCATACCTTTCGCGTCGTACGGGTTCGACGGGATCACCATCTTCATGCCCGGCACGTTCGAGAACAGACCCTCGACCGTCCATGAGTGCGTGCTGCCGAGCTGGCCGCCCGCGCCGTCGTTGCCGCGGAAGACGATCGGACAACCCCATTGCCCGCCCGACATGTAGAGCATCTTGGGTGCGTTGTTGAGGATCGGGTCAGCGGCCACGAGGCTAAACGACCAGCTCATAAACTCGACGATGGGCCTCAGCCCGTACATCGCAGCCCCGATGGCCATCCCCGCAAACCCGTTCTCGCTGATCGGCGTATCGATCACTCGCTTGGGGCCGAACTCGTCGAGCATCCCTTGGCTGATCTTGTACGCGCCGTTGTACTGCGCGACTTCTTCGCCCATGAGCATCACCCGTTTGTCGCGGCGCATTTCTTCGCTCATCGCTTCACGCAGCGCCTCGCGGAACTGGATGATGCGAGTCCCGTCGCGGCTCGGGAGCTGGTCCTCGGGCACAAACTCGGGCAGCTCCCATTCGCCGACAGCGGGATGGATCTGCGTGGTGATGTCCGAGGGCTTGGACAAGGAGGGCGGGGGTGGGGTGGGGTGGGGTGGGGTGGAGGGCATCTGGAAACTCCCATGCGACGCTGAGAATACGGTTTCTCACTAGAGCGGATTCGATTTCGCACCCACAGAGTAGGTCTCCACTCCCAGCTGTGGGAATGTACCTTCTCCATCCTCGGCGTTCCTTTGCCAGACTCTATTGCCCGCGACCAAACTCCCTGACAACTCTTGAATATCAGTCGGAATCGTGGTAAGCTCGCGCTAGCGAGTTGGATCCATGAGCTCTCAGCAGGGCCATCCCACTTGGGGCAGTGATCCACCTCTCGCGGGCAGCCCCGTCCGTCCCCCCCTCCTCCTCGAAAGCCTAACAAGGAGCGAATACAATGACGATTCAGCGCATCCTCTTGATGATGGCGGTGCTTCTCTTGGCCGCGACGTCCGCACCCGCCCAGCCTTGGCGCGATCTAGAGCCATTGGGAGATCGGCAGGTGACGAGCTTTGAGGAGGCAGCGAAGCTCGCCAAAGAAACCAATCGGGTGCTCATCGTCTATCCCCGAGGCTCCAAGGAAGTGGCCAAGAGACGGACAAGGGCGGCGCTCATAGGTATCAAACTACCCGGCGTGCTCCCCACCACCAACAGCCCGATCGCTGATTCAATCACAGACGCGTTCACCCTAATGGAGCAGCGGACCTGGGCTCACCCAGAACTCCATAGCTGGATCGAGAAAAATGCGATCTTGTACACCGTCGAAATGGGTGGCGAACAGACCACTGAATTTACCACACTCATGCGAGAGACTCGTCGACCGCTCGATGGGCATCCGCATGCGATGGTCTTTATCGGAGACGAACTCGTTTCGGTCCTTCCCGAGCAGAACCCCGAGCGTTGTCGAGACGTGCTTGATCCTTCGAGATGGTTCCCCAAGCCCGAGCAGATTTTATATGAGGCGATGAATGCTGTAGAACGTCGTGCCGCGAAGGACCCTGTCTGGGGGATGAGTCACGAGCGATTCAACCCGCCGACAGTAGTTCATATAAAGACTTTCCACGACATCTCCGATCGACTGGCTCCAGCCTTCGATGAACCTGCGGACGCATCACAAGAGCAGGTCCTAGCCATCTGGCGCGAAGCCAGAGTTGCAGCGGCGAGCGGAGATTCCGCCCACGCCATCAGCGCTTACACATGGCTCTGGGAACGGGCCAGCAAACTCGCTCCCGAAAGCGTCGGCACCCGGTCATGGCTGCTTGCTTCAGAGATGGCCGACCTCGCACGCCGCGACCCGCATGCGCACGCACGGTTCACCGCCATGCACGACGCGATGGGCGAGTGGTGGGCTTCATTATCGAGCGAGCAGTGGGTTGATTACTTCACGCTCGGCGAAGTGGTTGGCCGTGAGATTTGGTCGTTCGACTATCTCAGCGGCAACACCGTTGGTTGGTTTGCCTCCGCCAAGACCACGCCGGGGGATCTCCCCATGCTCTCCGCAGCTCAGCGTGTGAAGTTCGATCTGCTCTCAAGCCGCGACCGATGGACTGATGGGACCGATGGGACAGATAATTCGAGCGACCCCTCCTCGGTCATCGATCGGCTCGTGGGATTCAACAGGCTGCTCAATACTCTCAACGCTCAGAACGCATCCCTCGAAGAAATCGACGACGCCATCGGGATCTATCGCAGAGTCGTGCGTCACGAAGTGACACTCGCATACGTCACGATGATGAGCAGGGGTGATACGAACGCTGCCGACGAGATTCGGCAGTGGTACACAACTCATGAACGCCTCGGCGCAGAGTTCGCTCAGCAGCTTATCGAGTTTGCCGAGGTGTCCTCGCTCGACGTGGTGAGCCCACCGTTGGAGCGGTGAAAGTTCCATATGGAGACATCTTCAGAGCGTACTCAGGGTTGAGAATCTTCTGGGAGAGATGGTTCAGGTAGAGGATCTGCGGGAGGTTCGGGGAGGATCGCTTCGAGCTGCGGGATCAAGGCCGGGATATGGATCGTGGCGATGCGCCAGAGAATATCCAGTCGTATATCGCCATAGTCGTGAGCCATGATATGACGCTGTTGAACAATCTTCTTCCACGGGATTTCTGGATGGTCATTCTGAGCAGTTCGCGAGACTTTGCGAGCAGCCTCACCGATGATCTCAGAGAGCCGTTCGATTGAATAGCGAAGCGTGATATCCGCCGTGAGCTCTCGTTCATCTCGTCCTTGGACTGCGAGAACGACTCGTTGCGCGTGCAAGAGCATGTCATACACACGGGCTGCGTCATGGCGATCAAGCGGCATAGATCACCTTCCGAGTCGTGATGATCTCGTATCGCATAAACGGGTTGGTGATGGCTCTGCGTTCAACCAGATCGATAGATCGGCCGCCAAAGAGCTTGCTGAGTTCTTCGCGCATGGCTACGAGATCATCGAGATCAAATCTCCACGACGGCTCGTACACCACGCAGCAATCCACATCCGACTCAGGGCCAAAGTCTTCACGCAGCACCGAACCAAACAGCGAAAACTCGGTGATCCTCCACCGTCGGCAGAACGCCGCGATCTCGTCGCTCGGGATGTCAATCTTCGGTGAGGGCATTAGCGAGTGAGGGCTGGTTCAGGCGATCGAAGTACTGCCATTAACTGCTGCGATGGGATCCAGGTTTACGCGACTGTCCAATTGCACGGGGCAGCTTCCTCGTATCGAGGCTCGACCCTCTGACCCCTGATAGCGAGTAAGCCAGTGCTCCTCGTCTACGGCGTGCTCTCTGTGCTCGACGAAGCAGCCCGTTCGGAATCTTGATCGCGTGTTTGGAGTAGAGCGAGTACTCGATGGCTGCGAAACATTCACGAAGCGCTGAGTCCAACTTATGCCGCTTCAAGCACGGTGTCGATGCATGGATCCTGAACAGCTCCTTGATCGCTGTGTGAAACAGCTCTTCAGCAGCCGTGGACTCACTTTGCATCTAGACTCTCCTCAAGTTACAACAACGGGTTCCGCACGCCGTGGCCGTAGTCTTCGGTCGGGCTCAGGTTCGCAACCGGGTTGGCGTACACATCCGTCGAAAGCTCCGAAAGCTCCGGCTCGGGTGACGCCTCGGCGAACTCAACACTCGCACGCACCCGTTCGCGGATGTCCTTTTGCATTGACTTCCAGCCGTCTTCGGTGATGGCGGTGCGGTCGTTCATCAGGTGGCTGACGAGCGCCGCGATCGAGTCCTTGTTCTTCCACTCCTCGACCTCGTCCTTCGACCGATACTTCTGCGGGTCGGACATCGAGTGGCCCTGATAGCGGTACGTCTTGAGATCCACAAACCCGGGCCGCTGCAAATCGCGGCATTCATCGACCAAAGGCTTGAACTCGTTGTAGACGTTGAGCACATCGAACCCGTCGATCTGGATTCCCTTGATGCCGTAGCCGCTCGCTTTGAGCACCAGATTTTCAGCCATCGTCGTGCCGCGTTGGATGGAGGTGCCCATCGAGTAGCCGTTGTTCTCGATGATGTAGATCACCGGACTGTTCAACAGCCCCGCGAGGTTCTGCGCTTCATGGAA
>CAYUVO010000073.1:0-13042 GCA_964448185.1 uncultured Phycisphaeraceae bacterium
CATCGCAAACCACGCGTAGTTCACAACCAGAATCGTCCGCAACAGCGGGTGCATGTCGTCTTCATCATCAATCAATGCCGTCGGCACCAACAACAACGCAGGCAACACAATCGCAGCCAGCCCGATCGAAAGAACCCCGTCCGTAACGCCTTCATGAATGAACCGCAAGGCTGCCATGAACAACCCGATCGCCACCAGCGTGATCGACATCATGCTCTTGCGTTTGCCAACTAATCGCGGAAGCTGAAAGACCAGGAGACCGAATGTGAGAATCCCGAACAGGCCGTAGAAATAATCGCGGTTCTGCTGGAGCCCGAGCCAGAACGTGTTTCGCACGCCCTGGTCGTCCCACTCGACGGGCAATGCCATCGACGAGAAAAACAACAGGCCGCCCACCCCGATCAGCAGGCTCAGCTTCTTGGTCATCGTCATCACGACGACCAGCGCAACGATCAACGCCGAGCCAGCCACCATCGCGATCATCCAAGCCGGCATGCCCACCGCACCACTCCTTGCATGGGACACACCGTCGCGCCCAAGCCTTCACTGCATTCCACTCAGCTTCATCCACTCAACAATAAACAGCTTGCTCCACCCACTGACTGCCTATCGGCCCGATCCGCTGTGCGTCTGACTTGAATCGTTCACCTTGTCCGCTCTCAATTGAGCGTCTGAGAGCCGCACCCCAACCTCTGCCCACCGATGATCCGAGCCGGGTACCGAATCGCTCCTCCAATACTCGACCTCCACCCCTCTGCCTACCCATACGTCATCGAGCACCAAGCGGGCCACTCTGGGCATCCTCGCTGGCCAAGTCCCGTCCACGCTCCACGCAGCCTTCCCGGGCGCAAGTCCTGCGCTGCGAAGACTTCTGCCTCTGGTCCCAAACGCGGTGCCGTTGAGATCGCATGCCAGCACCACCGCCTGCGTCTGGGCCATCGGCCCAAGCACCTCTGCCGCCGCTGTCACGATCTCATTCCCGCGCGCCCAACGCTCGCTGGTCCTAGGCGACTGGGGCGCGATCTGACTCACCACCAACTTGCCCCATGGCGTCTCCACCCGACCCACAAACACCTGCTCGTGATCCAACCCCTCTGCGACTTCGAGCCGCTCAATGGGCCATCGGCTCAGCACCAAACACCCCGCCACCCGATCCTCTACCCAGTCCCGATACGCAAAGTTCGGATACGCCCGGCTCAATGCACTCTCTTTCCTCAACTGCTCCCAAATAATCGAAGGGAACTCCGTCACGACGACCACGTCCGCACCGCTCGCCGCGATCGCTTCGAGCGATTGAGCGTGTTGATCGCTGCCCCGGCCATTGAGATTGACCTGCATGATGCGCACAAGCCCCGCACTCTGCTGAGCACTCGCCACCGGATCACGGGGCACGGGCATCAACCGTCGACCGCTCCAACCGACCCATGCAAACATCAGCGATGATCCAAGAACCACCATGCCGATCGCGCAACGCCGCCGTTTGCGACCCGGGATTACGAACCTCACGAACCCAAGCACCCCGCCGAGCGCAATCCATGCCGGACCCGCAAGCATCACTACAAGATCTGCGAGCCAGAGCCGCGACGACAACCCAAGACACGCCACCATCAGCAGCGAACCCAAGAGGACCAAGCCCTCAAGCATCAGCAAGATACTCTTGCCCAGCGAACGAACAGATCGCGTTTGATCCGTCGCAGCCATCGCGTTCTTAGACCGTCGCGTGCGTAGCCGCGGGCAACACCGGAGCACGCCCGACGCTGTAATAGTGCCAGCCCATCTCGCCGAGATGATGCCTGCGATACAAGTTGCGACCATCAAAGATCACCTTGCCCGCCATCACTTCGCCGAGTTTGTCGAAGTCCGGGCTCTTAAACTCGTCCCAGTCCGTGCAAATGACCAGAGCATCAGCACCGCGGGCACACTCATACATATCGTCGAACAGCTCGATCACCGCGCCCATCTCGTTCTTGACGTTCTCCATCGCAACAGGATCAAACCCGCGAGCCTTGGCGCCGATGCCGCACGCACGCTTGACGAGCGCCAGCGCAGGAGCCTCACGGATATCGTCCGTTTGTGGCTTGAACGCAAGCCCCCAGAACGCGATCGTCTTGCCCTGCATCGCGGGCTCGCCGCCGAAGTGATTAAGGATCTTCTTGAAGAACCGATCCCGCTGCTTCTGGTTCGTCTCGTGAACCGCCTTGCTAATCGGCGTGGGCACCCCGGCCTTGTCGCCCATCATCATGCACGCGAGCGTGTCCTTGGGGAAGCACGACCCGCCGTACCCGATCCCCGGGTACAGGAAGCTGTGCCCGATGCGCGAGTCCGAACACATGCCCTCGCGGACCTTGGTGATGTTCGCGCCGTACGCCTCGCACAGATTGGCCATCTCGTTGATGAAGCTGATCTTGGTCGCCAGGAAGTTGTTCGAGGCATATTTGACCATCTCGCTCGAAGCGACGTCCATGATAAAGATCGGGTGACCGTTGCGAACAAACGGGTCGTACAGATCACGGAAGACCTCCGCTGTCCGCTCGTCCTCGACCCCCACCACCACGCGGTCGGGCTTCAAGAAATCGTTGACCGCAGCACCCTCTTTGAGAAACTCCGGGTTGTCCGCGACCGCAAAGGGAACATCCGGGCCGACCTTCTCACGGATCCGATCGCGGATGTAAAGAGTCGTGCCCACGGGCACGGTCGATTTGACCACGATCACCTTGCGCTTCTGCTCGGGTCCAAGCTCGATGAGCATGTCCGCGATATCGTCCGCTGCCGAATCGATGTACTTGAGATCCGTGTGCCCGTTCTCGTCCGAGGGCGTGCCCACACAGATGAAGATCATGTCCGCGTCGCGGTACGCCTCAGCCTTATCAAGCGTGTAACGAAGCCGACCCGACTCGGCGTTCTTGATCATCAACTCGGTCAGACCGGGCTCATAGATCGGACACTCGTTGCGGCGAAGCTTCTCGATCTTGTCCGAGTCCACATCAAGACACATCACCTCGTTGCCCGTGTTCGCAAGGCAAACACCCGTGACCAGCCCGACGTACCCAGTTCCAACCATTGTGAGTTTCATTGCTCAGCCTCTTGTTCGCCCCACGTCGCACCGTGCGCACATCCGGGGTCGGTGTTTGATTCGTACATCCGCTTCAATAGTTCGGCGTCGGAGCACGGAACGTGCTCAGATCCTGACACTTAAACCATTCGATCGTCTTCCCCAAACCCTCACGCAACTGGATCTTGGGCTCCCAGCCGCCCAGATGCTTCTTCGCCAGCGTGATGTCAGGCTGACGCTGCTTTGGATCGTCCTCGGGCAACGGCTTATATGTAAAGCCCTTATGAGGACTCCCCGTCAGCTCCACCACCAACTCGGCGAGCTGCTTGATCGTGAACTCGTTGGGGTTCCCAAGATTCACCGGCCCAACAAAGTCATCCGAACCATCCATCATCCGAATGATCCCCTCAACCAGATCATCGCGATAACAAAAACTCCGCGACTGGCTCCCGTCACCGAACATGCTGATCTGTTGGCCTTCGAGAGATTGACGGATGAAGTTGCTCACCACCCGCCCGTCGAACGGGTGCATCCCCGGGCCGTAGGTGTTGAAGATCCGAATCAACCGAATGTTCACCCCGTTGGTCCGCCAGTAATCAAAGAACAGCGTCTCGGCCGCCCGCTTGCCCTCGTCGTAACACGCCCGAGGACCGATCGTGTTGACGTTGCCTCGATAGCTCTCTGGCTGAGGATGCACGTCCGGGTCGCCATAGATCTCGCTGGTCGAGGCTTGGAGGATCTTCGCCCGGCACCGCTTGGCCATGCCCAGCATGTTGATCGCCCCGAGCACCGACGTCTTCATCGTCTTGATCGGGTTGTACTGGTAATGCCCGGGAGCTGCGGGGCACGCCATGTTGTAGATTTCATCGACTTCGAGAAACAGATCATGCGTGATATCGTGCCGTATGAACTCGAAGTTCCCGCAGCCCAACAGGTGTTCAATATTGAACTTCTGACTGGTGAACAGGTTGTCCACGCACACCACGTCCTGGCCCTCATTGACCAGCCGTTCGCAGATGTGAGAGCCCAAAAAGCCCGCACCGCCCGTCACCAATATCCGCTTGATGCTCATCGCCTCAGGCCTCATCCTTCTCTAAGAGCGCTCCACACCTTGCGGACGCTCATTGCGCTGCTGATTCGTCGCACGGGTCTCTATGCCCAGCTTTCTTCGTCCAGAACACCCTGAATATTGAGGACGACCCTCAAACTCATGCTCGACAGGCCAAGTCTTCACTCAGCCCGGAAAGCTCGATGCAATCCTAGGCCTGGGGGGTTTCAGGAGGGAGCGGGAGAGGGGATCGATCATGCCGTAGATTCCCCTATAAGACGATCACTCTGGCTCCCGCCCATCAGCCCGCCCGGGCACTCTCTCTCTGCCATTCCCACTGCCTCGCGAGACCCGCCCCAAACTCCACCTTCGGGCCATACCCGAGTTCCGATTCGCTCCGGCTCAGATCCGCCCACGTCCGGTCCACATCGCCAGGCTGCTGATCCACTTGCTCAATCACCGCCTCGCGACCAACCGTTCGCCCCACAGCCGCCAAGAGTTCGTCCAATCGCACAGGACTCGCCCCCCCAAGATTCCAGACCCGATACCCATGCGCAGGAATCGCCTCGTGTGAGGCCAGCACCCCATCGACGATGTCGTCGATGAACGTGTAGTCCCGGCTCGACGTGCCGTCCCCGAACATGCGGATCGTCTCGCCCCGACTCGCCCGATCCAGAAACAACCGGATGCCCAAGTCTGGCCGTTGGCGTGGGCCGAACACCGTAAAGAACCGCAGCATCGCCACCGGCAAACCCGTCAAATGATGGTGCGCATGACCGAGCAGCTCGCACGCCCGCTTAGTCGCGGCATATGGGCTGATCGGCTCGGCAGCCTGCTCGTTCTCGCTGAACGGCACCCGCGAAGCGTTCCCATACACCGAACTCGATGACGCCACCACCACCCGATCACAACCGGCTCGACTCGCCGATGTAAGCACCACGCTCGTCCCTACCACGTTCGCTAATGCATATCCCGCCGGGTCCGCAATGCTCGGCCTCACCCCCGCCTTGGCAGCGAGATGAATCACCGAATCGCATCGCGCCATCGCTCGATCGACAGCATCCGCATCGGTGAGATCACCCTCGATCAGCTCGAACGCGCCGCTCTTTGCAGCCGCCGCATCGAGGCACACCCGCACGTTGGCATCCTTCAACGCCCGGCTATAGAAAGGATCGAAGTTGTCCAGCCCGACAACGTCTGCCCCATGACCGATCAGCCGATGGGCCACATGCGAACCGATGAAGCCCGCTGCCCCGGTGACCAGCACCCGTCGCCCTGTCCACTCGGCCATCTTCAACCTCCATTCGAGAACCCGTCTCTGCCGCCCACAGGAGGGAGGGGAGGGGGCGAAACCCCTCAACAACCTCCAAACCCGATCAGCCCGATCCCACAGGATCAGCAGATTGGTAGGCCCCAAGGATCGCAAAAAAACAAGCAGGGCGCCATCTATTCGACAGCGCCCCGCTGGAGGAGAGAGAGATCTAGTTTGAGTCTACCGAACTATCGGTCCATCGATGGCAAGTTCAATCAATATAAATGCTACTTTCACCGATTTTGCCTTGACACCCTCCCAAACCATCCCTATCTGCAATTCTCGCGACCTAGGCATAACCCTAGTTGATGATTCAAGTTAGCACCTGTGAACTTCAGCCCCCAAGCCCCTGGGGCGTCTCTGAAGCGGGATCTAAGTTTTTTTCGTCCGGGCTGGGAATCGCCAGCATTTCGAGGCTCGGCACGGGTTTGCCGCCATCACTTGCCCCCGTTTCCTTCATTCCAACCTTCGTTCCAACAGCAGTTGGCAATGACGATTCTTGCGCTATCAGCCGATGCGCAATCGAACGCACCACCGACGCACGCTCCTCGGGCGCGAGCACCTCAAGCGAAACGCGATCCTCGTCGGTCAGCATCCGATACACGCCCTCGGGCAGTGTCCCGGTGTGCGCCGCAGCTTTGAGTAAAAGCCCGTACTCCAACAGCGTCGGTCCCACCACTCCGCCACTGCGCACCGCAGCACGTTTCATCTCTCGCACCTCGCGCGCATGCCGACGTTCGAGCCGATATGAAAGCAACTGTTCCGTCATCGCGTCACGCTGATCATTCGTCAACAACTTCCAGATCCGGCTCTGCGCCTCCCACGGCAACGGCGCACCGCGCCGCACACGCGACAACAACGCACGCGCATCTGCCGCAGTGCCCACCGATGCCCCCTGCGCATCGCTTGCTTCTGCGCCTGCCTCCAACATCGATCCGGACATCGAGCCGGACATCGAGCCGGTCATCTCTTCATTCATCGCACCCGCCATCGTGTCGGCCATCGGCGTTGCAAGCTCCATCACTTGCACGTCCATCGTGTAGCCGCGATCGATCGCTTGGCGACCCGACCGCAACAGATACGCCATCCGCTTTGCTTCGGCTTCGGGCAGCGCGCCATGAACCGCTTCGAGTTCAGGGAGCTTTGATGCGAAGTACGCCGCGTACTGATGCCGCCAACCGGTGTCGAGTTCTTTGCTCGTTTTGCGTTGTTCTTCATTGAGTGCTACATCATCTTCGAGTGCTGCAAGCATCTTCGTGTAGACCGTCATCCCGATGGAATCGCGCACCACCATCGGGTTGTTCGCCAGCGCGTGGCCGAAGGTTTTTTCCATCCCGGGAGGCGACACCTGCTCGACCCTCGGCCCGCCGAGCAACATGCTCTGCTCCTGTGCGCACGCTGCCCCCGAGCATGCACCCATCGCGCCAAACGCTGCACACAACAACCAGGCTCCGCGAAGGGTTCTGAGGTTCGATATCGGCATGTGCTTTCTCCCACGATGGCCCGTCTTCATCACTCCTACTCTACCAGCATCATGCCCCTCTCCAAAGACCAACTCCGCACCGCCCTTGAAGACACCCCCACGCCCGGTCTGACGGGCTCGCTCGCCGACCATCTCCAGTGGCTCGCCACCTGCGAGAGCGCCGTGTCGATTAAGTTTCACCTGCCCGACGCCTCGGCTCACGAAGCTATAGCCGTAGCGGCACACAAAGCTGTCCGCACGCTTGCAGCAGGCGAAGGCCAGCCCCTCACCAGCCTCATCGTCGAGTTCGTCGATCAGCAAGGCACCGTGATCGCCAGCCGATCCTTCGGCGATGCGTCACAAGCCAGCTCCCCAGCCCCAAGCACCCCGCCGAACCCCCCATCCGATCCCTCGCCGGGACACCGACCTATACCCGGTCTCGCCAAACCCACCGCAGCGCTCGCGGGCGTCAAGCACATCATAGCCGTCGGCGCGGGCAAGGGTGGCGTGGGCAAGTCGGTCGTCGCGGTCAACCTCGCCGTTGGGCTCGCGCGCAAGGGCCACGCGGTCGGCCTGCTCGACGCCGACATCTACGGCCCGTCACTCCCCACCATGCTCGGGCTCGCGAGCCTCGAACAATCCGTCGTCGCGGGCATGCTCCAACCCCACGCGGTCCACGGCATCAAAGCCATCACACTCGGCAAACTCGTCGATCCCGAAAAGCCTCTCATCTGGCGCGGCCCGATGGCGCACGGCGCATTCAAACAACTCACCGACCAAACCGCATGGGGCACACTCGACTACCTCATCATCGACATGCCCCCGGGCACGGGCGACATCTCGCTGACGATGGCACAAACACTCCAGCTCAGAGGCGCGGTCATCGTGTGTACGCCACAACAAGTCGCACAAGACGACGCGATCCGCGCGCTGCGCATGTTCCAACAACTCAACATCGAGATCCTCGGCGTCGTCGAAAATATGAGCTACTTCGTCGGTGACGACGGCAAGACCTACGACCTCTTCGGACGTGGCGGCGCCGAAATGATGGCCCAACGCTTCGGGCTCCCGTTCCTCGGCGCCATCCCCATCACGATTCCGTTGCGTATCCACTCCGACTCGGGCGAACCTCTCAAGAACTTCGACCCCGCCATCTCAGGCGATCAACTCCCCAAATCGCTCGAACGCATCACGGCGAACGTTGAAAGCCAGGCGGCGCTCGCTGCTATGCGAGCCGGACAAAACGCCCCGAGCCTGTCGATCAGTTGATAAAGACGAGATTTTCTCTTCAATCGCCCCGCTCCCTCTGGTACGCTCCGGTTCACGGAAACATGGAAGAGTCTCGTAGCAATCAAAGTTTGGGAAGCCAATCAGGAGCTCGATGTCATGGAACAGAATCAGAAGACCGCACCCGCCGACCCGCGTATCGCCGAGATCGGCAAGGCCACCGTCGCCCACGTCAACAGCGGCGCCCACGACGACAAACCCCTCTGGGACAAGCACTGGAACCAGGACTGGCTCTCGGTCGAGAGCGACGGCGCAGAGTTCAAGGGCCGCGCCGCTGTCGAGGGCAAGTGTGAATGGTGGTACAACCAGTTCGAGGTCCACTCGTGCAAAGCAGAAGGCCCGTTCCTCGGGATCAATGGCTTCGCTGTCAAGTACACCATCGACATCGAAGCAAAGGACGGCTCGATGCCCCGCATGACCATGAACGAGATCGCTAACTACACCGTCGAAGACGGCAAGGTCGTCCGCGAAGAGTTCATGGGCGTGTCCAACGAAGGCTGCTGAGTCCGTCAACCAATCACGAACAAACGCCCGAGCCGTTTGGTGGCCCGGGCGTTCTTTGTTTTTCTAGGAGCCGCGCACGGCGCTGCTCGTGTATCTTCAATCAGCCAGCTTCTCCGCCGATGAGTTCGTTGAGCTTGTTGGCGATCTGGTCACGCGGAGCCAGGCCCACGTGCTTGCCCGCGAGCTCGCCGTTCTTGAAGTACAACAGCGTCGGGATCGACTGCACGTCGTACTTCACCGCGAGCGCTTGATGCGCATCAATATCGACCTTGGCGACCTTGGCCTTGCCCAGATATTCATCGGCCAATGCGTCAATCGTCGGGCCTAACGCCTTACACGGGCCACACCACTCGGCCCAAAAATCTACCAGCGTCACGCCCTCGTCGTTGAGCACTTCGGTCGTAAAGGTTTCTTCGGTCAGGTGAAGCGTGTTACCAGTCTGCGAAGCCATGATGAGCCTCCTTCTTTCATCGGGCCGCTCCGGGGCTCCCCCAGTGGGTCATCCGGTGCGTTCCCAAGGTGTTGTATACCGCCTGCATGCCCGGAGTATTCCGGACCCGTTCTTTGAGCCCCTGGGGCCCGTTTTGGCCGCTTTCTAGCCGCTCTGGGCGTTTCGTCTCGCTCTGCTGCGAGCTAAAGCAATGACCGCGACCGCTTCTTCGATCGCATGATTCACATCCTGATTGACGACCCAGGCACTGTAGACCCCGCTGGATCTCGCATCGGCGATCTCCCGTTGAGCCTCCGCAAACCGCCGCTGGATCGCTGCTTCGGGCTCGCGTTTGCGGGACCTCAGCCGATCCAAGAGCACCCCTTCATCTGGCGGCAAAATAAACAAGCCCATCGCTTCAGGAATCTTCCGGGTCACCTGCACCGCCCCATTTACATCAATGTCCAAGATGACTAATCGACCACGCCGGAGCTGTTCTTGAACCCAGTCTTGTGGCGTTCCGTACCGACACCCAAAAACTTCCGCCGTCTCCAGCATCCGGTCCCCCACCTCCAACCGGTCAAACTCCTCGTCATCAACAAAGTGATAGTCCACCCCTTCAACGTCCGCCTCAGTTTTGGGGCGGGTCGTCACACTCACGCTAAAGACCGAGTCCGCGATGCTCCGTTCGATCCCGCGCGTGATCGTGGTCTTGCCCACGCCGCTGGGGCCGCTGACGATGACCAAGAGCCCCGTGTCCGTGTCGGTTTCGAGCCGAGGATGATATTTCGCGTCGCTCATAGCGTCCCCCCCGCGTGCCCATTTGTCTCGATACACCAGCTCAATGCCGCCATCCGCGCCGCCACACCCACCCGCACCTGCCGAAGCACCAGCGATCGTCGCCCCTCGGGCAGCCCGCTCCCATCAGCGACCTCCGCATCGATCTCCACCCCAGGATTCATAGGCCCCGGATGCATCACCACCGCGCCCTCCCGGAGCTGCTGTGCGCGCTCAACGCTCAGCGCGTACCGCTGACGGTACAGATCCGCCACACGAGCCCCGCGTTCAAACTGCACCCGCAGCATCATCACCGCATCCGCCCGCTCGATCGCTGCGCCCATATCCCGTTCGATCGTCACCACCCCACTACCACCGCCGCCATCCCCACCCAACGCCTCAAGGCTCCTTGGAACCAACGGCTCAGGCCCCACCAACTCCACACTCGCACCAAGAGCCGTCAACGCAGCCACCGCCGATCGTGCCACACGCGAGTGCAGCACGTCCCCCACGATCGCTACACGCACGCCTCCGAGATCAAACCCATCCGCCCGCCCCCCCGTCCGCCCCCCCGTCCGCCCCAACGCCTCGCACAGCGTGTACACATCGAGCAACCCCTGCGTCGGGTGCTCGTGCTGGCCGTCGCCCGCGTTGATGATCGGAACCTCGCTGACCTTGGCAGCACACGCAGCCGCCCCGGATTTCGACGACCGGATCACGATCGCATCGACGCCCATCGCAGCCACCGTCCGAACCGTATCCGCGAGCGATTCACCCTTGGACGTGCTGTTGGCGTTGGAGAAATCGACCACGCCCGCCCCTAGACGCTGCGCTGCCAAAGTGAAGCTCCCGCGGGTTCGCGTCGAGGGCTCAAAGAACACCGTCGCAACCGTTCGGCCCGCGAGCGTGCTCAGGGGTGCTGCCGGGTGAGCCGAGTGTCCGAGCATCTTCCCGGTCAACGCGAGCAGCTCACGGAGAGCCCCTCCCCCCAGCCCCCGCAATGCAAGCAGATGGCGCCCACTCGATTCTGTGGGTTCATCAAGCTCGGTTGGGAGTGGCGCGACCATCACTCGCCGAGTGTATCCGGCTCACACAACGCCGCTGGAACGCCAAGCAGGAGATCATCGCACCACCAAAAACAACCACGGACCCGCAAGCGAGTCCGTGGCATCAGTTCGTTCTTGCGATTCAAGAAGCCCGATCAGTCAACGTAACCCGCACTGCGAGCGATCGACACGCCAAGACGGTCGCCCGCCATCAAAGGCTGGTTCTTCGCCACGTCCATCCCCTGGCGGCGAGCCGACAGACGACGAAGCGAATCCTCGTAGTCCTCTTGCGAGATTGACTTGCGGGCAAGCCCCTCAAGAATCGCCCGGGTCCGCGATGATTCCATGTGTTCCATTTGCTCCATCGAGTCCGTCGAGCCCCGGCTGGTCCGGCTCGTCGGATCGGTCCGCACGCTCATCCCCGAAGCGGGCTCGCCAGCCTCGGTCTGCTGCTCGGTCGCCGGGGCCACCGGAGCCTCGTTCATGGCCGAGTGATGGGCGACAAACCCGCTGACCTCTGCGAGATCGGGCATCATGTCGCGAGTCGTTGTGGACGGGATCGCATCGAGCGAGTTCGTCCGATCGATGATCGGCTCGGAAATCATGCTCACCTTGGTCGGTGCCGCGACGGGCGTGGCATCAGGAGCTGAAACCGGAGTCGTCATCGGGGCCGACTGGCCCGTGGTGATCGGCTTGGTGGTCGCGGGAGCCTGTGTGGTCGTTGCAGTCGGCAGCGGCGTGGCGACAAGGTTCCAGCCGTTGGGAGTCGTCCCGTTCGACGAGAGTCTGCGGGGCGATCCCCAGCCCTCGGGGGCCGGGAACATCGAAGCCAAACGAGCATGATCGGTCTGCGTGGGAGCAGCCGTCGGGCTCGTGAGAGCTTCTTGAATAGCTTGGTGGGTTCCAGTCTCGATGACGGCAAAGCCGCTGCCGGTCTGAACTGCCGGCGTCGTGCTGGCTGTCTGAACGATCGGAGTGGTCGGCTGGGCTGCAACTGGAGCGACCGCTTGAGCAATCGTCTCGATGGGCTGAGCTGCCGGCGTTGAGGTGATCGGGGCCGAAGGAGCGATCGGAGTGGCTACCACAGGAGCAGGCATTACCGGAGCCGTCATCGCCGGAGTAATCGAAGCGATGGTCGGCTGGGGAGTGGCACTCGGGGCTGACCCGGGCATCGGCGTCAACACAAGACCCGCAAATCGGCTCGAAGGCGCGGGCTTGATCGTGGGCTTCTTGCCCTCGACCCACCGGCTCCCCGTCGGGACCAACGCGGAACGATCGAACGGCAGCGGGTTGTTGCGAGCTGGAACCGGCTCCTCGGGCATCGTGGTCGAGTCCATAGTCTCGGGCTCAGTGGCCCCCATCGCGGCTACCGCGACCAGATCCGCAGCACGAATCAGGCTTACTCGCTCGACCGCGATCGACTCTCGACGCTCACCCACACGCAACGGGCGGAGGCGTTCAACAGGGATCGACCCTATCTCAACAGCCCCTAAAGCTTGATTTGAGGCAGATTCGCCCTGATGCCACGCATGCTCGGTCGCACTGGCGGTGCCAGCAAGACCCAACAGAACAGCGGCTGAAACCCACGCCGATCGACGATGCATAGCGTTCATGGTGCTCTCCAATGACCCCCCAGCGCTTCAGAGTCGCGCCAGCGAGACATACCTAAGATGACCAGCTCCCAAAGCCGACGGTTCGTAGTCGGGATCTCCGGGGCTTCCGGGGCTGCCTACGCGCTCCGCACGATCGAACAGCTCTTGCTCTGCCAACACCAGGTCCACCTGGTCGTCAGCGACTACGGCAGGCAGCTCCTCGCCCAGGAAACCGGCGTGCGAACACTCGCACCCGAATCCCTGTTGCCGCACCTTGCCCCTCCACCCACCAAGCGGGCCGAGAACAAGACAAAATCCCTATCGGTCGCCTCGCCCACCCCAGACCAATCCACTGATCATTTGCCGTCACAAAATGTTCAGTTTTTTGGCGCACATCCTGCGCCCCCGCCAACGTTTAGCCCCACAAGGGACTTCCCCGAGCTCGCCTCAAGGCTCCCCATCCACCCCCACAAAGACGTCGGAGCGGGCATCGCCTCGGGCGCGTTCATGCATGACGGCCTGGTCATTGTGG
>CAYUVO010000074.1:0-4687 GCA_964448185.1 uncultured Phycisphaeraceae bacterium
CCCCCCCCCCCCCCCCCCCCCCCCCCCCCCCCCCCCCCCGCCCGGCCGCGCTTGATATCACCGCGATCAGTGCGCACGCATACCCCTCTCTGTGCGAGAGCTACCGCATCACCGCGTGCGGCGGTTCCTTCGGCGAGGGTTATGGCCCCAAGGTCGTCGTCCGCCATGACGACCCGCGATTCGCGCACAACGACCCCCATCGCCTCACGGGCGACGACATGACGATCGCGGTGCCCGGTCGGCACACCACCGCGTTCCTCGCGCTGTCGCTGCTGCTCGACGCCGACAATGGCCCGCCCTTCAACTTCGTCGAGATGCGCTTCGATGCGATCATCGACGCCGTGCGCACGGGCAAGGTCGATGCGGGCGTGCTGATTCACGAAGCCCAGCTCACCTTCGAGCAACAAGGCCTCGTCCAGCTCGCAGAGCTCGGCGCATGGTGGCACGACGACACGAATCTGCCCCTGCCGCTCGGGCTCAATGTGATGCTGCGAAACCTCGATGACCGCTTTGGCGAAGGCACCATCAAGCAAGTCTCAGCGTTGCTCACCGCATCGGTCCGGCACGCCCGCACCCACGCGGCTGATTCCCGCAGGCTGCTGCTCGCCCGCGCCGGTGACCGGCCCGAATGGCGAGATGATGCTCTTGTTGAACGCTACCTGGCGATGTACGTCAGCGACCTGACCGAGGACATGGGCGAGTCGGGACGCGAGGCGTTGAACTTGCTCTTTGCTCGCGGCGCAAAGGCGGGGCTCTGCCCAAAGGCCGGCGAAATTGATATCGTGTGAGCGCACACACAACGTCTGCATAGGAGACTCTCAAGCATGGAGCTGTACCGCGAAACCGACGGCCTCGCAAGAGTCAGATTGCCCGATGGCTCGGGCTTGCTGCTGATCCAGGTACTCGGGATCGGGCGCAACTATGTGGCGCACGCCGCCGAGCAGGGGCTCAAAGCTCCCGAGCGGCCGCTCGTGTTCACCAAGAGCCCCGCGTCGATCATCTTTGATGGCGAACCCATCGTGATCCCCGATCTCTGCTGCGACCAAGCCACCGGCGGTCCCGAGCAAGTGGACTACGAGGCCGAGCTGGCCGTCATCATCGCCAAACCTGCACGCGATGTTCCCGTGCGCACCGCACTCGAATATGTGCTCGGCTATTGCTGCGCCAACGACGTCTCGGCCCGGTGGTGGCAAAAGCACGGCTCGGGCGGGCAATACTGCCGAGGCAAGAGCTTCGACACCTTCTGCCCGCTGGGACCCCGCGTTATTCCCGCGAGCGAGCTTGATCCCACTTCCCTGCGTGTGCGCAGCAGAGTGGGACACCCAACTCCCGGCGGCGACGGCATGGAAACAATGCAAGACGACACGACCGCTTCGATGACCTTCGGCGTCGCGGGCCTCATCGCAGAACTCAGCCGGGGTACCACGCTGCTTGCGGGCACTGTCATCCTCACCGGCACGCCGAGTGGCGTAGGCATGGCGCGAACCCCGCCACGCTACCTGCGCGCAGGCGAACACGTCGAGGTCGAGATTGATGGCGTCGGCGTGCTACGCAACCCGGTCATGCAGGGATAACCCAGCGGCTCGCCTGTGAACACTTTACTCGGCGAGCGCCTTCTTGATGATCTCACGGAGGCGGTCGGTGCCCTCGGGGTCGTATCCGACTTCGTGGTGTACGACTTTGCCGTCTTTACCGATGACGTAGAAGGTGGGGATGCCAGTGACGCCGTACTCGTTGGCGACCGCGTCCGCGTTGAGGAGCAAGCCGTAGTCGAGCCCTTCATTCTCCATGTAGGCCTGCGGGTCGCCGCTCTCCCAGCAGTTGATGCCGAGCACCGACACCGGCTGATCCGCAAACTCCTCGTGCAACTCTTGCAAACCGGGCATCGCCATGCGGCATGGCCCGCACCACGTCGCCCAGAAGTCCATCACGACCACTTTGCCTCGCAGATCCGAGAGCGTGTAGTCGTTGCCGTCAGGGTCTTCGAGTGACCACTCGGGAGCCATCTCGCCTACCGCGACCGTCTGTGGTGGCGGGGGTGCGTCGGGCCAATCGTTCCCGAAGCCCGCGTCGGGCGTCTGGTACGCGACCGCCTCGTAGTCGGCGGGCGCGTCGAGACTGAACAGCGAATCGTCGACCGTATCAAGCACGAGCATGTCGTCGAAGGTGATCGTGACGATGCCGAGCGAGGCGTCATCGCCGTAGGTTCCCAGCTCGATGCGTTTGGGCAGCAGGGTGTCGGTGTCGAGATAGATCCACGATTCGTATTCTTCGACCCCGCCGTACTCGTCGAACCCGATGCGGATGACGTCGCACGCTTCGCCGTCGATGATGGCCTGCCCTTCATAGGCAAGCGAGTACGGCTCTTGCCCGTCACGGAACGCGCCCCCCAGATGGTCGTTCCAGAGCAGGAGCCAGCTCGTCAGCCCAGCGCCCGAGGTGCCCAACGCACCGAAGGTGTAGTCGAGTTTGCCCGTGACGACTGCTTGCTCGCCGTGGCGGATGGAGGTGACGGTTTCGCCGTCGAAGGCCGAGAGGAATCTGGGCGTGGTGCCGTCGATGTTGTGGGCGGTGCCTTCGATCCGCAGCAGAAGTTCGCCCTCGTGGAGTGAAGCGAGCACCGAGCCCGAGCGGGTGAGGGTGGACGCTGCCGAGCCTTGGCCTACGCGGGTTGCCGAGTAGGAGATCCCCGCAGCCTCAGTGAGTTTGTCGTCCAACGCTCGCATGAGCTCGTAGGGATCTTTGTCCTGAGCAACAACTGTGGCGACCGAACCGGCGAGAACAATCATTGAAATGAGACGGGGCATGTGGCTTCTCCAGAGAGGGGGTGGATCGCGATCCTCGCTGAGAGTTTATCAAAGATCATCCCGCAAGCCGAGCGCGGCCCCTAATCTCTTTACTATGGCCAAGGGCAAACGCCCCACATCCAATGACCGCGTCATGGAGAACCGCAAGGCACGCTATCGCTACGCCATCGGCGAGACGCTCGAAGTGGGGATCGCTCTGGGCGGCACCGAGGTCAAAGCCCTGCGAGATGGCCAGGTCTCCTTGGGCGAGGGGTTCATTCGGGCGAGCGAAGCCCCGCTCGGGTTGTGGCTCTATGGCGTGAACATTGGGGAATATGCCCCAGCGGGGAGCCAAGGGCATAAGCCCGTGCGGGTCCGCAAGCTGCTCGCACACAAGCGGGAGATTCTTCGGCTCGCCAAGGTCACCGATGAAAAAGGCGTGACCATCGTGCCTCTCAAGCTCTACTTCAAGGATGGCTGGGCGAAGCTGCTCATCGGCGTCGGCCACGGCAAGAGCCGAACGGACAAACGCGAAGATCTCAAGAAACGCGATGCAACCCGCGAGATTCAGCGAGCGATGTCAAAGCGGATGTAACGCCCGATGACTCATTGCGTGCAATCATCAAAAGAGTTTGCCTTCGCTGGCGTACGTCCCCGGAGCAGTTCCTCCGGGGTGTTTTTTATAGATCTTCTAGGAGCGTTCGTTCAGATGCCCGATGCGCGACCGCTCTGGGCTACTCGCAGCTTCAAGGCTGCACGCTGGCGATCGCGGCTCAATCTCTGCTGAGCGGCGGCGAGGTCCGGGGCGTCCTGGGGAACGCCGCGCGCTTGCGTCTCGGCGATCTCCGCCTTGGCATCGGTCTCGGTGATTTCTTCAGCCGGGAACGCGGCTTCAGCGAGAATGGTCAGCGTGTCGCCCGCCATTTTCACGAACCCGCCGTCGATGACATAGGACCGATCCCCGCCCTTGCCGGTGGTATCCGGGAATGAGACGGTTAGTTCGCCCAGGCCGAGCTGTGCGAGCAGCGGGGCGCGTCCGGGGAGCACCCCGAAGAGGCCGTCCCATGCGGGGACGTTGGCGTAGGTCACGTCTTCATCGAGGAGCTTGGCGTTGGGAGTCACGAGTTGGCAGCGGAAGGTCTTCACGACGCGGATCCTCTCTCGATGGGGGCGTAGCAGGAATGAGCAGCGATGGTAGGTCGCCCAACCCCAAGGGGAAGTCTCAGACGGAGTAGGCTTGGGGCATGACTCGCAGCCGATGGGCCATCCTGATCGCACTGCTCGCGGTGATCCTCGCTGGGGTCCTTCGGCTCGTCGCCGGGGGGGGGGCAAGCGGGCTGCATTGGCCCGAATCCGAAGTGATCTGGTCGCTTCGGCTCGACCGTCTGCTCAGCGGGCTGGTGGTGGGGGGAGCGGTCGCTCTTTCGGGGGTTGGGCTGCAATGCCTGCTGCGGAATCCGCTGGCGTCGCCCGATTTGCTAGGGCTTGCTTCGGGTGCCGGTTTGGGGGCGATGCTGGTGGTGCTCGGGCATTACGCCGCGACGGGCAGGGTGGAGCCGCAGGTGGCGGGTCAGGGCATGGGAGCGTTTCTAGGGGCGATCGGGTCGCTTCTGATCGTCTACACCCTGAGCCAACGGCGGGGGCTGATCGACCCGACCTCACTGATTCTCGTGGGCGTCATCATCGGATTGATGTGCTCAGCGGGGATCATGATCGTTCAGCACCTGCTGCCCGATCGAGGTGTACGCACAAGCCGATGGTTGCTCGGCGCGATTGTCGATGACACCCCGCGGTGGCGTGTGCTCGTAGTCGGCGTGTTGGTGATGGTGTGCGCTGGTGCTGGGGTGAGATGGGGGCGTTGGCTCGACGGCGCCTCGCTCGCTCAAGATGAAGCAGCTTCG
>CAYUVO010000074.1:4697-12166 GCA_964448185.1 uncultured Phycisphaeraceae bacterium
CCGCTGGGGCTGATTCGGCTGAGCCTGCTCGTGGCTTCGGGCGCTCTCGCAGCGGGCGCGGTATGGGTCGCAGGACCAATCGGGTTTGTCGGGCTCGTCGCGCCGCATCTTGGCCGACTCATCGGCGGGCCGGGTCATCGGACGCTGGTGCTCAGCGCGACTCTTATGGGTGCAGCGATCGTGGTGGGGGCTGATGGATTGATCGGCGTGGTTTCCACGAGTGCCGGGCGTTTGCCTCTTGGCGTGGTTACGACGCTGCTGGGCGGGCCGGTGTTTTTGTGGATGCTCTTTGCCAGCCGGGGTCGGAACTAAACTCAGCAGGGCTCAGTCATCGAGCGCACTGAGCTTGGCAGTGATCTGCTCGGCGGTCGGGAGTCCTCCCGGATAGATCCGGCAGCCCATCGCCGGGCTTGTGGGCGCGGGTAGGCCGAAGAGATCCTGGCCCTCCACCAGAGCAGTCGGCGTCGGATAGCCCCGGCGCACGTCGTCTTCGGGGAGTGCCTCCTGATCGACGTATTCGACCATGATCGAGCGAATGGGGGCAAACGCTTGGGCGGCTTCAGTCACCCGCTCGCGAAACTTGGGCGTGTTCGGGCAGCCATCGAAGCCGAGAATCTCGATGTGCATGGTGGTTTCCTCAACAACAGGTGCAAGGGTGTCTGGTACAGCAGGCGTTGGCGGTTCCGGTGATCGCGAGCATGCTCCAAGTCCTGAAACCACTATCCCAACGAACACGACCAGAATCTGCTTATTCATACCAAGATTCTATGCGAGATATGAAATCTGTGCGAGTATTCTTGCCGTCGCTCAGGATGCACCGGGCGACGCCCTGAAAGGCCCTGCATGCACCTGACCATTGAGATCATCGGCTGGATCGGGATGATCGTGCTGCTGACAGGATACTTCCGTCGGCACACACTCAGCCCCGTCAAACACGCTCTATTCAACCTCGTTGCAGCGACCTTGATCGCACCGATCTGTTATGTAACCGAGGCATGGCCGCTCTTCGCTTTGCAGCTCATCTGGGGCACGATCGCGATCCGGGATCTGTTCAAGTCTCTCAAGGAATCAAAGCACACCGACAACGAAGCGAACTGAAAGCACCCCGTGTGTCTTGCACACGGCTGATGCGCAATCATGACGCGCCGTCGGCTGCGGGGTGGAGCAACTCCGCGTAGCCCGTGCTGATGGTTTCGCCCAGCACCGGGCGGAGTTGATCGCGGAGTCTTCGCAGGTCGCCGTGCGCACGATCCATGTTGACCTCGTTCTCGGCGAGTTCGCGTTCGAGTTCGATGAACCATCCGAGTTCATCAACCTCGTCGACGTGGATACGGATCGAATCGAGCCGCCAGAGTTCGCGAGTCTTGGCGACGACACACCGTGTTGGCATGGGCGTTTCGCCGAAGCGGGCGCGGGCTTGTGCATCGCTCAATCGGGTGTAGACGCTGACCTTGGGCGCGCCGTCGTCGGGGCGTGTGTAGTAGATGAATTCGGGCGCACAGCCCTGCGTGAGCCTTCGCTTGAGCCTGCCGCTGGGTACGTTGAAATAGGTGTCTACTTGTCGGGCGCTGCCGGTGCAGATCGCACCCGCCTTTCGCAGGACCGCTCGGGCCATCGCGGGTTCGCGCAGCTCGGATTTGAACTCAAGATTCCGCATCGCCGACCTCCGGGCTTTGGTTCTCTCCGCCGACTTCCCCAATCGCTTCGAGCAGTTGTTGTTCGTTCCAGACTTCGACTCCCAGAGCCTTGGCCTTGGCGAGCTTGCTGCCCGCCTTTGTACCCGCGATCAGCAGGTCCGTGTTGGCCGAGATCGAGCCGACAACCTTGGCTCCGAGGCTTTCGAGCTTGGCTTTGAGCTCGTCTCGGCTGTGGGTTTCGAGCGTTCCGGTCAGCACCACCGTCTTGCCCGCGCCGGAATTGCTTTCCATCGTTTGGCTGCCGGGCCCACAAAACTCTCGGCTGGTCATATCGACCCCGACGGCGCGCAGCTCAGCAAAGGTCTTGGTCGCAGCGGGCGAATGCAGATAGGTGCGCACAGCGGGTGCGGTCAGCGCCCCGAGCCCGGTTTCGGGGCGGTCTTTGGGCTCGGCGGGGTATCCGAGTTCGACCGCTCGTTCCTTCTTGAGTGTTTTGGGCCGGAGGAGTTCCTCGCTCGCTGCGAGCAAGTCGTCGAGATCACGGAACAATCGGCACAACGCTTTGGCGGTTGAGTCGCCCAGGTGCCGAACGCCCAAGCCCGCAAGCACCCGCGCGAGCCCTCGCTGCTTGGCGGCTTCGATCCCCGCGAGCATGTTGTCGAGCTTCTTGTCGCCCA
Source organism: uncultured Phycisphaeraceae bacterium (assembly GCA_964448185.1). GTDB lineage: Bacteria > Planctomycetota > Phycisphaerae > Phycisphaerales > UBA1924 > OFTM382. The sequence goes on from CAYUVO010000074.1 coordinate 7,012, forward strand.
TGCGGTCGAGTTCGAGCAGCACCTCGCGGTGTTGATGGAGCTTGAAAATATCAGCGAACCCAGCGAGTGGGATTTTCTCGGCAGCCAAGATCTGGTCGATGGTCTGCACGCCCAAGCCGTCGATGTCCATCTGTTTGCGGGCGACGAACCAGACGAGCCGTTCGCGCCACTGGGCGGGGCACTCGGGGTTCATGCACCGGCGAGCGGTTTCAATCAGCGGGTCTCCAGCCGCTTCGGGCGGCTCGGGTTCGACCACGCCGCTGCACACCGGGCATACCTCGGGTGCGCGCACAGGCTCTGCGTCTTGGGGCCGTTCATCGAGCACGACGCCGATGACAGAGGGGATGATTTCGCCGGCCTTTTCGATCTCGATCGTGTCGCCGATGCGGAGATCTTTGCTGCGGACCTGGCCATAGTTGTGAAGAGTCGCGTGGCGAACGGTCGTCCCCGCGAGCAGCACGGGCTCCATGATCGCACGGGGCGTGATCTTGCCGGTCTTGCCGACTTGATGCTCGACGGCGATGAGCTTGGTTCGACCCCGCTGCGCCGGATATTTGTACGCCACAGCCCACCGCGGGCTTTTGGAGGTCGAGCCCGCGAGGGTTTGGAGGTCGAAGCGGTCGAGTCGCACGACCATGCCGTCGGTTGCGTAGCCCACGTCCTTTCGCAGCGTCTCGAACGCATGGATTTCGTCGAGCACGGATTCGATGGTGTCGTGTGTGCGCACGCGCTCAGCGGTGGGGATGCCCATGTGCTGAAACGCGGCGAGCAGTTCGCTGTAGCTTTGGGCGAGGGTGTCGGGTTCGATGACGCCTCGGCCGTGGGCGATGAACCGCAGCTTGCGTTGGGCGACGACCTTTGGATCAAGGCTCTTGAGCGTGCCCGCGGTGGTGTTGCGGGGGTTCATGTAGAGGTCTTCGCCGTCGCGTTTGCGTTTGGCGTTGAGGGCTTTGAAGGCGTCCTCGGGCATGAAGACTTCGCCGCGGATTTCGACGATTGCGGGCATCTTTCCCGTGAGCTTGAGGGGGATCGAGGGGATGGCTCGTGCGTTGTTGGTGATGTCGTCGCCTTGGGTGCCGTCGCCTCGGGTGAGGGCTTGTGCGAGGACGCCGTTCTCGTAGCGGAGGCTCAGGGCGACGCCGTCGATTTTGGGGTCGGTGGTGAGCTTCGGGGATGGCTGATCGGTCGCTTTGCGGACCCGCTCGTACCACTCGCGGATGTCGGCCTCCGAGTAGGTGTTATCGATCGATTGCATGGGCAATGCGTGGGGCTTGGTGACAAAGCCCTCGATCGGCGTTCCGCCCACTCTCACCGTCGGGCTGGTAGGGTCGGCAAGCTCGGGATGCAGGCGTTCAAGCTGGGCAAGCTCAGCGAGCTGATCGTCGAACTCGCTATCGGCCATGACCGGCTCGGCGTCGACGTAGTACGCCCGGTTGGCGCGGTCGAGCAGCTCTCGCAACTCGATGATGCGATGGGCACTGGCCTCGGTGGGAGAGTCTTGGGATGACACGATCCTGAGCGTATCAACGCCCGTGCGCACAAGCTCGCTGGGCGGATACCATGCCCCCATGGCCACACGGATCATTGATGGCAAGGCGCTCGCTCAAGCCCGCAGGCAAGAGGTCGCCCAGCGCGTCGCCAATGTCCGGGCGTCGGGGCGAGCGGTGCGTCTGGACGCGGTGCTGGTCGATCAGGGCGATTCGGCGGCCAGGGTCTACGCGGACAATCAGCAGCGGACGTGCGCCGAGTTGGGCATCGAATACCACCTGCACACGCTCGGTCGGGGTGCCCGGTACGAGGACATCGCGGGCCGGGTGTTGCTGCTCAATGAGGACGACCGGGTGCATGCGATGATGATGCACCTGCCGTTGCCCGAGGGGGTCGATGCGTACCGGGTGCAGCGGCTGATCGATCAGGACAAGGACGTCGAGGGGGTCAACCCGGCGAACATCGGCAACATTGTCTATGGCCGATCGAGCCTCGCGCCGTGTACCGCACTGGCCACGGTCGAGATGATCCTCTCGACGGGGATCGAGCTGCGGGGCAAGCGGTGCGTGGTCGTCGGGGCGGGCGATGTGGTGGGCAAGCCGATCGCGGTGCTGCTGATGCGGCACGATGCGACCGTGGTGAGCTGCAACGAGTGGACGCAGGGGACCGTTGAGCTGTGCAGGTCGGCGGACGTGCTGGTGGCGGCGGCGGGGGTGCCCGGGCTGATTACCGCTGGCCACGTCAAACCCGGAGCGGTAGTGGTCGATGTCGGGGTCAATCGGGTGCCTGATGGCAAGGGTGGACGCAAGACGGTGGGGGATGTGGCGTTTGACGAGGTGAACGGCATTGCGGGTTGGCTCAGCACGGTTCCCGGAGGGGTGGGGCCGATGACGGTGGCGATGCTGCTGACCAACGTGGCCAAGGCAGCGGGTGGGGTGTGATAGGTGGCGGTGGGGGGGGTTGGGTAGGCGGCTTAGAGAGAGATTGAGTCATTGCGTCGGTTGGCGTATGATGGGGTTGGGCGTGGGGATCTGGAGCGCATCTCGTGGTCATGCTGGCAACTGTGAACTTGGGCGAAGTTTTTTCCTCTGGCGAGGTTCTGACGCTGGGGTTGATTCCCAATCTGGGTCCACTCGAGATCGGCGTGGTCCTGCTTCTCGGGCTGCTGTTATTTGGACGCAGGTTGCCCGAGGTGGGCCGCAACGTGGGCCGATCCATCATCGAGTTCAAGCGTGGCTTGCGAGACGTGAGCAACGAGTTGGAGGCAGAGAGCAAGCGAGACTCGGCCCGAGCCTCTGCGCCCTCAAGTGCGCCCTCGAGTGCGCCCGCGAGCCTGTCCTCAGACTCGGGTTCGAGCCGAACGGTGAGCCAGAGCCCAGTTCAGCCAGCCGCTCAACCGGCAGCTCAGCCCGAAAGCCAACCCGTCCAGCCCCCCCAATCGCCCGCTGACGGCACCAAGGCCGACTGATCGAGCCGCGAGGTTGTTGAAATATCTTGCATTGGCGAAGGATCAGACCCTAAGAGCAACTTTGGGGGCTTGATGCCGTACCATGGAGCCATGCTGACCACTCTGTTGCTGACGGGGACGCTGCTCACAGTGTCTGGGACGGAACTTTCCACATTACCCATTGTCGAGGTCACCTCGGACAACGTGCAGATCGACCAGTCGTGCGTGCTGCGGGTGCCGCCGGGCACGCGGATCATTGATGCCGACGGCAACGGCGTGATCCACATCGTCGCTGACAACATCACCGTCACGATGGCGGAGGACAGCGACTGGCTCACCGCGAGTGCCTGGAGCCAGACTCCTGACATGCGTTCGGGCATCGGTGTGCGGGTCGATGGGCAGACGGGTGTGACGCTCAGCGGGCTGCGGATTCGTGGCTTTGGCACCGGGATTTCATCAACGGATACATCAGAGCTGGTGATCGAGGGTTGCGAGATTCGCGACGGCTTTGGCAAGCGGTACGGGACCGACGCTCAAGCCCACGGCTCATCGAACGCGGGCACCGCGATCGCCCTCAAGGATGCGGTCTCACCCACGGTGAGGTCCACCAAGGTGCGATCGTTCGAGAAGGGGATCGTGGCGACCAACGCGGCGTCGATCGAGGTGTACGACAACGATATTTCGTATCTCAGCCGAAAGGGCGTGGTGCTGGTTGATTCGCCCGATGCGGTGATCGCCCGCAACACCTTCGACGGCATCTATGGCGGCGAAGGCGTCGAAGTCGCTGGGGTTCACCTCATCGGTTCGAGCGATCGAGCGACCATCGTCCACAATGCCATCCGCAACCTCGGCCCCGATGGCACGGGCCTGATGCTCGGGTACACCACTCTCCACGCGAACATGGGCGACGCAGGGCTGGGGGAGGGGCTCGCCGGTGTGATGGTCGTCCGCAACGAGTTTCGTTCGATGGGTGCAGCGGTCGTTGCCTACGGGCTTGCCGACAGCGTGATCGTGACCAATGCCGCCGACGACATCGACGGCTGGGCCTTTGACATCAACGGCGAACGCACGGTCCTCGCGCTCAACGCGATCAACGCTTCGACCGGCGGCGTCAAAGTCAGCGGCGAGAGCATCACCGTCCGCGAGCATGTCATCAACGAAACGAAGACCGCGTTTGCGGCGTCGGGTGAGCACATGCTCCTCGCCAAGAATGCAGCGAGCGATTGCGAGGTCGGCGTGCATCTGACCAGCGGCAACGTCCAACTCGGGGCCAACACTCTTGATGGTTGCGAGCAGGAGATGGTCATCGACGACGACGCGGAGTTTGCAGACGTCGAGGTCACGATGGAGATGTACGAGCCGCCGACGATCGACGTGCCCGGCGAGAACGACCCGACGGGCACCGAGCCCGCGATGAATGCCGACTATCGCGCTATCGGCGACTACTTCCCGTGGGACGGCGAGTCGGTGACGCTGCGAACCGTCCGTCAGGACGGCAAACGCCACGTCTTTGAGGTCTATGGCGGCGATGAGAATCTCTGGGCGACGCTCCGCAGCAACCGAGCGAGCCTCGAATGGGACGAAGCCGACGGGCCCAACGAGCCCACCCGCTTTGCGGTCAACGGGCCGTCGGGCGTGCACCCCTACGAGGTCCGCATCGCGCAGAACGACTGGCTCGATCGCAAGATCAGCGGCATGCTGCTGCGGGCACGCTGGCGGATCGACGTCTTTGAGTGGGAAACCGACCCGCATGCCGACCGCGATGCGTGGCGTGAGGAAGCCAAGGGCAAGCGTGGCCGCCGCGCTCGGACGACCTCGATCCAGCTCGACTTCGGCTCAGAGGGCCCTTCGGAGTTGTCGCTCTCGGGTTCGGTGATTCGTGCCAAGATGCGTCATGATCGGTTCGGCGTGATCGCCAAGTCCAAGCTGCCGTTGACGCCCGGGCGGTACGAGTTTGTTGTCCACGTCGGGCCGGACGACGAGGTGACGCTGAGCTTTGATGGCGAGAGCGCGGGCTCGATCCGCACCAAAGCGAACTCTGATGGCGGCAAGGTCAGCGCGATCCTTGAGATCGACGAGAGCCGCGACGTGCAGGTGGACATCGAATATGTTGAGTTTGCGGGCGACGCGGAACTCAGTCTCGAGATCAACCTGCTCAAAGACGCCGACGGCGAGCAGGACTAAGCCCCGCGGGGGCGGCCGGCGGGGGGCGGGGGGGGG
>CAYUVO010000074.1:12176-13016 GCA_964448185.1 uncultured Phycisphaeraceae bacterium
CCCCCTGCTTCCCTCTGTGCTTTCTGTGCTCTTTCGCCGACATCCCTTGTGTTTGAGCGAGGGCTTATAGCGGGTAGGCTGTGCTCTGTTCGATAGATCAATCCATTCCATTAGAAGGAGAGAGCTCATGGCCTCAAAGAAGATTGCAATGCTGATGATGACCCTTGTTGTAGCGGGCGTTGCCGCGGTGTTTGCGGCTGCGCAGGATGGCCATCCTGCCATGGCCCAAGGGGAGCAGCCCGCGCTTGGCGGCCAGGCCGTGGCCCGGGCGTACATCGCGGGCATGGAGGCCGGCGACCTCGACGCGCTCAACGTACTCTTTGTCGCCGACAACCAGAGTTCTATCTTTGAAAATGCCTCGGACGAAGGGAGCTGGGAGCACTACCGCGATCACCACCTCAAACCCGAGATGGAGGTCGTCAAGAACTTTGAGTTTGTGATCACCCAGGAAACCGAAAGACCCTTTGGAGACGCGATCCTCGTCGAGCACATCGGCACCTTCTCGGTAGAAATCCGAGACGAGCAACGCCACTACCGGGTCGCGGTCAGCTACCTCATCGTTGCCCAAGATGACCAGCTCCAGATCGCCCACCTGCACTGGTCATCCCGCCCGAGCACGCCGCCAGCCCCTGCGCCAGAGTAAGTCCCGACCTCCCCCCTCTCTCCCCCCGTTTGATTTCTCCACGATCACTTGTGCGTCCCTACAAGCCCCGAGTGTCAGCGAGGGGGTCTTCGGGCTGTATTGATACATCTTGAATGCGTGACCGGGGGTCTTTATAACTTATATTGAGCCTCGCACCTCTCGATAAGGAGCCCTGAGCGTGAGCGATGGGCCTTTGG
>CAYUVO010000075.1:0-12451 GCA_964448185.1 uncultured Phycisphaeraceae bacterium
GGGAACAGGATCATCCCTTGGTGTGTTCTCCCTGCATGCGGCCAATGCCCTCCATGGCCGCCACGCCCGTCAGCTCCCCGCCGGACGGCCTCCGTTGCCACGCCTGAGAATGTGCGCCACGGATATGGGAAGATGTAGAACGATTGACTCGGTGCCCGAATGCAACCGCGAGAGGAAACGAGAGAACAACTCCATGCAACCACTCATGCTCACCGATCCCCCCCACCACCATCACACACAGCAGGCTTCACCTATGACACAAGTGCTTTGGGATTCGCTGCTGGGCATCACTGATGCACCGGTGCTGGTGCTCGACGCTGCGGGCATGATCCGCGCAGCCAACGCACCAGCCCACAGCTTGCTCGAGCTGCCCTCGTCGGAGATGAGCCAAGTCTCTCTCGACAAGGTGCTCCGTGAACCGATGGCTGCGGAGCTCTTGCGATACGTGCGATCGGCGGACGACTCCGATGCGCCGTTGCTCGTCGATGTGGTGCTCAAGGGTCAATGGCTCCGGCTCTCGCTTCGGCCTTGCGAGTTCGAGCAGAGCCGAGCGGTCCTGATCGTGGCATCACTCGGACATGGAACCCAGCCGACCGCTGGCGTTCGCCAGATCCGCGCCACTCACGATGATCTGGGCCAACTTAGCACCCTTACACCACGCGAACTTGAGATCCTGCGTCTGATTGCTCTCGGGCTTTCGACCATTGACATCGCCAAGGTGTTGTACCGGTCGGTCAAGACGATCGAGGGCCACCGCGTGAGCCTGGGGTCCAAGCTCAAGGTCACCAATCGTGTCGAGCTTGCCCGGATTGCGCTGCACAGCGGGCTGATCACGCTCGAGACGCCCATCCCGCCACTCCCGGTGGAGACGGAAGAAGCCCGAGCCTGATCTCGGTCTGGCAGTCTCTCAAGCAGTCACTCGCGAGCAGTCCTCAGCCCATACGCTGGGACCATGCCAAAGCCAGCGATCTTTTTTGATCGCGACGACACGCTGATCCGTAACCGCGGGCTGCCCGTCGGACCGCCGCCAGCGGTGGCGGGTGATCTTGTTGATCCCGAACTCGTCGAGTTGCTGCCGGGCGTGCTCGAAGCGTGCGCACAGCTCGCGTCGCTCGGCTTGCCGATGATCGTCGTGACGAATCAAGGCGTGATCGCGCGCGGCGGCATGAGCCTCGACGGACTCGATGCCATCCACAATCGGCTCCACGATCTGCTCAGTATTGATGGGCATCGGCTCATCACCGCGATCTATTCGTGCCCGTTTCATCCGCTTGGAACGGTCGAGCCGTTCAACGTTGAGCATCCGTGGCGAAAGCCCCAGCCGGGAATGTTTTTGGCAGCGGCTCAGGAACACGATCTGGATCTGAGCGCATCGTGGCTCGTAGGCGATGCGCCCCGTGATATCGAAGCGGCGCTGGCAGCGGGGATTGCTCCCGAGCGGGCGCTGCTCGTGGGCGATGCGCCCGGAGCGTGCTTTGCGGGAATGCCCGAGGCGGCGCAATTCATCGCCAAGCGGGTCATCGCTGAGCGGTTCATCGCAGAACAGAGTTCGAGCGAGGGTGCGAGTTGAGCACATCCCCTCATCACACACAGCCACAACGGGTGCTGATTGTCGGGCCTTCGTGGGTCGGGGATGCGGTGATGGCCACGCCCGCGATCAGGCTGCTGCGTGACGCGCTGCCCGAGGCGAAGATTGATCTGCTCACCCGCGAGCCGGTGGACGCGGTGCTCGGAGGACTTCCAACGATTGACACCGTGCGCACAGCAAGACCCCGCACTCTCGGCGAACGAATGTCGCTCGCCCGATCGCTGCGCGAGGAGCACTACGACGCGGCGCTGCTGTTGGCCAATGGCTTTGGAACTGCGATGAGCGTGTACCTTGCCAAGATCCCGAGGCGTGTCGGCTATGCACGCGACGGACGATCGCTGTTGCTGACCGACCGTTTGCGTGCGCCTGTTCGACGTGGTTCATCGTTGCTCAAACCAAAGTGGGCGCTGGTGTCGGCGGTGGACTACTACCTCGGCGCAGCGTCGGCTCTGCTCGATATCGACCCACCCACGCAGGCTACGGATTCGGCGCTCAAGCTCGAACTTGCGCTCACCGATCACGACCGCGCAGAAGGGCAGCGGCTCATGGCAGCGGCGGGCATCGAGCCCGGCGCGGCCTTCGCGATCCTCAACCCCGGGGGCAACAACGAAGCCAAACGCTGGCCCGCTGAGCGGTACGCCAAGCTCGCCGAGCATCTTGCGAGCCGACACGGGCTCGCGGTGCTCGTCAACGGCTCGCCCGCAGAGCAGGCACTCACCGAGCGCATCGCGAAGGACTCGCCTGCGCGCGCGCTGCCGACGTTGGGGGGTTCGATCTCCGGGCTCAAGGCGTTGGTTGCTCAGGCGAAACTGATGGTGACCAATGACACGGGGCCGAGGCATGTAGCAGCGGCGTTCGGGACGCCCGTGGTGACGCTCTTTGGGCCAACAGACCATCGGTGGACGACGATCCCGACCGAGCCGATGCCTAGCGGCGGGGACTCGGAGATCATCCTGCTTGCGGACCCGAGCCTGCCCGCGGACCATATGGCCAACGACCACCCGGATCGGTGCCGGATCGACCGCATCGAGCTGGCGGCGGTAATCGGTGCGTGCGATCGGCTGCTCGGACTCAAGCGAACGCCTTGACCGGCCGATGCCCCCTCCTACCATCGGCGTGCGTGGCGATCGGGGAACCGGTAGCCCGCGACAACCCGTGTTTTTTTCGTCGGGGGCGTAGCTCAGTTGGTAGAGCGCTTCCATGGCATGGAAGAGGTCGCGTGTTCGACTCACGTCGCCTCCACTTCGACGCAAACGCCCCTGGCAGCACGCTGGGGGTGTTTTTTGATGGAGCGGTGAAATGTGGCCCGCTGGCTGCCCCGTAGATCTCGGCGTTCCGTTGGTGTGGCGACTTGCAACCTTGCCCGTGACAACCGAGACTGAGTGATTCAGGATGCACCGCATGAGGCTCTGCTGCAAACGCAGAGATGACCAAGAAGTGGAATAGAGTGTCGCCAGATAACGAATCGCCATTCACAGCCCGCATGCGTCAGATTTGCGACGAAGCTCCAGGTCGCTGCGATGGATACAACCCGACACGATTCCGCCAGATGGTCGATAGCTGCAACGGCGACTTCCTGCCCATCGCGAAGCGGATGCTGTGCAGTGGAGAGATTCAGGCGGGGCTCATGCGACTTGCCAAGCACGATGCTCTCGATATCTCAATGGAAGCGGTGGTTCAGCAGGATCCATGGTGCAGCGACTTCAGCAAGTCGGAACTTGATGCCGCTACATGGCGGATGAGCGAGGCAAAACGGCGAGTGGCCGCAGGCGAGCCAGCGGATAGCGCGGAGTGGTGAGATCGGATTGGCAGGACCCGCTGCCAAGATCCCGCGTGCAGTCGCCTCCACCACCTCACGTCTGGCGATACCCTGTCTGCATGACCACACTCTCTCAGCATGACCAAGCCGCACTCGACGCAGCCCTTGAGCAAGCCGAAATGGGTTTGGCTGAGGGGGGCATCCCCATTGGGTCGGTCCTCATGGCTCCTGATGGCACCATCGTCGCTCGCGGCCACAACCTTCGCGTCCAGACCGGCGACCCCACCGCGCACGCCGAGACCGCCTGCATTCGCAGTGCTGGTCGGCGGCGGGATTGGCACACGCTGACTCTGGCTTCGACTTTGTCGCCTTGTGCCATGTGTACGGGCACAGCGGTGCTCCACCAGATCCCGCGTGTGATCATCGGCGAGCACGAGACGTTCATGGGCCGCGAGGACTGGTTGGCGGCTGAGGGCGTGGAGATCATTCTTGCAGAGGATGAACGCTGCAAGAAGCTCATGCGGGTCTTTATCGCTGAGCACCCCGAGCTTTGGAACGAAGACATCGGCGTGCCTCCCGAAGCGTCTGCGTGAGCCAAACCAGATGCCCTCGCCGAGTACAGCGATGCGGAGCAGATGGGGCCTATCGGGCTCTGAACTGGCGGGAAGTGGCTTTCGGGGCATTGACGCTGTTTGTGAGCGTCTGAGACTTGCCTCTGGCTCTGGGGACGCGATGCCCTAAACTAGTGGCATGGGATTTATTACTGGCCGAGGAACAGGCCGAATCAGCGTTGATCGTGTGATGACCGAGAGCCGGGCAGCGAGCTTTGCCACCCGCTCGATCAAGACCACCGCCAAGGACGCGGGGCTTCGCCTCGCGATGTCGATGATCGATCTGACCACGCTCGAAGGCAAGGATTCGCCGGGCAAGGTGCGATCGCTGTGCGCCAAAGCCATCCGGCCCATGCCCGACGATGAGACGGTGCTCGGCGAACGCCTGCCGAGCGCAGCTGCGGTGTGCGTGTACCCGTCGATGGTGCCCGTCGCACGCGAGGCCCTCGAAGGCTCGGGGGTGCATGTGGCGTCGGTGGCGACGGGGTTCCCGAGCGGGCAATATCCGCTGGACGTTCGGCTGCGAGATACGCAGCGAGCGATCGAGGACGGCGCGGATGAGATCGACATGGTGATCAATCGCGGGGCGTTCCATTCGGGACGCTACGACGTGGTCGCTCAGGAGATCCACGAGGTGGCGGGGCTGTGCTCGGCAGCGTCGCGCGAGGTGCATCTCAAGGTGATTCTTGAAACGGGCGAACTCGAAACGTTCGACAACGTTCGGCGGGCGAGCGATCTTGCCATCGAGCACATCCGCGATGGCGATTTCATCAAGACGTCCACGGGCAAGATCAGCCCGGCAGCAACGATGCCCGTCACGCTCGTGATGCTCGAAGCGATCCGCAGCGTGTGGCTCGCCGACGGCAAACGCATCGGAATGAAACCCGCGGGTGGCATCCGCACCGCCAAGCAATCGCTGCACTATCTTGTGATGCTCAAGGAGACGCTGGGCGATGAGTGGCTCACGCCCGAGCTGTTCCGGTTCGGTGCCTCGAGCCTGCTCGACGACGTGCTCCGGCAGATCAGCAAGCGTGCGACAGGCCGATACGCGGCGAAACATGACTTTAGCGAGGCGTGAATCTGGGGCTCGCAACACGAAGGCTGCGCATGTGCAGCGAAAGACACCTATGACGACCATCAACCCACGACAAGAATCTTCCCCCCCCACCACTCCCACTCGCGGCATCCACACCGCGGGGCCCGGGTCTTCGCCCGCACTCGAGTTCGCCAGCGCCTGGGATTACGCCCCAGCGCCCGAATCGGTCAAGGTCGAGATCGCCAAGACCTATGGCCACTTCATCGGCGGCGTGTTCACTGCGCCCGGACGCACCATGCCGACGATCAACCCGGCGACCGAGGCCGAGCTTGCGCAGGTCGCCAAGGGCGACGCAGCGGACGTTGACGCGGCGGTGCAGGCCGCTCGCAAGGCCCAGCCTTTGTGGGCAGCGCTGCCCGCGAAGGAACGCGGGAAGTATCTCTTCCGCATCGCTCGGCGGATTCAAGAACGCGCACGCGAGCTGGCGGTGCTTGAAACAATGGACAACGGCAAGCCCATCCGCGAGAGCCGAGACGTCGATATCCCGCTGGCGGCGGCCCACTTTTTCTATCACGCGGGTTGGGCGGACAAACTCGCGTATGCCTTCCCGGGCAGCGCTGCGCCCGAGCCGGTGGGCGTGTGCGGCCAGATCATTCCTTGGAACTTCCCGCTGATGATGGCGGCGTGGAAGCTCGCACCGGCTCTAGCCTGCGGCAACACCTGCGTACTCAAGCCCGCTGAAACCACTTCGCTCACCGCGCTTCGGCTCGCCGAGATCTGCGCAGAGATCGGGCTGCCCGAAGGCGTGGTCAACATCGTCACGGGTGACGGCGAAGCGGGCGCGGCACTCGTCGAACACAATGACGTTGATAAGATCGCGTTTACCGGTTCGACCGAGGTCGGCAAGCGGATCGCCAAGGCAACCGCGGGCTCGGGCAAGAAGCTCACGCTCGAACTCGGCGGCAAGAGCGCCAACATTATCTTTGAGGACGCGAGCCTCGATCAAGCAATCGAAGGTGTTGTCGCAGGAATCTACTTCAATCAGGGGCATGTGTGCTGCGCGGGCAGCCGATTGCTCGTGCAGGAGTCCATTGCGGACGAAGTCGCCAAGCGGCTTACGCATCGGCTCCAGACGCTGCGGGTGGGTGATCCGCTCGACAAGAACACCGATGTTGGTGCGATCAACTCGAAGCCACAGCTCGACACGATCGAACGGTATCTCGCAGGCGCCCGCAAGGAGGGCATCGAGTGTCACAGCCCGACGCAGACCAAGCTGCCGACCAAGGGGTATTGGTGCAAGCCGTGCTTCTTTACGGGGGTGCAGACGAGCCACACGATCGCGCGTGAGGAAGTGTTCGGCCCGGTGCTGGCGGTGCAGACGTTCCGCACACCCGAGGAAGCGATCAGCCGGGCGAACAACTCGCCTTATGGGTTGGCAGCGGGCGTGTGGACGGACAAGGGCTCGAAGATCTTTGATCTTGCGGGCAAGCTCAAGGCGGGTATCGTGTGGCTCAACACGTTTAACCGGTTCGATCCCGCGTCGCCCTTTGGCGGATATAAGGAATCGGGCTTTGGCCGCGAGGGCGGGATGCAGGGGCTGCGGGGGTATGTGCGACTTGCACAAGGAGCACACTCATGACCAACCGCCTGCCCATTCTCAAGACGTACAAGCTCGCCATCGGCGGCAAGTTCCCCCGCACCGAGAGCGGCCGATCCATTGCCATCAAAGACGCCAATGGCGAGGTGATCGCGCACACCTGCCGAGCGAGCCGAAAGGATCTGCGCAACGCGGTCGAAGCGGCGGCGAGCGCCCAGCCCAAGTGGGCGGGTGCCAATGCGTACCTGCGTGGTCAGATCATGTACCGCATGGCCGAGATGCTCGAAGGCAAACGCGACGAGCTCGCAGCCGCCATCGCGCGTATGGGCACAACATCGCTCGAAGATGCAACTCGCGAAGTAGACCGCAGCACGGATCGGCTCGTGGCGTTCGCGGGCTGGACGGATAAGTATGCCCAGGTGCTCGGCAGCCACAACCCGGTCAGCGGGCCTTATTATAACTTCTCGATCCCCGAACCCACCGGCATCGTCGGCGTGCTCGCGCCCGATGAACCTTCGTTATTCGGGTTGATCTCACTTGTTGCGCCGGTAATCTGCAGCGGCAACGCAGCGATCGTCCTCGCGTCGACCACCAACCCGATCCCGGCGTGCGTGCTCGCCGAGGCGTTGGCAACCAGCGATCTGCCCGGCGGGGTGTTCAACCTGCTCACCGGGTTGCGCGATGAGTTGGTCGAACAGTTTGCTGCACACCGCGAGATCAACGGCATCTCGGCAGCGGGCGTCAGCGATGAACACCGCACCATGCTCGAAGCGGGTGCTGCTGAGAACCTCAAACGGGTGCGGGTGCAATCAGCTTCGTCGTTCGAGGATGACGCGGTGTTTGAGAGTCCGTGGGCGATCGAGCCGTTCGTTGAGACCAAGACAATCTGGCACCCCGCGATGGCGTGAGCAGCAACGCCCGCCCCCTCTTGGTGAGTACTTGTTAGTCTGATGCTCCACGAACCCCAAGGCCCCCCCCAAGGAGCTCGCGATGAACAAGACGTGTACGATGATCGCCCTGTGTGTTGCCGCTGTTGCCACTCTCGCCGCCGCTACCAGCGGGCAATTGATCGAAGACTTCAAGCTCTTGGCAGATGACGGGGCTGAGGATGATTTGTTCGGCGTGAGCGTCTCTATCAGCGGGGACACGGCTGTCATCGGGGCGATCTTTGACGACGACAACGGGATCGACTCCGGGCTCGGCGTATGTGTTCGACGCAGCGACGGGTGTTCAGATGGCCAAGCTTTTACCAAGTGACGGCGCTGCGGATGACACCTTTGGCAGTTCCGTTTCCATCAGCGGCGACACCGCGATCATCGGAGCAGTGCTTGATAACGACAACGGCACCGAATCGGGCTCGGCGTATATGTTTACTCGAAGCGGAGATATATGGTCCCAACAAGCCAAGCTGCTGCCCACCGACGGAGCGGCGAGTGATTACTTCGGCGATTGTGTCTCCATCAACGGCGACACCGCTGTCATCGGGGCTCCAGGTGGCTTTGGCAGCGGCGTTCAGCCGGGTGCCGCGTACCTCTTTACCGTGCCCTTGCCCTGCCCGGGTGATATCGCAAACGAACTCGGTGAACTCAACCCCGACGGCATGGTCAGCTTCGGTGACTTCCTTGCGCTGCTCGGCCTCGTCGGGCCGTGTCCGTAACAGGCCGTGCCCGTAATTGCCCGTAACGGGGGCCGTGCCCATCGCCAAGCGTGCTCGCAGCGAAGGTGGCTGGAGACGTTGATCGGCTCGGTGCGCGCGTGAGTTGAGCGGGCCTCGAAGAGAGCTCAAAGATAATCGTGAATCAATGCTTTTTTGCTCTTGATCCATATGATTTTACTCTGAAGTCATATGACTTTGCTCTGGAATCATATGGATGTGCTCTGCATTCATATGACTTTGCTCTGCGCACATATGACTTTGCCCTTGATGCATATGGGTGTGCTCTGAATTCATATGGAACAGCCGTTGATTCATATGAAGATGCTCTGGTTCCATATGCCGCGGCCGTCGTGGCATGCGTTGCGGGTATGGCTTGTGTCTGGTAGGATGCGACCGACCAGCCCCCCCCCAAGGAGCCCGCGATGAACAAGACGTGTGCGACGATCGCTCTGTGTGTTGCGGCTGTTGCCACCACCGCCAGCGGGCAAGTGCTCTACGAGGACACCAAACTGCTGCCGAGCGATGGGGCGGGGTTTGATGAGTTCGGCGGGTCTATCGCCATCGACAACGGCGTCATCGCCGTTGGGGCGAGTGGAAACGACGGCAAAGTCACTGGTTCGGTGTATCTCTTTGATGCCTCCACCGGCGGCCAGCTCTTCAAACTTCACGCGAACGACGGTGCGGAGTATGACCTCTTCGGGCACTCCATCGCTCTCGACAACGGCGTCGTCGCAATAGGGGCGAGGGGCGACCACGACGACTTTCTCGACCCGTTCACTGGTTCTGCGTATCTCTTTGATGCGTCTACCGGTGCGCAGCTGTTCAAGCTCGCCGCGAGCGACGGAGAGCAGGGCGATGAGTTCGGCGTCAGCATTGCCATCGGTGACGGCGTCGTAGCCGTAGGGGTGCCTGGTGACGACGACAACGGTCGCGACTCTGGTTCGGTGTATGTCTTTGAGGTGTCCACCGGTGCGTACCTATTCAAGCTCTTAGCGAGCGACAGGGTGGAGTCTGACCGTTTCGGCGTTTCCGTCGCCATCGACAACGGGGTCGTCGCCGTAGGGGCATTTGGTAACTATGACGACATCACCGCCACTGGTTCTGCGTATCTCTTTGATGCATCCACCGGTGCGCAGCTGTTCAAGCTCGTCGCGAGCGACGGAGCGGGCAGAGATTCCTTCGGCAACTCCATCGCTCTCGCCAACGGCGTCGTCGCTGTAGGGGCGGTAGCAAACGACGACAACGGCATCGACTCTGGTTCGGCGTATCTCTTTGATGCGTCTACCGGCAAGCAGCTCGCCAAGCTCCTGCCGAGCGATGGAGCGGAGGATGATTGGTTCGGCGGCTCTATCGCCATCGATAACGGTGTCGCTGTCGTATCGGCGATTGGTGACGACGACAACGGTGACCGTTCTGGCTCGGCGTATGTGTTCGATGTCACCACGCTGCCCTGCCCGGGTGATATCGCAAACGAACTCGGTGAACTTAACCCCGACGGCACGGTTTCCTTCGGCGACTTCATGGCGATGCTCACTCTCGTCGGGCCTTGCCCGGGGATGACTCCCGGCTGCGATGGTGATATCGCGGACAACTTCGGCACGCCCGCCCCCCCCGGCGGCCCCGACGGCATGGTCGGCTTCGGCGACTTCCTCGCGCTGCTCGGCCTCGTCGGGCCTTGCCCGTAAACCGAACGTCACTCTCTAGAATGCATCACTTCGACGCCCCGGTCATGGCTGGCCAGGGCGTTTTCTCGTCGATGAGCCCAAGCAGGCACCACCGCAGCGGCCGATCAGGGCGGTGCTAGGGAGAAACATGGAACTTGTGCCATGAGAAGACCGAATGGACAGTACCCTGACGCGGTGGCAGTTCTCGCCGCCACGTTGCGGTGTTCTCAGATATCGGACCCATCGGACCACCCACAGGACCAAGGAGAAAGAATGTCTATTCGTACTACTGCGCTCGCGCTTGCAATGCTCGCGGGGCTCTGTCAGCCGGTCGATGTTTCAGCGGCCCAAGCTGTTGTTTCAGCAGCCCAGGCCGACGAGCAACTCTACGTTGCAACGCCCGGCGTCCTTGAGTTCACGGGCCAGATGATCGTGCGCCCGAGGCAGGATCTCTACGCCGTCACCAACCCGAGGCCCGATGCTTCGCCCGAGAGATCGTGGGTACCCGTTGCAGGCCAGAAGGCCGCGGCAGTGGAATCCGCTGACCCTGCCCGAGCGCGAATCATCGATCAGGTCATCGAGCACTTTGGCGAAGTCGACGAGTACATCGTTCAGGTGCCCGCTGGCCATACCGAGAACACGTACGCGCAGGTGTTGATGGCAACAGGGGACTACGAGTACGTCACGCCCAACTGGTTGTGCTACACGACGGAAACCGTGCCGAACGATCCGAATTTCGGTGACTCCTGGCAGCACATCAACGTCGAGTCGGCTAGGGCGTGGGACATCTTCACCGGCAACTCGTCAACGATCATCGCTATCGCCGACACCGGGGCGGACCTCAATCACCCTGACCTAGCCCCGCGTTGGGTTTCGGGCTTCAACTCACAACAGAACCTGGCGCAGGTCAACGGCGGCAACGTAGAAGACGATCATGGGCACGGCACATTCGTTGCGGGCTGCGCTGCGGCCACCGGCAACAACGGCACGCAGGTCGTCGGCATGGGCTGGAACTTCAGCGTCATGCCGATCCGCGTCACGCCTCCCGGTGCCGGAGGTTCATCCTCCTCGGCGGATCTCGACCAAGCGGCCCGATGGGCTGCGGACAACGGCGCGACCGTCGTCAACACGTCTTTCTCGGGTGTCGACGGCGCCAACGTGCAGACCACCGGGGCCTACTGCAAGGCAAGGGGCACCCTCTCGTTCCGCTCCGCCGGTAACGACAACCGCAACCTCAGCGGCTTCGATCACGCCGACGTGGTCGTCGTCGGGGCGAGCACACAGTCCGACACCAAGGCGAGCTTTAGCGCCTTCGGACTCGGTGTTGATCTCACCGGCCCCGGGGTAGGGGTACGTTCCACCACCAATGGGGGCGGCCAAGGCACCTCCAGCGGCACGAGCTTCTCATCCCCGATCGCAGCGGGCATCGGTGCCATGATCGCAGCGTCCAACCCGACTCTCGATATCGATGACGTCGAGCAAATCCTCTTCGATACATGCGACGACATCGGCGTTCCCGGCGAGGACAACACCTTCGGCCACGGCCGGGTCAACCTGTTCCAGGCCATGCTCGCCGCAGCCAACCCGATCGACATCACGTTCACGCCGCTCGCCGGGATCCCCGACGAACTCGTTCCCGCAACCGCCACCATCTTCGATGTCATGATCGAGATCGAAAACGACACCATGATCGGTACCCCTAGGCTCGTGTACCAAGAGAACGGCGGCTCCATGACGCCTGTAGTCATGACCGATCAGGGCGGCGACGTCTGGCGGGCCACGCTGCCCGCGTTTGACTGCGGCGGTGACCCTAATTTCTTCCTGCTGGTCGATCTGACAACGCTGGGCGCAGTGAACTTCCCGAGCACCGGAGCGTTTGAAGCTGTGGTTGGCACCGTTGATATCACGTTCACGGATACGTCCGAGGTCGATACTGGCTGGGTCGTAAGCGGCATCACGGCGGGGACCGCCGGCGGCTGGGCGCGAGGCTTGCCGCAGGGCTTTGGCCGAGGCGACCCCAGTGTTGATGCTGCCGATGCGGGCCAGCAGGCGTGGCTCACGGGCATCGTGTCAGGCGTCGACAACACCGACGTGGATAACGGCACCACCACGATCACCAGCGAAAGCTTCGAGGCTGGTGCTGGCTCGACTATCAGTTATTCCTACTGGCTCAACGATGTGACAAACGGCGCACTCCAGGGCGGCGACGCGCTGACCATCGAGGTATCGAGCAACGACGGAGCCAGCTACTCAACGGCGCGTACCTACACCACGGCGTTCGGATCGTGGCGTGCAGACGAGCTCGTCGAGGGCACCGACTTTGCAGCCTCATCGGCGGTCCGCCTCCGCGTATCTGCAAGTGACCTTGGCACCCAGAACGTTGTCGAAGCCGGCATCGACAACATCGCGGTGACGTCCGTCATCTGCACGAACCCGGGTTCATGCCCGGGTGATATCGCCGACGACTTCGGTACGCTGGGTGCTGACGGCATGGTGGGCTTCGGCGATTTCTTAGCCTTGCTTGGTTTGGTTGGGCCTT
>CAYUVO010000076.1:0-12124 GCA_964448185.1 uncultured Phycisphaeraceae bacterium
CTGGTCGTAAGTGCCGTCGGCGGGGCTGGAGGTGTCGATGCCCTTGGTCCAGACGTCGTCGGTGACGCGGCCGAAGCGATCGATGAAGTCCATGTTGCCGCTCGTGCCCGCGTGGTCGTAGCGGTTGTTCCAGACCTCGGGCTCGGGAAGCTCGGTACCGACAAGCGATCCCATGCCGTTGTATTCGTACTCGGCGATGATGACCGCCGAACGTGTCACGCGCGTAACGCGGTTAGCATCGTTGTCGTAGAGCCCTCCGGTGGAGCTAAAGGTGTAACTCAACGACGAGCCATCGGGATAGGTGATGCCAGTTTTACGGAGCGTGCGATACTCAGCGCCGGTGCCCGTGGCGAGCGCTTCGTCGTAGGTGCTACCCACGCTCCAGCCGTTACCGCCCCCTGTGTAAGCGGAATCGTGGTCCTGGTTGAACTCGGTGAGCTGGCCCCACTCGTTGTAGACGTATTCGACCTCGTCCTGCATGGTGCCCGAGCCTGCGGTAGCGTTGTCCCACTGCTGGACCTCGGCCACCTGGCTGCGTTCGTCGTATGAAGTAGTAATGCGGCGGATCGCGCCGTCGAAATCGCTGTCAAGAGTGGTGACCCTGCGGTGGAGCATCCGGCCCGCGTCGTCGTAGTCGGTCTCGATGATATTGCCCGCTTGATCCTTGGTGTAGATCTGCTGGCCCAGCGCGTTGTACGCGTAAGCCGCGACATCAGTAGGCCCTGCGGAATCGGGATACTCGACTTCAGCGAGCATGCGGCCCGAAGCGAATTGCGAGTCACCTGCGCTGACGCCCTTGGTGATGCCGTAGGTGTAGATCGTGATTTGATCGTCGGCGTCTTCGACATCATCGCCGTCGAGATCGACCCAGAGCTTGGTCTGCTGGCCATCGGTGTAGACCATGCGGGTATGCAAGTCGTCATCGCCCGTCGCGGATGACGGGGTCCCGTTGACATAGTTGGCAATCGAAGCGATGGGCCGCAACGCATCATCGTATATGGTGCGTCCGATGAGATCCTTGGGATCGGTCCTCTGCTGGACGGTGCCGTCATCGTTGAACTCGGTCGTCGAACGCAGTGCAGTGTCCGATCGCACTGGCACGGTGAGGCCGTCACGATCGAAGGTGGTGTTCGCACCTTCATCGAAGCCGTAATCGCCGTAGAACACGGTGTCGGTCAGGCGGTCGAGTTCGTCGTACCACATCGAAGTAATCTGGATGCGGCCCGAGATGTTCGCCTTAGTCCACAGCAAGTCGTCGCTGTCGGCGTTGGAATCAAGAGCCCCGGTGGTCGCTCCGCCGCCGATGTCGTCGTAGAGACGTTCGATGGACGCTCGTGCGAGCACAAAGCCTTCGACCGCGTCATAGAGCGTCTGCGATTCGGTGAGGACCACGTCGCCGGTGACGTCATCGGCATCGGCGTACGCCGTGTCGTTGATCGTCGCGAGCACATAGCTGTGCGTCGCACGCCCCAGCCGGTCGTACCCGGTCTTGCTGATCGATGAGCCGAGCCTCTTGATGGATCGTCCCGCGATATCAAACCAAGACTGGCTCACCAGCATCACGTCGTTGCTCGACTCCTGGACAATCGCACCGGTGGCCTGGTTGATCTTGTACGACTCGGTGCGATAGGCGCGGTTGAGATTGTCGTAGAGCGTCTTGGAGAGGCTCAGACGATCCGTCGCGGAAGTTTCTGGATCTGTAGAGGTCGTCGGTGTCGTGGTGATCGCATACGTCGCCGACGCAGTCACGCGGTTACGATTGTCATACTTGACCACGCTATGCGGGCCTTCGGGAGTAATGGTCGCCACTCGGCGATCACGCCCATCGTACTTGTATTCAGTGACCCGCTGGTCCCCAGTAGTCGCCCAGTTGCCATCGGCATCAACGGTTGATTTGGTCACCAGGCTGGACCCCGCGTCATTGCCGTTGTCGTACTCGGTCACCGAGATCTTGGTCATGTTGTCGGTGCCCGAAGATTCACCGCCGCCAAACGTGCTGTCATTGGTCCCTACCCACGACTCGACCCCTCGGCCCAGATCGTCGAACACGCTGCGACTGATCGTGCCCGTCGCGTCTTTGTTCCTCCAACGCCTCCCCATGTCGTCGTACGACGAGAACGAAGCGTCATAATGTGTGCCCTCGGCACCGGGCAGCGCAGTAGGAAGATCGAAGTACCTCCGGCTCTCGGTCTCCATAGCACCCGACTCGTTGTAGATCGTCACGCCCAATGCCTTGAGCTCACCCACGCTACCCGAGACCGCTTCGATCGGATCGGACTTGGTTTCATCGATCCAACTCGACAGAGCGGTCGTTGTCGAACCGCCGTCAATCGACAGCGTCCCGCTGATTTCGGCGTTGCCCGAGTGGTTCGTAACACTGAAGCTCGCAGGCCCGTAGAAAGTAGTCCCCGAGACCACTCGTGGCACCGAGATACTCACCATCCGTCCATCGGCGAGCTTGGACCAGTAGCTCTGCGTCACGCGGCCATCGGGCTGCGTGGCCGTCTCACGACGCCCCAAAGCGTCGTAGGTGTAGCTCGTTACAAGATGGAACGGCGTGCCCGCTGAGCTGAACCCAGACGGAATCGTAACGCCATTGAAGACCTCCCCGCCGCCCGTCAAGGTTGTATCGGCATCCTGGATCGCTGTAACGATCTGACCCTCGGCGTTGTACACACGATAACTAATCACCTCGTCGCGGTTCTTCGTAAAGACCGTGTAGCGGCCATCCTCGATGTACGCAGACGTCTCGCCGCGCGATCCGGTGCCAGGGCCGTTGGTGGCCGTTGTGATCGCAGGGTCGGTATTGACCACTTTCCAGTCAGCGCCCCCACCCAAGCCGCTCGTCCAAGCGGTTTCGCGGAAATCGGTAGACGTAGTGTGAGCGGTCATTGTCTCGATAGTCGGGCTGTACGCATCCGAGACGAATGGCAGAGCGTCCGGGCCAAAGCCCGCCTTCGACAGCACGCGGGTGTCCAGTGTGCGCTCTTGCACCAAGTACTGCGTGCCCGAGTCGTTGCCGGTCTGCCCCTTCATGTTGGTGACAAGGCCTTGGGTCACACCAGAGGAGGCAGTCGCCGAAGTCGCAGCACTGCCCGCAGTGATAGGAATGCTGAAGCTGAATGTGCCGCCCGAGTAGTTGTAGGAATACGTCTCGGGACCGAACCGCGTAGCGACAACACCCGTGGCTGCACGGGTGGCACGCCAGACCCATTGGTCCGTGTATGTTCCTGCGAACGGGCCGTCCTGAACGATCTTCGCCAGCCCTTGGCCGTTCTCATTGAAGATCCGTCGCTCGTGGGTGCCGTCCGGCCTTGAATACGTGGTCAGATACCGCTCTTCGCTGTTCTCAAACCCAACCGCGTCGCTGCCCACCGTCTCGTAGGTAAACTCATACACCCCGTTGTTCGCACCCGAGCAGCCACACTCGCCGTTGAACCAAGCCTTGTCCACCCTATGGTTTGTGTCGTACTCGAAGTACGCCCCAGCGTACGCCTTGAGAATCGTCTCGTTTGCCGACATAAAGTCCTCGTCAAACGTCTCATCCAACCAGTCGAATCGACGCAAGCCCTCGGCTGCCACCACATACTGCAACGCGTGCTCGTGGCCGGGGTTGGTCATGTCGTCGAACGTCCCCTTCCAATATCGGTAGTACGTCTTGCGTTCGATGCTCACGGTCGAATCTGTCAGCGGCGAGGTCTGGATCACCAGCTTGAGATCGCCGTTTGTGCCGTAGGTGCTGTCGCCCGTCTGGTAGTACTCGTAGTCCACGCTGCCGACCTCGGCCAGACCCGTCGGTGATGCCCACGCCCCGCCCGTCTTGGTCTCGCAGGCGACCTCGGTCAGCCTCGAAATACTGTCGATCGTCGTGTAGCTGTACGAGTACCGCCGATCCGAAGAGTCGTACGCTGCCGAGATCGAGCCGTCGGCGTTGTACCCGCTGGTCACCGCCGTTGAAGCGGTGGTCACATCACCCACGAAAGCAGTCGAACCGTCGATCGAACTGACCTTCCACATCTGCCAATCGGCCCGGCTTGATGCCGTGTTATCGCCGAAGAACACCGCTGTGTTGCCCCGGTTGTCATAGTACGACTAGGTGTCGGGCTCGCCGCCGGTGCCAGCTTCTGATTCGAGCACGCCGCCCGCGCCGTTGATCGCTCGCCACTGGGTCGTGCTGAACGTATCCGGTTCCTCGGCTGTCAGCAGCCTGCGGAATGCGATGAACCTGTCTGCGCCGTAGACGAGGTACATCAGATCATCGTCAGAACTCGTCGCGTCGTCGTAGAACACCAGCTCGGGCTGCGAACTCTGGAACCAGTTCACGCCCTGATAGCTGTTCGAGTTTCGGTGCAAACTGCCATCGCTCTGCGCCGCGTTGTAGCTGCGTCCAATGACCCAGGGCTGCTTGGCGGGCAGCGTCAGATCGACCGCCGCTGCGTTGTACGCACCGGTCACGAGGGACAGCCCATTGAGCGTTGCATTGGCGTTGAAAGACTCGCCAAACGGCTGCGCATTGGTCATCCAGCCGAAGAACGCCCCGGCCCGTACCGTGCCGTCCATGTACGCGCCGCGTTGAAGGTGCTGGGGCTGCGCATCTTGCTCTCCAGTCGCCGAAGCAAGGTACGACGTGACTGAATTGTCGTACTGTTTGAGCAGCTCTTCATCAAGCTGCGCAGCGCACGGCGAGACGTTCAAAACGACAGCAGTCAACGCGGTAACGTATCCGGTGGCGAGTTTGATATGCACGGTCATGCCCCTTGTACGTCACGCACACTTGCGCAACGTGTACACCTCTACTCAACCAAAATGCGGCGCTCGATCCAAGCGCAATCTCAAAACTTTGTGACATTTTTATTCTTTTGGTGTTGCATCGAAGGCCCTTGCGCGATAATTCTAGTAAGAGCAGCGCACATGACTGAAACACACTGCAATTCAAGGGGCAAACGCATGCGTACCACTCTCAAGTCCGGTCATATCTTCTTGGTTACAAGTGTGTTGCTCGCGGTCATCGCGGTCTTTGGGGCTTCCATTGCTGCGTACCGTGGAACCATTGGAACAGCCATCTCTCCATTGTCACAACCACCCACTGCACAAGAGCTTGTGGCAACATTAGTACGAACCGGACTCTCTCCCGCAAACCTTGCAACAGCGGGCGTGAGCAGCGCGCAGGCGAACACCATATTGACGGCGGCGGAAACGCACTTCGACGCGGACAAGTTCACCTCGTTGCGGTCTACGGATGTATCGGTGAACAGTCTCACCCAACAGATCCGCGACCTCAAAGCACAGATCCGTGCGGGACAGGCTTCTGGCGATGGCCTGGCGAGCCTGCAGACACAACTTACAACCGCTTTGAGCAATAAAGACACAATATTGAGTAATCTGTTCGACGCTGCCACGGCTTCGCTCACCAGCGAAACCACCGGACTGATCCAAACGCTGCACGCCAATACGCATCGCTCCGTGCCCATCGAATACCGCGTTTTTGAGCGAGAAGACGCTGATTGGGTCCATCTGCGAACCTCTCTGGCCAACCTCAGCCAAGCCGATCGCCTCGACGATGTCGAACCAGACGTCGTCTGTTCGCAGTTCATCTCTGGCTGTGATAGCGAACCCGCCGTCACCACCGCTCGCAGCAACCTCACCGCAAACCTCACCAGCGTCAATGGGGTGTTTGCCTCAGCAATGAACGAGTAGAGCCAAAGGGAGGCTAAAGGCATCACCTCTCTGGATTACTCCAGCCAGACTTCGGCTCAGGCGAAATGCTGAGGACGCGATGAGTAGAAAGAACTGGTATCCTGAGACAATGAAGCCCGAGAAGTGTTTATGGCATCAGACTCGTTCGTTCATGGTATGTTTCTCGCTATTCCTGACCGTGAGTACCAACGCACAGCAGGCTTCCAATCAAGAGCTTGTGACGCTGCCCGATCGGCTTGACCTTGCGAGATTGGTTGATCTTGCCGCAAGCGAAGCGGGGTTTGCGGTGGTCTATGACCAATCGCAGCTTCGAGGCGAGGTCACTCTTCGCGGCGTGACGCAAGTCCCCTCAACAGAACTCTTCTCTTTAGTTTCGAGCGTGCTTTCATCACGTGGCTTCGTGTTTGTTGAGATGACCGATGGCGGACTTACGGTGGTTCGCGTGAGCGATGCCGAGCGTGCAAGTCGCGGCCCGGGTTTTCTTACCCAGCCATCGCCGTTGGGTGGTCTGTTTGGTTCGATGATTATTGAGGCACGCAACCTTTCAACCAAGAGCCTCATCGAATCCATCCAGCCATTACTGAGCACTGGCTTGGGCAAAGCTGAGCCCGTGCCGGGCACTTCGTTCGTGGTGGTTTCTGATGACGGTGCGCGATTAGCTGAGATAGGCGTGTTGCTCGATCGAATCGATGGTAGCGGCGCAGTCGTATCAGCAACGCGGTACTTGCCCAAGTCGCGCAGGGCAGAAGCGTTGAGCGAACTCGCTACGTCTGTGGCTGAGTCAGTCTCGTCGCTTGGGAGCAAGCCGTTCGCAGGCAAACTGCTCGCCAAAAACAACGAGCTGTTCATCATCGCATCAGCAGATGAGACTCCACGATGGATGAGACTGCTGGAGTCGCTCGATACGCTCCCACCGGTGCGGACGCTGTCATACTCTCCAACAACATTTGGCGCAACTGAGATTGCCAAACTTCTTGAGCAGTCAACACTTGATCTTGAATCGGACTCTCGGCGTAAGATCCTTGTTAATGACCTGACGGGATCGTTGCTGGTAACAGGGACCGATGAGGATCATACAGCGGTGCAGCGTGTGTTGGCAGAGCTTGCGTCGGTGCCCGAGGCCAGCCGCAGGCCTGCTCGGCAGTACGTGCTCAAGAATCGTGATGTTGACGACGTGCTGCCGTTGCTCGAACAGTTGCTCGCGTTACCGGGTACTGAGGTACTTGATGAGAACATAGAGTCTGCCGCGACTCCGACTTCGGCCCAGTCAAGAGAGCCAATAAGCACCGCTCGTGACGCCTCAAATGCGCAGCCAGATATTAAACCGCCGACACTCGTGTCAGATCAGGCGAGCAACTCATTGATCGCGGTCGCAACGCCAGCCGAGCACGCTCGCCTTGAGTCACTGATCGAGCGTCTTGATGTGCGACAAGCACAGGTGATGATCGAGGTCTTGATGGTCAGTTTGAGCGATGACCAGAGCCTTGATCTCGGTGTGGAGATTGATCGCTTGATTGATGGGCCGGACAACTCGATCGGGCGATTGTCATCTTTGTTCGGCTTGGGCGCTGACGCGGCATCGCTTGCGGTGGGAGCTGGTGGAGCAGGTTTGACTGGCGTGGTGCTCACGCCCGGAGAGTTTAGCGTTGTGGTGCGTGCGCTCGAAGCGATCAACAATGGCCGATCCGTGAGTGCGCCTCGTGTGCTCGTCGAGAACAACTCGCCGGCAACGATTGATGCTGTACTTGAAGCACCCTTCTTGAGCACCAACGCATCAGATACAGTAGCGACCACTTCGTTCGGGGGCTCGGAATCCGCGGGTACGCAGGTGACCGTGACGCCGCAGATCGCTGCGGGCGGACATGTACGGCTGGAATATTCGGTCTCACTGAGCACCTTCGTAGGCGAATCTGCGAGTGCGAGCCTGCCGCCGCCTCGCCAGCAGACAAGCATCTCAAGCACGGCCACGATCCCCGATGGATACACGGTGGCGGTAGGCGGCATCGAGGTGAACACCGACGGCGACGCCGAGACCCGTGTGCCGGTCCTTGGCAGTATTCCACTCATCGGGGAGCTCTTTAAGAATCGCTCTCGATCGAATTCAAAGAGCAAGTTTTATGTATTCATCCGGGCCGAGGTGCTGCGTTCTCCCACCTTTGCTGACCTGCGTTTCTTGAGCGATCAGCAGGCGAACGAAGCCGAGATAGACGACGGCTGGCCCGAGGTTGCCCCTAGGCTGATCCGATGACCGCGACGATGACCACATCGCATGACACGCATTTTGTTCCTTCTCAGGAATTTCTGGTACATGTATCGCACGATTTCGCGCGGCGTCATCTTGTGCTTAGCAAGGGCTTCCGTGATGGTGTCGAACACTTGTGTGCCGCTGAGACAACTCCGCCGTGCGTGATTCATAATCTTGGTGTGAAGCTCCAACGCCACACCGAGTGCTTAGTAGTTGAAGCTGAATCACTCGCGGCCATGATCGACACGGTCTACAGCGATCGATCGCCAGCGGATGCTCATGAGCAGTTCCAGCTGGAAGAAGACGATCTCGAAACACTCATTGAATCTGCTGATCGCGATCTTCTTTCGACTGATGGCAAGGCGCCCGTGGTCAAGCTCCTTGACACCATGCTCTTCGAGGCTTGTCGGCGCAACGCAAGTGATCTGCATCTCCAGCCGTTGGGTGACCGCACGTTGGTCCGCTTTCGAGTTGACGGAGTGCTACAGACCTTGCGTGAGCTGCCCGCCTCGCTCGGACCGCCGTTGGTGAGCCGCGTCAAGGTCCTGGGCAAGATGGATATCGCTGAGCGACGGGTTCCACAAGATGGCAGATGCACAGTGACCATTGGTAGCGGCCGTGTGATCGACCTTCGGATCAGTACATTGCCCACACGTCACGGCGAACGGGCGGTGCTTCGCTTGCTCGAAGCAGAATCCACTGCGCAGCCACGTGATCTTTCTGCGTTAGGAATGCCCGATGATGTTCGTCCGAGGTTTCTCAGCCGTGCATCGCGTACCAGCGGCATCGTGCTCGTCACCGGACCCACAGGCTCAGGCAAAACCACAACCCTCTACACCACGCTGCGATGGCTCGCTCGCGACGTGAGCTTCGATCGCCGAGGCGACTTGAACATCATGACGATCGAAGATCCGATCGAGTACGAACTCTCCTCGGCGGCCATCGCGATCAGCCAGACGCAGGTCAATACCAAGAAGGGAGTGACCTTCGCGAGCGGCCTTCGGCACATCCTTCGCCAAGATCCCGACGTCGTGATGGTCGGCGAGATCCGAGACGAAGAAACCGCTCGGACCGCGATCCAGGCGAGCCTTACCGGGCACCTTGTGTTCTCAACGCTCCACACGAATGACGCAGCAAGTGCTGTCACGCGACTGGTGGATATCGGAATTGAGCCGTACTTGGTCAGCGCCTCACTCTCTGCGGTGCTTGCTCAGCGTTTGGTTCGTCGGGTGCATACCGAATGCTCGGGCAAGGGTTGCGGGGCATGCTTTGATTCGGGCTACTCGGGCCGGGTGGGGGTGTATGAGTTGCTTGAGATCAACGATGCACTCCGCACGCTGATTGCAAAGAACGCAACCGCTGTAGAGATCCGTGCGGCTGCCCAGCACAAGGGCGTTCGCAGCCTCGAAGAAGAGGGCCATCGTTTAGCTGGGCTCGGAGTAACGACCCAGGCAGAGGTTGCCCGTGTGCTCGTGGGCCTTGGATCTGAAGAGATCGAATCAGGAGATACTGGGTGACCGTTTTTCGCTACACGGCGGTGCCGATCGAAGGCGGGTCGCAGGGGACGGCCCGCAAGGGGCGCATGCAGGCAACCTCGCCAGCGGAACTGCGTTCGAGTCTGCTGCGCGTTGGCTTGCAGGTCATCGACATGCGCGCCCTCAAGACGCGCTCGTCCACTGGTTTGGGGAGAGCATGGCTTGATGAATATCTTCGGGGTCGTCGCCAGCCGCTGAAATCAGAAGCGTTCGATGCGCTCTCGACCATGCTCGATGCAGGCCTTCCTATCAGCGAATCGCTCTCAAGCATCGGTGGGCGTTCGGGGCCTTTGCGTGATCTAGCCGTGTCTCTTCGAGCGGAGATCAACGCGGGCCAGAGCTTTGCAGAATCGTGCAACGGGGCACGATCATGGTTCGACCAGGTCGAGGTTGAGATGCTCCGTGCGGGTGAGGCTGCGGGCACGCTGCCCGCTGTGCTACGCCGCCTTGCTGAACGCCAAGAAAGAGCCTCAGCACTCACGTCCAAGCTCATCGCGATACTGACGTATCCGTTGATCGTGCTGTGTGTTGGTATTGGCGTGGTCATCTTTCTTTCGAGTCGCACGCTCCCCGATCTTGTCTCGATGCTCACCGATGCCAACGTCACCCCGCCCAAGCTGACAGTTGCCATCATCGCAATCGGTCAAGGCATGCTGCGATTTGGTCCCGTGTTGTTGATCGCGATTCCCGTGCTGGGCATCCTCTTGCGCATAGCGATCACACGTTCAAGCTGGCTGAATTCGAGAGTCACGCGATTTGTTGATTGGCTGACACCCTCTGTGGTTCGGCGTGTGCGTGTCGCGAGCCTGTTCGGCGTGCTTGCTGAACTTCTCACGGTTGGCATCCCACTGGTTGAGGCGCTCACTACATCCGCTTCGACGCTCCGCGGCTTTGGGACCACTCAGCTCCGCGAATCCATCTCGTCTGCTGCGAATAGAGTTTCAACAGGCGAGCCCTTTAGCCAAGCGCTTGCCGAGCACGCTTCTATCGACCAGACCACGCGCCGGCTCCTCCATGTAGGAGAAACCGCGGGCGAACTTCCAACTGTTCTTTCGTCCATCGCGGCCCGTGAACGCCGTCGTGCAGAACGCGCCATTGATGCCATGGCACGGATCGCCGAGCCCGCTGTGGTCCTCGCGCTGTCTGCCGTGATCGGATTTGTTGTCATGGGCGCGGTGCTCCCGCTGATCCGTCTCCAGGAGATCATCCAATGAAGTATGCGACTCGATCTGGCATGACTCTCGTCGAAGTCCTCGCGGTCGTGGTACTGCTGGGTCTCATCGCAGCCACTCTGTCACTGGGCTTCTCGGGTGTCTTTGCCAAGGGCAAACGCGAGATCGCACGCACCGGCATCGGCATCGTGATTGGCAAGGTGGAGTCGTACAAAATCGAGACCGGCAAGTGGCCCGACGCCTCAGCGGGCTTGTCGGTGCTGACCGATGGGATCGCTACACCAACGTCTTCCTATTACCTCAGCCCTCAGCAGCTCATCGACCCGTGGAGCAACCCTTATCAGTTCGTGAGTCCCGGACCCGATGGGCATCCTTATGAAATCATCTGCCTCGGAGCCGACGGCCAACCGGGCGGCACGGGTGAGAACACCGATATTTCTAGTCTGGATCTGCGAGCCAAGGAAACCGGGCCATGAGTCAACGCCGAGGCGTCACCTTGATCGAGATGCTCGCGGTGGTCGTGCTGATCGCACTGACTACAGCGGTATTGGCGCGCGGCATGATCTCAGACTCGCCGCAGCGCGAACTGCACCAAGCCGTTTATAACGTCATCGCACTTGATACATCAGCACGGTCGCTGGCTCGTACATCTGGTCCTGTTCGCATCATCGCCAACGGCAGCCAGCTCACCGTCTTGAGCCCGAGCAACGAGCAACTTGCACAGCGAACCCTGCCAGCGGGCTGGTCCCTTGAGCGAGCCCAGTGGGCTTCGCGTGAGTG
Source organism: uncultured Phycisphaeraceae bacterium (assembly GCA_964448185.1). Classification (GTDB taxonomy): domain Bacteria; phylum Planctomycetota; class Phycisphaerae; order Phycisphaerales; family UBA1924; genus OFTM382. The sequence continues at coordinate 11,430 of CAYUVO010000076.1, forward strand.
GCTCTATGTCATCGAGAGTTCCGGGCGCAGCGAGGATGTCGAGCTACTGCTTGTCGGGCCAGGGAACCAGCACTCGCTGCAGGTCGCCGGGCTGCTTGGCAAGATCACGATCGAGGAAGTACGATGAAGCGTCGCGGTTTGACACTCCTTGAAGTATTGGCATCAGCTGCTTTGTTGACCCTCGTCACATCGGTGAGCATACCGCTCATAAGAGATGCCGCGCGGCTGAGCTCGACCGAACTGGCCACTGTGGTGCAAGGCACCGCTCAACTCCGAGACGCATTGGCAGCACTCCCGGACAGCGAGCGAGACGCACTCGGTGTTGGGTCGTACACACTGGAAACTTTGGGCACCGAGCCAATAGTCATCACAGCGAGTAGCGGCAGCGATGACGGAGATTGGCTGATCTGCACATGGCACCATGCCCGAATCCTCCTGTGGCAACACGCAGATGAGAGCCTCGGAGAACTGCGGTGACTCGCCGAGGTCTGACACTCGTTGAGCTTCTGGCGGCATTGACGCTGCTCTCTCTGGTGGCCGGCGCATGTGTCTCATGGATCACGGCAATATCACGAGGTTCGCTTCCTACAATCGAAGCAAGGATCGCCGAGAGCGAGCTCGACGAGACGGTGCTCATTATCGAGGAAGTCACGCTGCGGTCTACCGATGCTCGCTGGCGACGTCTAGAGCAAGGG
>CAYUVO010000077.1:0-12107 GCA_964448185.1 uncultured Phycisphaeraceae bacterium
GAGTCGGCACTTGTCGGCACCGGGGATCGCGGTCGGGTGGACCTGGATCATCTCGCCGTTGGCGTACCAAGCACCGGCCTGGTAGCAGCGCGAAGCGGCGCCGCCCGTGCAGATCACGCTGTTGGTGCTCTTGCCGAACACCAGCCCGCAGCCGCCGGTCGCGATGATGACCGCATCAGCGCGGAACGAACGGATCTGCATGGTCCGCATGTCTTGGGCCACGATGCCCACACACCTGCGTTGATCGCCGTCTCCGATCATGATCGGGGCGAGGAACTCCCACGATTCGTACTTGGTGACCTCGCCTTGGGCTTCGTGGCGGCGGGTCTGTTCGTCGAGGGCGTAGAGCAGTTGTTGGCCGGTGGTGGCACCAGCGAAGTGGGTGCGTTTGAAGAGGCTGCCGCCAAACAGACGAAGGTCGCGTTGGCCTTCATTCGTGCGGTTGAAGGGCACGCCCATGCGGTCGAGCAGGTCGATGACTCGCGGGGCCCAGTTGGCCATTTCAAGGACGGGGCCTTGGTCGGCGAGGTAGTCCCCGCCGTAGATGGTTTCGTCGAAGTGCTGGTACTCACTGTAGCCCTGCTAGCGTGCGACCTCGTTGCAGGCGTTGATCCCGCCTTGTGCGCACACGGAGTGCGAGCGTTTGACGGGGACCATGCTGAACAAGTCAACGGGCAGCCCCCGCTCAGCGATGCGAATCGTGGCGGCGAGCCCGGCGAGCCCACCCCCGACGACGATGACCCGTTGTGCGTTCGACATGTTCGGCCGCTCCCTGCAGAGAAATCTGATGCTTGAGACGTGTGCTCTTGGGCAGTGCTTAGTGGGACTCTTGAGGGGTCACTTGGAGAGTGTCGCCCGAGGGAAGATGGATCTCGGGATCGGTGTGCGCCGACTCGACCTGCCCGGCGTGTCCGTTGTGGCCAAGAACTGCCTCGACACGCTCGGCTTCCTGCACATCGACCAAGAACATAAATGCAATCAACGTCGACCACGCCATGCCCATGAGCCCGACCCCGAGCAGAGCACAGACCACGCCCCATCGCTTTTGAGCCTTGGCCGAGATGGTCAGGCCCCAGGTGATCGCAGCCGTCCACAGCCCGTTGGCGAAATGGAACACCAAAAGCGTGATCCCAAGAAAGTACCCGAGCGACACAACCACGCCCAGCGGAGACCAGCCTTCGGCGGAGCCTCGCAGAGCTAGTACCAATGTGCTCGACGCGGCGGAATGCCCCCAGTCGACACCCTCGGGAACCAAGAAGGTCCAGCCCCATCGCAGTGTGGCGATGTGGTAGAAGATGAACAGGATGCCGATGTAGCCGCTCCACCGCTGGAGGGAGTACCGCCAGTTGTCCTGAAAGGCGTAGTGCTTGAGGTTGCTCTTGCCCGAGCGGATATAGATCAGCCCAAGGATGGAGTGGAACCCGATGGCAAGCCAGAGGGATATTTCGATGAGCAAGAGGTGCGGGACCTGCTCATTGATCCAGCTCACTTCTTTTTGGAAGTATGCGATGCCACGGGTCAGGATGGAAGCATCGGCGCCGAGCCCGGCGTCGCCGTGGAGGGCGAAACCACCCCAGAGCACCGAGGAGTTGGTTATCAGGTGAACGATCAGGAAGACGCCGATGGGCACGATCCCGGTCAGCGAGTGAAGCCGACGCAACAGGAAGTGGTGCCGGCTGATGCCATCTGTCGCATGTGCAGCTTGTGCAGCGAGTGCAGCGGTACTCTCGGTCACGCCTGTGCCTCCTGAGTTGCCCTCAAAGGCGGGACCATTCCACACCCTCGGATCCACATGCTATCAACGAGCGGGGATGTTGGCGAGTTGTTCGCTGTGATAGATCTGCCATGAAGTGCTGGAGCGTTGTGATGCGAATCGTTCACGCGAGTTCCAAACGCATCAAGCCAGTGGCGAGGGAGGCGGAGGCGGGGCGGCCTGCATGGGACCACCCAAATCTGAGGGGCTGATCTTGCCTTCTTGCACCGCTTGAGCGACCGCCTTGGACACCTCGACAAACGCGGTGCGCAGCTCGGTGAGCATGGTGGTGAGCAGCTCCGTCTCGGCTTCGTCGAGATTGCCCTTGGTTTTCTCGGCGAGCACGCCCAGAAAGTCGATGTTCATCCGCGCGTACTCGGGTGCGACGATGGCTTTGCCGGTCTGCGGATCGGGGATGTATCCGAGATACATCATCGCTTGCGAGGCGAACATCTTGACGAGATCCTCGAACCCGGCTGGGGCCTGGCCCTCGGCTTGCTCGGCGGCCTGAGCCTGCTTGGCCTTGTCTTGCTCGACGAGCCGAGCCTTCTCGGCCTGGGCCTCACGCTTCCAATCATCGTCGATGATGAGCTGAGGGGGGTTGGGTGGCTGCGTCGAGGAGTCTCCAGCGGGATCTTGGGACATGAACAAGCCTTTCGCAACTCTGGATTCGTGTGTTCGCTACGCTCATGACATGGTAGACCATGCGTGCGAACGAAAGATCCCCCGGCCAGCGGTGCAGACGGTCTTGAGTACGGTGCTCATCGCGGGAATGGCGATGGCGCTGACCGGGCTTGGAGGCTGCTCGATGGGTTCGCCCAGCAGCCTCGAACGCCCCTCGGGCCGACAGGTCGAAGCGGCGGACTTCACAGGAAACCCCGCGGGGATTCCCGCAACGAGACCGATCGAAACGAGCGTGATTCCTACACGAGTCGTCTCGGTCGAGCAAGCTCAGGGCGGCGAAGTGGTGGGCGAGAGTGATCCAGAGGCGGCGAGCCGACCGACCCGGGTTGTGCGCACGAATGCTGCGAACTACTCGATCGGCGAGAGCGTGTTGGTTGATGCCAAGGTGGGCGATCTCAACGGCGAGCCGATCTTCGCGAACGAATGGCTCACGCCACTCAGCGGGCGATTGAGCGCGGCGAGCGCCGAACTCGAACTCGAAGAGTGGCGGCTCTTCGCGGGGAATCTGATCCGTGATCGGCTCGCGGGCGAGTTGAAGGACCAGTTGCTGTACGCGGAGATCCAGTCGGAGCTGAGTGCTGCCGAGAAGGCGGGGTTGAGTCAGGTGATCCGCAACGCGCGACGCGAGCAGGTGCGCCGATCGGGCGGCAGCGAAACGGTCGCGGGTCGCAGGCTCCAAGACGCCAACGACCAGACGCTCGATTCGTTCTTGCGTGATCGCGAGCGGCAGATTCTTGTCGCCGAGAAGTACCGCCGCGAGATCGACGACAAGGTGCAGGTCTCGCAGCGAGACATCAAGCTGTTCTACGAACGCAACCGCGACGAGTTTAACCCGCCGCCGATCGCGACGATCTATCGCATCAGGGTGAGCACCTCGAAATCGGATGCGATCGCGGAGATCAAACGCAGGCTCGCTGCGGGCGAAGCGTTTGAAGAGGCCGCGACGATCGAAGCGAACTCGATGGGCGAGATCAGCAGCGAGCGCTCGATCGTGGGTCCATACGAGGAGTTCGAGTTTTATAGCGTTGAGCCGCTCGATGCTGCGGCCAAGTCGCTCGCGGTCGGTCGAGTCGCGGGTCCGATCGAGCACGGGTCGAGCACGTCGTGGCTGTACTTGTCGAAGCTCGAAGATCGCAGCGTTTCGTTGTACGATGCGCAGCTGCTCATCGAGAACCAGCTCAAGACGAGCCAGCGGCGAGAGCTCGAACAGCGGTACATCTTTCGGCTGATCCGCCGGGCGGGGCTTGCGGAGTTTGACGAGATCGTCGCCAACCTGACGCAGATCGCTGAGCGGTGGTACTACGCGGGTCCGGTCGAGGGCGGCAGCGCCTCGACGGAGGGGTGATGTTCCGTTTGAGTTTGAGGACGCTTGCTTCGCTGGTTTCTCGCCGGGTGGTGGTCGATCGCCACGGGAGTGGGCGCGGTGCGCCGCATCTTCAAGTAGGTCGACGGGGCGAGCGCATCGCGGCTTCCATGCTGCGCAAAGAGAAGTACCGAGTGCTCGGCCGCAATGTGCGCACCAGCGGAGGCGAAGCGGATCTGGTGATGCTCGCGCCCGATCGGCGGACGATTGTGCTTGTCGAGGTCAAGAGCCGGGTCGGGGGCACGATCGATCCGCAGCGGGCGATCAACCGCGACAAGCAGGCGAGGCTCGTGCGCACGCTCGGGGCATTGCGAAGGGCTCGGAGCTGGGAAGATCGGCCCGGACGAATCGACGTGGTAACGGTGTGGTGGACTCGCGAGGGCGAGACCCCGGACATTCGGCACTATGTCAACGCGGTCGGGACCAATGCCGTCAAAAGCAGATCAGTCGGTCGGCGGAGATGAGCTGTCCGAAGAAGAGGAAGGTAGATCTTCTTGTGCGTGTTCTCTGATTTTCTCGTCGAGGGTTCGCCTGGGTGTGAGCGCCGCACGGAATCGGCTCTCGAGTTCCTGCTCGGCGACGCGGCGGAGATCCAGCTCGATGGGGATCACGAGCGTAAACATCGAGCCCTCGCCCAGATCAGACTCGACCCGCAGCTCGCCCTGGAGAAGCTTGGCGAACTCTTTGGCGATCGCGAGCCCGAGCCCGGTCCCGGTGTGACCTCGGGTGTGGCTTGCGTCGAGCTGACGGAACTTCTCGAAGACGGAATCGTGCTCTTCGGGTGGGATGCCCGGCCCGTTGTCGATGACGCAGAACCGGACTCGTTCGATGCCTTGGGGATCGGTGTCGGGGAGTCGTTCTGCGCGGAAGAGGACGAGCCCGGGCTTGCCGTCGGATCCGATGGGATCGGTGAACTTGACCGCGTTGGCGAGCAGGTTGAAGATGATCTGCCTGAGCTTGCGTGGATCGGTGTGCAGCGTCGGGAGTCGAGCGTCGAGCTCCAGCTTGGCCACGAGGCCCTCGCGCTCTGCGAGCGGGTAGATCAAGCCCATGAGCCCCTCGCACAAGTCGCGGGGATCGACGGGATCGGTCTCGACGCTGACACGCCCCGCTTCGATCTTGGCCATCTCGAGCAGGTCTTCGATCATCTCGAGCAAGTTGCGCCCGGCGGTGACGATGTTGTCGAGATATCGGCGTCGCTTGGCGAGCGAGGCGTCGCCCGGTGGTTCGTTGAGCGAGTCGTCACGTTGGGCGATGGCCATGAGCAGCTCGGCGAACCCGATGATGGCGTTGAGCGGCGTGCGCAGCTCGTGGCTGACGCTCGCTAAGAACTCGCTTTTGAGTGACATCGCCTCGAACAGGCGTTGATTGGCCTCGGCCAGCTCGCTGATCTTGATGTCCATCGCTGCGTTGGAGCCTCGGAGCCGATCGTGCGCAGACGAAAGCGTTTCGAGCATCTCGTTGAACGTCTCGGCGAGGACCTCGAACTCGTCGCCCGTGCGGATGTCCGAGCGGGCATCGGCGTCGCCTTGGCGGACTCGCTCAGCGGTGCCGGTGAGCTCGCGGACCGGCGCGAGGATGATGCGGTGGGTGATGAGATAGAACACGAGGATCGCCAGGCCCATCACGAACGAGGCTGCGGAGAGGATGTAGAGCGTGTTGACGACGATCAGGCGAGCCGCGTTGGGGCTCGGGCGTTCGAGCACGAGCAGGCTGGTGACTACGCCCAGCTCTCGGCGCGGGCGCAGGTAGCGATACGAACGGCCGGCCTCGGTGCGGATGACGCTCTGGCTTTGGGCGCGTTCGGGGGTTTGCTCGAAGCGGTCGAGTTCGCGTGCGAGTTGTGGTGAGCCGGTGGCGGGGTCGCGGATCTGCTCGGGCGTGAGCCTGCGCACGGTCATGCCCGAGGGATCGGGCACTGCTGTGAATGCGAGTGGATCATCGGCGTCGCTCGATGACAGTTCCGCAGCCTCTCGGACGTCCGCGAGATAGGCGGAGAACTCGAGTTCGCCCGCATCGACGAGTGACTGCATCCGCAGCCAAGGAAAGGTGAGAGCCCCGAGGACAATGAGCACCACCGTCCCGCCGAAGAGGATGAGGCATTTATCGGCGAGCGAGAGCCCGCGAACGAGATTGGCAGGCCAACGCATGAGCACCGCGCGAGTGTACGTCTCGGAGGCCGAGGTGCGTCTTCTGGATGATCCCCATATGAAGAAGACGGCGTGAGATTTTCCCCCGGCGACGGAGCATGACCCCAGCCAAACTGGGGATTCACACGGGGTCATGCAGGGAATATGCGATTATATGTTTGTATATTGATCGGGTTTATTGTTTGATATTGGGCAGCTTAGAGCATTTCTTTGACGGCGCAAGCCACATGCGGTATGGTCGAGGTCTGGCTCAGAAGAGAGAGCGGCTCATCCAGTTGATGCGGTGTCGCGCGAGCTTGATTCGTCAGGCGTCATGGATCATGCTGCGATTTTTGAAATCAACATCAGGGAGTTTGATTGTGAATATGAAAACAGGTGTGGCAGCGGTCTTGCTGGTAGTTGTCGGGAGCACTTCGGCGCAGACTGATTTGTTGCCCGACATCGTGGTGGACAAAGATCAGTTGTTCAATCACTTCGTCTCGGGCAACGAGTTGAGGCTCGCCAACGGGACCGCGAACGTCGGCGAGGGCAAGTTTCACATCTATGGCGGCCCCGACAACGGAGACGGCACCCAGCAGGTCATCCAACGGATCTTCAAGACCGACGGCACGTTCACCGATTTTGTCGGCGGCTCGTTCGTGTTCCACGCTGAGCACAACCACATCCATGTTGAATCATGGGCGAGCTATCGGTTGCGTGACATCATCCAGCCGGGCAATGGCGTGGGGCCGATCGTTGCACAAGGCGAGAAGACCAGCTTCTGCATCATCGACCTTGGCGTGTACGACACGACCTTGCCCAACTACAACCCCAATGGTGAGTACTTCAATTGCGGCTCGACCACACAAGGGCTGAGCGTGGGCTGGGTTGATGTCTATTCCCCGGGTTTGCCCGGGCAATCGATTGATATCACCGGGCTCGCTGCGGGAGACTACTGGCTCGAATCAGTGGTCGACCCGGACAACGACTTCATCGAATCCGATGAGACCAACAACTCGGCGATGATCATGGTCACCATCGGTGGCGGTGGAGGCACCATCGACCCTGATGCGTATGAGCCCAACGATTCACAATCCGAAACCACCAACCGCGTGATCGGGTCGATCAACAGCCCTAACCTCGGCCCCACAGGTCCCGAGACACGCCTCGAAAACACCACCATCGCCAACGCCTTCGATGATGATTACTACCGCTTCTACATGCCCGCGACAGGCACCAATAGCGACTTTGTTCGTATCGAGTTCCCGCACGCTCAGGGCGATATCGACATGACGCTGATGACCGATGCAGGCAGCGAGATCGAAACCAGCCAGAGCACCTCGAACTCCGAACAGATCTCCATGAACGGTCTCTCTGAGGGGTGGTATGTGCTGCAGGTCTATGGCTTTCAAGGTGCCACCAGCCCCTCGATTGACGTCATCATCAATCCGCCGGCGAACCAGACTCCCACAATCGACGTCATCAACCCGCCCGCGGGCGACACCCGCCGCGAGCACGGCAGCGAGAACTACATGCTGACGTGGACCTCGAACGACCCCGAAAGCAACGAGACATGGGTCAGCGTGTACGCCAACACGTCGCCGACGTTTGATGGGAACGAGATTCTGATGCCCACGAGCATCAATACGCCCGCAGCGTTCGGTCAGTACATCATCAACTCGGCTGAGCTGGCGCCGGACAACACGTATTGGTTCTTCGCTGAGATCACCGACGGCGGGACGGTCGGGGGCGAATGGTCCGACGGCACCGTAACGTTCTTCGATCACTGCGTGGGCGACATCGCCACTGACCTTGGCACCATCGGGCCCGATGGCCAGGTGTCGTTCGGCGATTTCCTTGCATTGCTCGGCCTCGTTGGGCCGTGCCCCGGAGGCGTACCCGAATGCACGGGTGACATCGCGGACGACTTCGGCACTCTTGGCGGCGATGGGAATGTCGGCTTCGGCGACTTCCTCGCGCTGCTCGGACTTGTCGGGACTTGCGAATAAATCGCCCAGTCCTGCTGCGATAAGTAGAAGATCATCTCACGAGCCCGGTCGATCACTCGGCCGGGTTCTTTCTTGCGCTGAGCGGTCTTGCACCGCCTGAACCATCGCAAGCTCTCGCTCGATCTCGTCAGCGATGCGAATCCACGACGGGCGGTCGGGCTCGATCGAGACGTGCTGCGCAAAGAACGGCTGCTGACGCTTGGCAATCTCGGCGGGATCCGCTTCGAGTTGGTGTTCGATCGCACGTTCGAGCTCTTCGCGGTTGCGTGTGATCGGAAAGGTGCCTTGTGGGTCGAGGAACTTGTCGATGCGTTCGTTGTGCGGGTTGTGATAGATCACCGCGATGCCCAGAGCCATCGCTTCGAGCAGCACGCCGCTGAATCGGCTCACCAGCACGCGGGCCTCGCGGAGTTCTTCGTAGAGAGGGCGAGCGGACACATATGGCGTCATACCATGAGCGGCGAAGTCGAACTCATCGGCGTGGTGCCGACTGATGACGAACTCGACGCCGAGAGTCTCGCAGGCCTTGACCGCCGAAGCGAGCCACTCTCCTTGGGCGTTGGTGTAGAGGCCGTAGGTAAAGTTGGAGTTGATGACGACACGTTGCGAACGGTTTGTCGGCTGATGAGCTGATTTTGCTTCGAGAGCGAGCTGTTCGATGCGTGTCGAGCCGGTGACGCGGGCGTCGCGACCCTCGAAGAACTTGGTGTCGTGCTCGCCTACGAGCAGCGCCACATCGGCGTGCCGATAGGCACCGCGATGAACGCCCATCCCGAGATGCTCGACGTGGGTATCGAGATAGTCTTGAACGCCTTCGACGAGGGCGATGCTGCGAGTGGAGCGCGATCGGCATTCGATCACGCGGTCGTGGACCGGCGGGCTCCAGTCGTTCATCACGAACAGCACGCCGGGCCGGGCGTGATCGAGCAGGTCGCGGGTGGAATGCGTGTGCTCCAGACCCAGCTCTCGCATCGTCTTGCCCGAACCCTCATCGGCGTAGTGATTCGTGATGTCGATGAACAATGACGTCACGCCCCGACGTTCAAGCTCGGAAGCGATCGCAGCCATCTCCCGTGTGTGATACGCATTGTGCGGCATGAACACCACATCGACAGGCACGCTTACCGGGAGCGAAGGCCGAGGCGCACGATCGCGGATCGCTGCGTGAGGGGCAGACGCGAGCACATGCCCGAGCGAGGCAAGACGTGCAACAGCATCGGGCACGAGATCAGGCGGTTCGAGGTCAGGAGCAAAGCCGCCAGTTCCCCGTACACACTGGGTGTCGATGAGCAGAATGGAGCGGTGTGGATCGCTCGCACCGGACGCACCGGCTTGCTCGGCGGCCCGCACCAGCCGCCAGAGCGAGTGGGGCGACAGGCTCTCGCCCGCGATCATCGGCACGATCCATCGGCCACTGGCGTGCGAGAGCCCTTGGTTGAACGCGGTTGCCGAGCCGAGATCGCAAGGCTGATCGATCACGCGGACATCGGCAGGAAGCATCTCTCGGAGTTGCTCGCGGTCAGCCGATGACGAGGCCGAGCCGATCACCACGCACTCGACGTTGGGATAGCTCTGCGCGATCGCCGAGCGCACGGTGCGCAGGGCTGCCTTGGGCTGATCGCGGTGTGCGATGAGCACGGTGACGAGCGGTCGTAAGCCGCTGCGACGTGAAGCGAGCGAGATCCACAGGCTGTCGAGCCTTGCAGCCAGACCTGGCGTAGTGCCTTCGAGAGCGATGCGGAGTCTTTGACGAAGATTCACACCGACTCTCCTACAGCAAGGCTGCCAGCCGCAACGATCCCGATGATATCGGGTCGTTCGAGTTCGTGGTACCGTGGGGGCGATGCCCGCTGTTGATCCATGCCGACAGTCCAAACCTGCTCAGCAACGGCTCCCCGATGGTTCACTGCGTGGCGAGGTGTTCGGGGCGATCGAGGCCGCGGGCGGGGCGGTGCTCGCACGTTCAACCGCTGCCCAGCGAGAGTCCATCAGTCGGCAGGCCCACGAGTTCACCGACGCGCTGTGCTGGCGGTTGTTCGGCGTGCTCGGCCGAGCGATGGCAATTGGCTCTTGCACATCCTCCGTGTTCATGGAGCCCGAGATGGTCAGCCCCCCCAAAGGGGTAACGCTCGACGAGGTCGATCTCACGGATGCTGAGGCGATCGTAAAACAGGCTGGTGAGGATTGGCGAACTCAAACGGGCCATCTCTGCCCCGCTGACACGCTCGGGTCGATCCACGAAGCGCGTCTCGCGTTAGAACCCGTTGTTGATGTGGACAATCGCTCTCTCTCGCTCCAGCCGGTACGTTCTTCACGCAGGCGGTCGCTCGGGGTGTTCTATACCCCGGCTGCCATCGTCGAACATCTGCTCGATGCGGCGCTCGATCCCGTCATCGAATCGGCGTGTACTCAGAGCGACCCGGAATCGGCGCTGCTCTCGCTTCGAGTGTGCGATCCGTCGTGTGGCAGCGGGCGGTTCCTCGTAGCGGCGGGTCGGCGCATCGCAAGACGACTCGCACAAGTGCGACAAGATGGGCGTTCTCCATCACCACAGCAACTCGCTGCTGCGAAGCATGACGTGCTGGGCGCATGTCTGTTCGGGGTCGATCTCGATCCGTTTGCGATCGAGCTCTGCCGATGGGCGATCTCTTTAGAAGCTTCGCCGAACAGGCAAGCTGATCTGCTGCGTATTCTCAGACTAAGAGTGCGTGTCGGAAATGCGCTCGCAGGGGCACCGCACGAAGACGAGTCGTTGCGTTCCGCGCAAGACGCCGAGACTTGGTGCAGCACATTCGTACACCACGATCTACTCAAAGACTTGTTCCATTGGGGCGTCGAGTTTGCGAGCATCTTTGAGCAGGGAAGCGGGTTCGATGTTGTGGTGGGCAACCCGCCGTTCCTGAATCAACTGCGATCCTCGACCGCACGAGACCGCTCGATGGCGTCGCTCATCGGTGCCCGGCTCGGCGGGCAGATCGGGAGCTACACCGACAGCTCCGCTGCGTTCTTGCTGTTGGCGTCGGCATTGACCAGGCCCGGCGGGCGGGTGTGCATGATCCAGCCCCAATCGCTCTTTGCAGCGCGCGATGCCAAGCCCGTGCGCGATGCGGTGCTTGGACGGGGTTCATTGACCGCGTTGTGGGCGTCCGATCGCCAGCCGTTTGCGGGCATCACGACGCCTGTGTGCGCACCGACCATTCACATTGGTGGTCCCAACACCACCACGCTGCGCCGAACCACAGGCGATGCGTTCGAGCCGATTGAACCGATCACACTCGACCGCGATCAGCTCGCCACCGAACCCACCTGGTCGCGGCTGCTCGCCCCGAGCGATGCCCTTGCGCCCGTGTGTTCCGGGTTGAATCGCACGCTGCGCGACGAAGCCGACGCAACGGCTGACTTCCGCGACCAGTACTACGGCTTGATCGGCTACATCCTAGAAGACGCTGCGCTCACCGATGAACAACGTGCGCAAGAACTCGCGTTTCCACTGCTCATCACCGCGGGGCTTATCGATCTCGCCGAGTGCCGATGGGCCAGCACCCCGACTCGCATCCACAAGCAACGATGGCTTGCGCCGCGAATCGATCGTCAGCGGCTCAACGACGAGACCTCGCTCGGACCCTGGCTCACATCACGACTCGTACCCAAGATTCTTATGGCGACCCAGACCCGGATCATCGAAGTCATCGTTGACGAGCACGCCGCCCTCGTGCCCAGCGTCCCGGTCATCACGATCACGCCCCGAGATCCTTCGAGGCTCTGGCACATCGCAGCGGCACTGGCTTCGCCACTGGTCTCGGCGCGGGCGCATCAGAACTATGCCGGAGCAGCTCTAGCTTCGGGCGCGATCAAGCTCAGCGCCAAGCAGGTGCTCGATCTGCCGTGCCCGGAGCCCTGTGAGCTGTGGGACCGGGCTGCAAGATTGTTTGAGATCGCGAGCCGCGAGCCGAGCGAACGTCGGACTGCTCTGACCCGGTGCGCTGAGCTGATGCTCGAAGCCTCCAGAGTCCCGGACGATCAGCGGGCCGAACTGATTGAGTGGTGGCAGTCCCGCTGGCTTGGTACACACTGAGCACAGACACGAACAAAACACGATCCGCAGGGCTGCTCGCGGTGTCTGTGCGTCCAGCCCGCGCTGATTCTGGGACCAGCACAGCCGCGTTTGA
>CAYUVO010000078.1:0-12080 GCA_964448185.1 uncultured Phycisphaeraceae bacterium
CTCCACGCCCTTGGACGCGAGCTCGCCGAGCAACGCGGGGGCGAGTGGGTCAAGCTCTTTGACCTAGGCGAACAAGTCCAGAAGCTCATGCTCGACGAGAAATCAATCTTCCCCAACGTCGATTACCCCTGCGGCATGACGTACTTCACCATGGACATCCCCGTGCCCCAATACACCCCGATCTTCGTGGCGTCACGAATCACAGGCTGGTCAGCGCACATCCTCGAACAGCACGCCAACAACCGACTGATCCGCCCGGTTTCGCAATACATCGGCCCGGCACTCACCACCTGGAACAGCTGAACAACACACTCAATTTGAACGCAATTCCCGCGCACGCTCTCATATGAGAGCGTGCGTTTTTTTTCGTGGATGTGTAGAGAGCGGTTCCCCAGCACCTGCGAAAAACAACCCCCGCTTTCGCAGGGGCTGAGAAGGACGGAGTTATCTCGATCGGGACGTCGCTCAGAACTCCACTTGGTTTATCGAGAGACCGCGGTATCGCTGAGGTTGAACACTCGCCAGAAGTTGGCATCCGAGAAGGCGTAAGTCGTCACGTCGCCTTCGAGAGCGGTGCCGAAGATGTAGATAGTCCCGTCGGTCCCGGCCTCTGCTGCCAACGGTCCAACCGCGAGCGGCACCGAATCAGGCGTGACCTCCGTGAGGTTAGTCGAGGTCCAGACGTTCGACGCGGGCGACCACCAGACTGTAATCAGGTTGCCAGCACCGTCGAGCCCGACGATGTTCTGCCCGGCCCAAGGCGTGACGAACGCATCGAGCGTCGAACCGATGAGCGACGGCGCCTCGTCACCGAGGATCGTCGAGAGGTTGTCGTTACGCCACATCCCGCCGAACCCGGGCTGCCACCACGTTACGAATAGATCACCGTTGGTATCGATACCCGCGAGGTTGATCGCGCCCCATGGCTGAACGAACACAGCAAGGTTTCCGAGCAGCGCCGGTGCCCCGCTGACTTCGGTGATGTTGTTAGAGGTGTAGACTCCGCCGAGCGACCCGGAGGTCCATACGGTAAAGATGTTGCCATCAGCATCGAGCCCGGCAAGATTGATCGCGTTCCAAGGCGTCACGAACGTGACGATCGGGCTTGCGAACGAAGGTGTCCCGAACTCGGAATCAACCAGATCGGTCGCCGACAGATTGCGTGCGGTCCAGAAGAACTCGCCGAGGTCATCTCGTGCGCCGTTCTGCTCGAACAGAATGATGTCGCCGCTCGCGGTAAACGCGAACGCACGCACCAATCCATCGACTCCGACCGCAGTGACCACGTTGACAAACGTCTCGGTGACCCGTGTTTCGTCGGAGAGGTTGCGTTGTGTAAAGAACCTGCCGTTGTCGCGGTAGAGGATCAGCCCGGTTGCAGAAGGGGCGATCGCGTAGCCCAGGCCGTCCTTGACATCGACGAATGATTTAGCGTCGGCAGCAATGGCTCCGCTCGTGCTCTCGGCTCGAACATCGGCGACCGTAAAGCCGCTGAACTGATTCCCGATAATCGCCAGCGGATCGCCAGCGGTGTTGCGGAACGTTACCTGCGGGTTGACACCCGCTCGGATGGCCGAGTCGAGATTGGCTCCGGGAGAGACGTCAATCGCCACGACGCCTTGGACTACATTGAAATCTTGGAAGATCAGGATGTCATCGGAGATGGAAGTCCCGACGACCTCCAAGCGACCATCGTTATCGAAGTCAATCAGAGCGATGTCGTCGATATCGACACTCAGAGTCTGGATGGCAGCATTGGCGAACCGCCCAAAGCCCTGGTTCTCAAAGATGATGATGGATTGGTCTGCACCGATGATGACGTCAAGGTCGCCGTCACCGTCGAGGTCAGCGATCTCGATATCGTTGCCGCCGTTGATCGAACCCAGTGAGAAGATCTGCACCGAGAACCCGCCACGATCCGCGGTGAGCACCGCAAACTCGGCCTCGGTCTCAGCGACCACCACGATGTCGTATCGCCCATCGCCCGAGACATCACCCTGTGCGATCGCCGAGGGCGACCAAGGAAGATCAATGAACGACGAAACAAAGAACCCCTGTGTAAATCCGGCCCCGATCGGGTTGTTGACCGGATCAGGGAAGCTCTCACGGAACACCGCGATCACGCCGCGGTCACGCTGGTCGGTGTCCTGCGTGGCAACAAGGACGTTGACCTCGTTGATGTCTTGATCGAACACCACCGCGATGTCGCGGCCCTCAAGGTTCAGATTGAGCCCGCCATTGAACAAGACCCCGAAATTCCCCTCGATCAGAGGCGGATTCGCGGGGTTGGGGATATTGGGCACGCCGTCGAACTCGCCGTCCCCCTCGTTCGCGACCACCCCGAACCCGATGTCCGAGAGACCAAAGAGGTCCCAGTCACCATCGGGGCCGATGTCAACAGTCGCAGCCGATCGGAAGAGACCATCGACCGGGATCGCGTTCTGACCCGCGCCACCTGCACGACGCATCCGGCCCGCGCCGTCCGACAGGAACACGTCGATCGCTCCGGTCTGAGTGATGACCGCCAGATCGTTGAACCCGTCCTGATTGAAATCTTCGGTCGCCATGCTGATCGGACGGTTGGTGGTGAACAGCGAGGTCCGACGACGGAACGTCGAACCGGCATCGCCAAAGAGCACCGTGACCACGTTGCGGTCGTTGTGCGCGATCGCGAGGTCTGTGAACCCGTCGCGATCGAAATCCTCAGCCACGACTTCGACGCCGCTCTCGACCGAAGTGAGCGTCTGGACGGGCTCGAACTGTACCGAGAGCAGTTGCCGCGCTTCGAGTGATTGGAACTCCAACCCGACGGGTTGCCCCGAGGTGCGGATCAGCTTCGGACCACTTGTGCGATGGGAGAACATCCCCATGCTTATCGCCTCCATATTGGCTCTGTCTGGGGTCGGCCAACGTCTCTCGTCGGCTCGATGTGCCGCTCGGTGCCTGGTAGGGCCTTGCGAGCTTGCAGGTGGGATCCTGTCGCAACAGGATACCACAGTCTACGCACTTCCAGCGGTTATGGTTTCCCGTTGCTGCTCAGAATCGCTCTGGCCACGCACCAGATCAGTATACAGCTTCTCGGCTTGCCCGACATGATCCGGATAGCTCACCAACGTCGAGACCTCGTGGATCTCTCTCGCTGAGGGCAGGATCACTTCCCCCAACGCGATTCGTCTGATCGATTCTGCCAACTCATCAGGAGCACCCCCAGAGGCCATCAGGCCGTTTCCTAGCGGGTATTCCTGCGAATCGCCCGGCTCAACCACCCACTCTGGGGGGCCGCCAAGGCGGGATGATATCACAAACTTGCCCGCGTGGAGATGCTCAAGCAGTACCAAGGGCGAATTCTCGAACCATACATGGCTCAACACCCCCACGTCGTAGTCTCCGCCCGAGGCCACCAGCATCACTTGGTCGTACCCGCCCATGAAGCTCACCTCGGGATACTTGCTCAACATCTTGCGGAAATGCCAGTCATACCCGCCCGCTCGGATCAAGAACTGACACCGCTGGCGAACATTCACATCGAGCAGCTCGATCGCCTCAGCAAGAATCCGAAAGCCCTTGTTGTTCCGGGTCGTCCCAAAGAACGCGATCCGAACCGGGCGGCCCGACCGACCCGCGTCCCAAGGCCGACGTGTGTAATAAGGCGAACGCCTTACCTTGCGATTAATCTGGTCAAAGTGCGGCAAGCCCAGCCGGAGATGATGCCCCCGCGATTCATCGAGTCCCATCGTCTCGTAGACCTGGAGCATGAATCGGCTCGGGGGCGTAATCAAACTCGCCGCATTGAGCGCCTCGATACCCGCCAGACGCCTCTTGCCATAGTCCTCATTGAGCACCTTGAGGTGTACGTCCTTGGCGCCGAGCATCTGCTCGTTGGCGTCGTAAGGTGCCCGGCCCAGCTTGGGCGGGGCTTCGTCCTTGCCCAGTCGCAGCCCAAAATCCGTCTCCCCGGAATCTTCCGGCGACACCGTAAAGCCTCGCCACGCCTGCGGGTCGGGGCTGATCGTGTTGGGATCGTCAGCAACATCCTCATACTGCGGCGTTTCGGGGTGTGCTTCACGCCGTTTGACCACGCTCTTGGCGGTGCGATACGTCCGATCAAGCACCCCATAGGCCTGATGCCCGAGCGTGCGGATCACCGTCTGCTGCGTCGCACGCTTGGTGATGGCTGTCTTGGGGTCGGGGGCTTCGAGGCAGTCCACACAGCGCCTGCCCCCGTCATAGTCGAGGCACACGTCCCGCTCCTTGTGGAGCAAATCCACCTGCGGGCACACATACCAGTAGTTGTGCGGCGTAATCACCACAGGAATATCCGCCGACCGGATCTTAGCGACCACATCAAGCCCGAAGCCTTCGAGCGAATGAGCGTGGACCAGCTCTGCCTTGATCTCGCCGAGCCACTTGACGATCAGGTCAGCCGTCGCCGGGTCGTTCATCTCCTGCTGCATGTTGCGGAAGTTGGACGACGCGGGCGAAAGGTTGGGCGAGTTGAACAGGTGGTGACAGACCACGCCGCGCCACGTCTCGACCTCTTTGACGTGCGGCCCGCGAGGGTGCAGCGTGTAATCCATCCCCCCTCGCAGGTAGTGGACGCGGTGCCCGCTGAGCACAAGCCCCGCAGCCAGCTCCGAAGCGGCGAGGTTGTACCCGCTGCCCTCGGCAGCTTGGGCAGCCAGCCGTGCCCATCCAAACAGCACCACCGTCATGGGACGGTCGGTCTTGGGCCAAGCGGCATCGAGTCGTGTGTTGGAGTTGCTGGTATCGGTCATGGCGTGAGGCGAAGAGGACTGATGCTTTAGCCGTATCGGCTGGTGCGATGGAAGGGGCGAAGGGTAATCAAGTAGACCGCTGCACGCAACGCGGTGATCGACCAACGCCATGCAAAGGCGATGCGGGTCCTGATGCCAAAGGGCTCGATCTGGCACTCCCCCTCACGCCTTCGATCGATATGAACATTCACACCCCGGCGAAACAACGGGAAATCGCAGTCATTGTCAAACACCACCAGCGCCTGCGGCCCGCCTCGAAGATCCATCTGCCGCCTCAGCTTGCTCCGCCTGCGATGAGAATAAATGAGCCGATCCGAATCCGATGCCCCCTTGGCAGTCTCGGCATCGGGCACGTCGTTGCGAACGATCTCAAGCCATCGAGGTCTTTGCTCGGAATGTCCGCCTGCCGCCTGCGACGCATCAATCTGCTCACGAAGCTCCCGGCTCCAGTCCAGACACTCGGAACGATTGCACACCACCGCGATCTGACGATCAGGCGAGAGCAAGCCGTGCTTCTCCAAAGCCTCCATGATCGGCTCGAACGAAGGGCTCGGATCATCGAGCTTGCCCGGCTTGTTCGTACAAATATCATCGACCGTTCGACGGATCACCTCGGCATGAGACGATCGGCGGTTGAGCATCGCCACGAGCGAATCCTTGAGCAGCCCGAGCATGCGTCGGCTCACCACCCGCCGAAGCTCGCCCTTGGGCAGCACCTTCTGGATCATCCAGATCAGGTTCCGCTGCGCGTAGTAGAGCCGCGCCGGAGTGAGCTTGTGATGCCAGGGCGTATGAAACACCACCGCATCAAGATTCAGCACCACCCGGTACCCCTCCTTGGCGAACCGCAAACACCAGTCCGCATCGTCGCAATAGATGAAATACCGCCAGTCCCAGAAGCCCACCTTCTCGACCGCTGACCAGCGGGCAAGCATCGAGCACGCCGACACCACATCGACCTCGCGAGTGCCCGAGTATTCGTGTGTCCCCCGCACGCCTCCGACCTGCTGAGTCCACTTCCGATGGCTCTCGCGGAGCGGGTGCGTCGGGCCGGGCTCGTCACCCATCAACCCCGTTGAGCGGTCGAAATACACCGTCGTCTCGATCGTGTTGTCCCGGTTGTAGATGTCCACCGTCCGCGAGCCCACGAGCCCGATCGTCGGGTCGCCCTCGGCAACCGACGTGAGCTGCTGTGCCGCGTCCTTGGGCAGATCCGTATCGTCATCGACAAGCCACACATAATCGGGACGATCGGCCTCATCGCCACGCGCCAGCACACGATCGACGAACGCGAACCCGGTGTTGAATCCGCCGCAGCCGCCGTGGTTGTGCGAGTTGGTGATGATCGACAACGAACGGAATCCCAGCCGGTTGCGCCCCTCGCGGGTTTCGGGAAGGCGGAAGTCGGGCAGGTGCGCATCCGAAGTGGGGTTGGTGACGAGTCGTTCGGGGCTAAAGGCGAGTCGGAGTTGTTCGGTGGTGCCGTCGGTCGAGGCGTTGTCGATGACGACGACGTCGAGATGTTCGGTGGGGAACGTTTGCTGCGAGAGTGCCCGGAGCACCGAGGCTGCCATCTCCCAGCGGTTCCAGGTCACGATCAGGATCGCTACGTTGGGTGCGCGGGTAGGGGTCTCTTTGGAAGCCGAAACAGAGGGAGCGTGTGTGCGTTCAGGAGCGGTGGTCATACCAGCCCTCCGATTGCACGAGGCGTCCTCGAATCGGTGTGATTCGTTCGGGTGTTGATGACCTCGAGCATCAGCATCTGCATCTCCCGGCCATGCTCGGCCATCGATTTCGGCGGTGTGACCCCCGACCGTAGCCGCTCGATCAGCCCCGGTTCACGGATCGCCCGCACGATCTGCCTGGCAAGGTCGTACCGATCGTTGCCGCCGAACAACAGCCCGTTGGTGTCGTGCCGGATCACGTCGGGAATCCCGCCCAAATCGGCCCCCAACACCGGCACCCCGCACGCCAACAGCTCGAACACCGTCTGGGGACCATTATCCCACCAAATCGAGGGCACCACCCCAAGATCCTTGCCCCCGAGCATCCAAGGTAAATCCTGCGGCCCGTACCCGTGGTGATACACCAGCTTCGCCAATCGCGGTTCGAGACGCCTAAAACGCCACTCGGACCGCTGACCCGCCTGTGCATAGACCGCAAGATCCAGCTCCGCCAACAACTCAGGAACGATCAGTTCCAACGCATCGGCCAGCACATGCAGGCCCTTGTAGGCGTGGTCGTACCCTAGAAACACCAGCCGCAACGGTCGGCGATGGCCCGAACCATCCACCCTCTGCGGAGGCTCAAACAACAACTCGGGATGCTCGTCGCAGATCTCTCGTGCCCGCGTCCCAATAGGCATCGTCAGCGTTCGATTTGCTTCAACACCCTCCGCCTCGAACCGCTTGCGGACAAAATCGGATACCGCCAGCACCCGGTCCATCGTGTTGAGCGCCCCCACCATCGCAGCTCGCCGATGCTCGAACCCATCGTCGATCGCAGCGGCGGGATCGTTGGAGATGGGTTGCCATTTCTCGCTCATGGGCCGAGGCACGAACGCCGTCGATTCATGGCTGGTCAGCACTGAGGCCATCCCTCGGGGATCCTCGCCGCCGACCTCGAACGGCTCGCGGGCCTCGGGCTCCAGAAGCCGGCTGACCAGCTCTGGCACAGCATCGCTCTGTGCCTCTGGTGCGGGTGTGTGTTCTTCGAGACCTGCTCGAACCCTGCGCTCGGTTCTCGGGTCGATCGGCACCCGCTCGGGCTCATAGAGACTCACGACCTTGATCGGGAGGTACACCTCGGGCGTGAGGGTGTGGTAGTTGTGCAGGCTGTAGAGCGTGGCGGTGCCCGGCCAATCGCCGAGGCCCCGGCTGGCGACTCGCAGACACCCCCCGGAAAACCCCTCGATGTTGTGAAAGTGGATCAGGTCCGGTTTGAGGGCAAAAAACACCTCGGCGCAGACCCGTTCGAGCTCGGGCTGGCTGACCTCGGCGTCCGCGTCGGCCCGCTGGAAAGCAGACGGTGCCAGCACCGGACTGTTGACGATTTCGACGACCTTGACCCCGAGCCAGTCCTGATGGCGGACCGCATGGATCGGTCCGAGATCGGTTTCGGGGCTCGCCCCGACCGCCGAGTAGCACGTCCCTGAGCTGAGCCAGGCGACCTCATGGCCCAGAGCGGTCAGTTCGAGGCAGAGTGACTGCGCATAGCCGTTGACCCCACCGCCCACGGTGGGACCATCCCAGATCTTGGCCCAGTTCACCATGAGGATTCGCATAGTGAATGACTATATCCGGTGCTCAGCCAGACAAAGATGTGGTCCTGACCTATCAGTACCCGATAGACTCTAGAGACACACACGGAGGTTCCCAGCTTTGGAATGGATGAAGCGGATCAGAATGAAGGCCCTGGCACTGGTCCTCGCACTGGCATTGGTCGCCATTGCGATGCTCTCGCTGACCACCTGGCCCGCGTGGCCCGTCGTCGGGATGGCGGTCGCCACCGCCGCCGTCATGGTCAACTCCATGGCCTCCAAGCTCCGACTCGAACACCCCATGTGCGTCCACTGCAACCAAGACCTCACAGGCGAAACCCCGGGCGTCTACGGCGTGGCCTGCCCCAACTGCGGCAACATCGAAGCAACGCTCGCACACGACACCGATGAAGCCCCGCTGATTGCGATGTCTTCAGGTGTCGAACTCGACGACTCCAATGACGACAACGCCGAGGCCTCCTGATCGAAAGCCCCGGCGTCGGGTGATTGCCGGATGTGGTTGTTCATCATCCGCTCGATGCTTCTCACTTAGTCGTGATCCGCAACCTCGGCAGCCGCGTCCTTGAACTTCGTGTTGAAGTCTTCGATCGACATCTCTTCGACCTTCGACTTGGCAAGGATCGCATCGAGCGCCTTGTGCTCACGGATCTGCTGAACGATGGTCCCGATTTGACGCTGCGAGATCAGGCGTTGACGGAGCAACTCGGGGCGTTCGCCTCGGCTCTGCGCCATCTGCGCGATCCGCTGGTTGACCTCGGCCTCGGTGATCTCCACCTCCAGCGATTCGGCGGCCTTGTGAAGAATGAAGAACAGCTTGAGCTCGCGTGCTGCGTGATCTTGTGAAGCGTCACGCATCTCGGCGATGCGGATCTCGATGGATTCTTCGGGCAGCCCGCGGTACATCAGCTCCATGCGGTGCTTCTCGAGCCAGCGTTGAGCCTGCTTAGCGGTGAGCCGTTCGGGCAGTGCGAAGTCCACCTTCTCTGCGAGGTGATCGGTGAGCTGACGACGCATCGCGACCTGCTGGCGAACAGCGGTTTTCTCGAACAAACGCGAGCGGATCGCGTCTTTGAGCCCGTCGGCGTTCTCGAAACCAACCATCTGTGCGAGCTCGTCGGGCTTCTTGGGGATGATGCGATGGACCGCGTCAACCTCGAACGTCACTTCCAGATCTTTGCCGCGCAGCGCGGGGTTCTCGTGATGCTCGGGGCCTTTGACCTTGACCGTAACCGTGTCGCCCGCTTTGGGCTTGCCGAACTGCTTGGCCATGTCCGAGACCATCACGCCGAGGATCATGCCTTTGCCGTCGCTGTCCTTGGTCGGGATCTGCACGACCGCGCCCTTGATGTTGTAGAACTCTTCGTCGCCCTTGGCTTCTTTCATGATGCCGTGACCCGTGAGGTAGTCGCCCGCTTCGGGGTTGTCGCGTTCCTCAAGATCGCCCTCGGTCAGGCACACGCGGTCAAGCTCGGCCTCAACCTGCTCGTCCTTGACCTCGACCAACGGCTTGGCGATCTCGATGCCCTCAAGCTCGGGCAGCTCAAACTCGGGAACAATCTCGACCTCGATCTCGAACTTGGCACCCTTGGATGCGTCGAGGTGCAGCTCTTTGAGATCGTCGTCGCCGATGGGTTCGCCTACGACCTGCAACTTGTTGTCTTCGACCGCTTTGGTGTACGCCTCGGAGACGATCTGTTCTTTGGCCTCGTGCTTGATGGCCTCGCCGAATCGTTTCTCGATGAGCCTCTTGGGCGCGCGGCCCTTGCGGAAGCCGGGCAGCTCGGTTTCGGTGACCAGTGCGTCAAGCGAGCCGTCGAGCTTCTCGGCGATCGCAGCAGCAGGGATATCGAACGCCAGCTTGCGTGCGCAGGGTCCGGCTTCGGTGACGGTAACGGTGGTTTCGGCCATGGTGGCACATACCTTTCGTGGTGGACCGGTCCAGCCGCGGCACACCCGCGACCCCTCGGCCCAAACTCTTGATCGAATCGACAGGGTAGGCGTCGATTCGGTGGACCCGCCTCATCGGGCGGGGCACAATACATCTTGAGCCGGTCTTTGATGGCGGGCGATCACTCTTGCCGGAGTGGCGGAATTGGCAGACGCGGTGGATTCAAAATCCACTTCTAGAAATAGAGTGGGGGTTCGAGTCCCCCCTTCGGTATTCGACACTGGGCGTGCAGCTTCTGACGCCACTCACAGCTTCTGGGCAACCACCTCGGCCAGATCAGGCACCCATCGTCTCGCGGTCGAAGCATCAAACCGTTCGGGCCAATCCTCAACCCCAGCGTCAACGAGTGCCTGGAGCACCGCCTGGATCACCGCGCTGGGGGCGCTGGTCCCGCCGCTGAGGGCGTCGTGATCGACCCATGACAGCACCACGCTGTGGGTCGAGAGCACCCGGTCTTGATCGTCAAGACGGGCCACTCGGTATGACCAGCCCCCGGCCAGTTCGCTCTCTTCTCCAACTTCTACCCGTCCATTACTGGTCATGGTGCCTCCGATGGCGGTTTCATCGGTAGAGTATCGGCCTTGCTGTTGCTCGAAACCATCAAACTTGCTCTCAACGACCTCCGCTTGCACGCTTTGCGAAGTGTGCTCACCGCAATGGGGATCATCTTCGGGGTCGCTGCGGTCATCACCATGGTTTCGCTGGGTGAAGGCTCCAAGCGAGAAGCCCTGCTCCAGATCGAGCGGCTCGGGGCTCGGAACATCATCATCCGCTCGCAGCCGCCCCCCGAGACAGCCAATCAGCAGGGCGGCCAGCAACGCAGCTTCATCAACCGCTACGGCCTGACCCGCGATGACTTCGATGTGATTCTGGCCAACTTCCCCAACGCGGAGACGATCGTGCCGCTCAAGGAAGTCGGCTCTCAGGTGTTGCGAGGGAGCCAAGCACTGACCAGCCAGTGCTTCGGCACAACACCCGATTTTCCCAAAGTCGCAGGGGTCAGGATCGCTCGCGGGATCTACCTCAACGATGCGCACATGGACGACCAGGCGATGGTCGCGGTGATCGGAGCAGAGCTCGCCCGGCAGTTCTTTACCGCTGAAGACCCGATCGGCCAGACCATCCGCATCGACGAAAAAGCCCTGACCGTCATCGGCGTGCTCGAACCCGTGGGATTGGCTGGCGGCGCGGGCGGGGCGTTGGTAGGGAGGGATCTCAACTTCGATCTTCACCTCCCGATCACAACCGCCAAGGTCGTGTTCGGTGATACGTTCGTCCGCCGCGAATCCGGCTCGTTCTCGGGCAGCGAAGTCGAAATCTCAGAGATCTACATGGAGAGCCCCGACCGAGACTCGGTCATGATCGACAGCGGCAGGCTCGAGCGAATCATGGCGGTGCGTCACCCGGGCATGACGGACCTCACGATGGTCGTGCCCTACGAGTTGCTCGAACAAGCTCGCCGAACCGCGACGACCTATACGTTGGTGTTCGGCACGATCGCGGGCATCGCGCTGCTCGTGGGCGGCATCGGGATCATGAACATCATGCTCGCCACCGTCCAAGAACGCATCCGCGAGATCGGTATCCGCCGAGCACTCGGAGCGACCCGCCAGCACATCCTGATCCAGTTCATTATCGAGACGGGTGTCATCAGCGCCATCGGTGGGCTGCTCGGGATTGCCCTTGGCGTAGGGCTTTCGCTCATGCTGCCCAAGCTCTCCGAGTGGGGCCTGCTCGGCGGCGGGGATTCCTCGTTCGCCACGCAGATCACGATGTGGTCAATCGCACTCGCCTTCAGCGTTGCGACGGTCGTCGGCTTGATGGCGGGTCTGTACCCGGCGATTCAGGCTGCCCGGCACGACCCGATCGTGGCGCTCCGGCACGATTGATGGCACCGCATTACTCTCGCCCGACAATAACGCCTCTCTTCAAATAAACAACGCCAGAGGCTCACATAGGAGAACCTCTGGCGTTCGCTTGTTTTTCGCGTGCGCGTGGGTACGGGGGGCGGGGGGCGGGGGGGGTGTTCGATCAGTCGTCGCCGAGCAGCGAAGCCATCTCGTCGTCGATCGGGTTG
>CAYUVO010000079.1:0-11865 GCA_964448185.1 uncultured Phycisphaeraceae bacterium
CCAGAGCCCCACCCCCCCCCATGCCCCCCCACGCCAAAGATTTGGAGCACATGCCATGAAACGATTGTTAGGTCTTTCCATCGGCGTCGCAACAGTGGTCGTCCTCGGAGCGGCTGCCATGGTCGTCAAGCCCTGGGATGGCGGCGACTCCAACGATGACGCCACCGATCTCGCATCGGTCCAGCGGACCGGGTTCGAGATCACCACCAACGCGACAGGCGAACTCGAAGCCAAAGAGCAGATCGAGATCCGCTCGAAGCTCGAAACCCAGTCCACCATCGTCGAGGTGGTCGCTGAGGGCACGCTCGTGTCCGAGGGCGATGTGCTCGTCAAGCTCAACACGTCGAGCATTCAGGAGAAAATCGACGAGGAGCTGGTCCGCGTTGAGTCCTCGCGTGCCGATGTCGAAGCGGCTGAGAACGCGCTCAAGATCCAGATCAGCGAGAACGAATCCAGACTCCGCGCTGGGCAGATGCGTGTCGATATCGCCCAGCTTGCCCTCGAACAATGGCGTGATGGCGACGTCGTCAAGAAACGCAAAGACCTCCAGCTCTCGATCGAGCAAGCCGAACGCCAGCTCAAGCGTCTCTCGGACCGGTTCGACCGCAGCGAAGAACTCCTCACCGAAGGCTTCGTGAGCCAGAACGAACGCGACCTCGACGAGATCGCGTTCATCGATGCCCGAGCCAAGGTCGAAACCGCCAAGCTCGATCAGCAGGTGTACGAGGCGTACCAGCATCCGCGTGACGAGAAGAGCAAGCTCAACGAGGCCGAAGAAGCCCTCGCAGAACTCGACCGGATCATCAAGAAGAACGAGATCAATCTGTCCTCGAAGAACTCTACGCTCGAGAACCGCAAGCGGACCTTCGAGCTGCGATCGAGCAAGCTCGCCAAGCTTCAGGAGCAGCTCGAACTCGCCACGATCATCGCGCCTTCTGCCGGTCTCGTGGTCTACGCCTCGAGCATGCAACAGAATCGCTTTGGCTGGGGCGGCAACGAAGGCCCGCTCCAGATCGGCTCGAACGTTCGACCTAACGATCTGCTGATGGCGCTGCCCGATACCTCCGAGATGATCGCTTCGGTGCGGGTCCACGAGAGCCTCGCGGGTCGCATCCGGCCCGGGCTCGCGGTCTCGGTCAAGATCGACGCGACCGGCGGACAGGTCTTCCAGGGCAAGGTTGAATCCATCGGCGTGCTCGCCGAGAGCGGCGGCTGGCGCGATCCCAATCGTCGCGAATACACCGTCCGCGTCGCGCTCGACGCCACGGGCGACCAAGGCGTGCTCAAGCCTTCGATGCGGGCCGAGGCCGTCATCACGATGGACACCGTGGACGATGCCCTGAGCATCCCGGTGCAGTCGGTGTTCAACGATGGACCCGTCCGGTTTGTCTATGTTCCCAAGGGTTCGCGATTCCGACGCCAACCCATCGGACTCGGTCGGCGTTCCGACGTGCTCGCAGAAATCACCAGCGGCCTCGACGAGGGCGACCGGGTGCTCACCCGTGAACCCGATCCCAGCGAGATCATTCAGAACGAATGGGAATCGGCATCCCTGCTCGCAGCGGGCTACACGCTCGACGACGAGGGCAGTGTGATGCCTTCGCAGCGTGGCCGAAAGGGCCGGGACCGCAGAATGGCGAATGCCTCGCACACGCCCAAGGCGAAGACCGAGGCTTTGGAAACTGACGCTGCAGAACCCGCTACGACCGAAGCCGCAGACAAGGCCGAACATGTTGACGACGTGACCGAGGAGATCGCGGACTCGACCAAAGCCGACCCAAAGACTTCGCCCGGAGAGTAACCCGATTCGTTCATCCCTTTGGAGAGAGGAAATCAGATGTTCCGTACTATCACATTGATCGCAGTCGTTGGCACTACAAGCTCAGCTTTAGGCCAAGGCTTCAGCCTGTCCACCTCGGACGACGTTCTCGCTCCCGGCGATACCGTCACCATCACATTGTCGTTCAGTAACGGCGATAGGGTTCTTGATTCGGGCGGGTTTGGTTTCACCGCTGACAATGAAATCGGAACCGCCGCCGAAGGCGTTTGGAACTTCCCGGGTCAGGTTCTCAATCCCGGCACTCCGGACGGGGCTTCGCTCAACAGTGCGTTCTATCTGCAGCTTCTGCCACACGTCCACAACACCAGGGGCGATGTATTCAGCTTTGAATGGACCGCCACCGATATCGGCTTGGTCACCATCGAGCTTGCGGGCGTCAGGGTTCGAGATGGCGATCTCGGCGGCTCCGACCGTTCCCTTCCTGTCTCGGGGTTTCTGGATACCATCACACTTGAAGTGATCCCAACGCCCGCGAGCACAACGGTCCTTGGCCTCGGCGGCTTGGTTGCTGCTCGTAGACGCCGCTAACCATTACTGCCCCACCACTACGCCTCCCAATCATGCCCCGATGCGCAGCATCCCCGGGTCCGGGCCCATCGCGCTGATCCGGCGGTCAAGTTCTCGCCCAGCGGGCACCGGACCAAACAAGTCCGCCTCCACATCGCGGCCCTCGGCCTCACAGATATACACGCCCCGCATCAACTGCAAATCCAGCTCCCGCAGATCGCTCTCGCCCTCGACGAGCCGATCGGGGTCGTTGATGATCCTTACCTTGGGCCTGCACGGGTCCGACGGATCCCAACCGCTGACGACCGCGTGATCGCCCGAGTTCAATCGAACAATGGTCCCCGGCGCAAACGGCGGCACCACCGACAGCAACCCAAGGAGCACGATCGGATCAAGCCAATCGCTGATCGGCGCTTCTTGAAAGAGCCGAAGTGCGCGCACGGTGCTGATCGGTCCGTCGGCGGTCACCAGATCACTCGTGACCGGCGATGCGCCATCGGTTCCCGAACGCAGTTGATCGAACAGGTCGGCAGCCGCGAGCACGCGGGCGAAGACATGGATGCCCCGCCCGGCGAGCGGTTCGCTCTCGCCGCTGATGGTGAGTCGCTCGGGGAACCCAGAGCCATCGAAGCGTTGATGGTGGTGGAGCACCGCCGACGCCGACGCCGGATCGAGCCCCGCGCGGGACGCCTCGTAGCTCAACCTCGCGTGCAACTGCCAGTGCTTGTCGTCGTGCTCGGGATGGGTCGCCCATTGTTCGAGCGTTTCGCGGCTGAGCCGACCGATGCCTACGTCGTGGAGCATGCCCGCGACGCCGAGTCCGGAGACTTCCCGAGCCGCGGCACCGCTGAGCCTGCGTCGTTCAATCATGAGGTACGCATCGAGCCGAAGCCCGAGCAGCAGGCTCAGATAGCACACGTTGCCCGCGTGTCGCAGCGCGGGCTTGTGCGCACTGCCGATCTCTTCGATCAGCACCGCTGCCGATCTGCGATCGAGCAATCGGCTGACCATGGTGGTGACCGCCCTGCGGTACGCCGCGAACTCGAGCCGCGAGCCGTTCTGTCGATCGAGCCCATCGAAGGCGCGGGCCACGCACCGCCGAAGCCCGAGCTGGGCCTCTGCGAGCGCCGGGCTTACCCAGCGTTCGAGGTCTTCGAGCCCGGGGTACCTGATCCACAGATGCTCGATCCCGATCTCGCGCAATCGGCGGATGCTCCGAGGCGTGAGCTTGCTGCCCGCACTGAGCAGCACCCGATCCGTGCGCACAGGATGCCCCAGCGGCAAGGCCAGCTCCATCCCTTCACGAGCTTGCAATGGTGTCACTCTGAGCACTTGATGGTTCCTGCTCGAGTATCGGCGCAGAGCACGCTCGAATGGAACCGATCATGTCAGACGAGAGTTCTCGGACCGCTCTGGGCCAGCCTGAATCGCACGACCCGTCTCAGAGATCACACAACCTGCTCTACGACTGCTGCACGAACACCGTCACGAGGTACGCCGCATAGACCGCCAGCAAGAACGACCCGCCTAATCGCCCGAGCCCCCAGCCCACCCTGAGCATCGGGACGAGCACCACCCCGAGCGCGAGCATCACCCAGACGTCACGCTGCATCGCGGCTTGAGGTACCTCTGCACCAAAGATAGCGCTGGTCACTCCGAGGACGCCGAGCACGTTGAAGACATTCGACCCGACGATGTTGCCCACCGCAAGCTCGCTGTGCCCGCGCATCGCGGCGCGGATCGAAGTCGCCAGCTCCGGGAGCGACGTCCCGAACGCAACCATCGTCAAACCCACGATGAACTCTGGGACGCCAAGAGCCGTCGCGATCGTCACCGAACCCCGAACCAATAGCTCGGCTCCGCCCGTCAGACACGCCACCCCGATCAGCACCAGCCCGATCTGCTTGAACCACCAGCCTTTGGGGTTCTTGAGTGGCGGCTCTTCGAGGTGTGCCGCTTTCTCGCGTTCGAGCACCCGCGCCTTGCGCGACGACATGTACTGATACGCGATATAGATCGCCAGCAGCGCGACCATCCCGACGCCCTCGACCCGAGTAACGCTCCCTCCGAGCATCGCCACAACCCCGAGCGCCATCACTCCGATCATGATCGGCATCTCGCGGTACACCACTCCGCGATCGCACGGCAGCCAGCGCATCACGCCGCTGACACCCAGGATCAACGCAAGATTTGCGATGTTCGAGCCCACCACCGCGCCGACCACCAAGCCCTCTGCGCCTTCTTTGAGCGAAGCTCCGATCGTGGCAGCGAGTTCGGGAGCGCTGGTGCCGAACGCGACGACGGTCAGCCCAACGACCAGCTTGCTGATCCCCGCGCCTTCTGCGATGGAACCCGAGCCGTGGACGAGCCAATCGGCCCCCTTGACCAACAGCACGAGCCCGACGACGAACGCCACCGCAGCGAAGCCGAGCGTCATGGGGCCGCCGACCCGTTCTCAGGCGCGGGGTCAGTGATGGGATCAGGGTTGGTTTCAGGATCAGTTTCAGTGTTGGGTTCTGCTGGTGGTTCAACTGCGGGGTCGGCGACTGGATCAGCTTCGAGGTTTGATTCTGGTTCTTCGAGCAACTCAGCGATCGGGTCCGCCTGCTCAGGGGTTGCTTCGAGAGATTCGTCGGTGCGCTCAATCACCTCGAAATCATCAAGAGCTTGAGGCAGATGAGCCACAAAGACCAGCACGTATTCGAGTACTCGATCGCCTTCTGGATCATCGACGACGAGCATCAGTTCGCCGAGCGTTGGCGTGGTAGGCGCAGGCGGACCGACGACCTGATCGAGCGAGGGTTGGGCTGATCCGGTTTCCGCTCGCCCCTGCGCAGCTCGTCCGTCTTGGTCAGGAGAATCCCCTCGCTGCCACGACCCGGTCGGGAACACGATCAACGCCTGACCCGGTGCCAACGAGGTGCCCAGATGCTGACGCATGAGAGGAGCACCATCTACAAACACCGTGCCTTGTGCGCCCTGCACCGGGACCTGTGGCACCAGCTCGACGTGCAGCTTTCCGCCATCGAGACCGGGCATCACCCAAGCCCGACTCAGCAGCGACACCGAACCCTGATCGACCCGCAACGGCCCCGAATCAATCATCGCGGTCGTCGCAGGATGCACCGGTCCACGATGAATCGGCACCCACTCAGGGAGCAAGCCGATCCACTCGATTTGATCCTGCACCAGCACGCCGAGCCCGCCCGCGTTGGTCTCGTCGCTCGCGTCTGGTGCCGGAGCGCCGCCCGCGAGATAGTCGCGGAGCACCTCGACATCGTGTGCAGAGATGATCGCTGCGCGCACGCCGCTGTGTTCCCAGCGGGTCGCTTCACTCGGCACATCCAGAGCCGACGAATCCGCGAGCACCCCGAGCACGCGATCTGCCTGCCCACGCGAACCCCGGATCACCCACCGTCTGAGTTCGAGCCCAGAGCGGCTGCTGCGCACGCCGGGCGAACCCGAGCCGAGGTCGTCTGTCGTAGGATCATTCTGGCTCGATGCGCAGCCTCCCAAAGCCAGCAGTACACCAGCAAGAACAGTCACCATCAGCATCGAGACTCGGGATTCACTCATCACATGCCACTATAAGGCTGCCAAAGCCCCGAACCACCGATTCTCAGGCTCCGAGCCAAAGGGCAGGCTTTAGGCCTGAATGCCCTCAAAGTCGTTGATCCGGTCGATCATCGCCCGCACAAGCCCGAAGCCTCGCCGGGTGTGGTGGAAGCTCAATCGGCACAGCTCGGGATAGGCATCGCTCTCGCCATCGAGCGGACCATCGTGCTGGGAGATGCCGCCGGACTTGATGAGATCGCGGAACTCGCTGGTGAGCAGCTCGATCTCTTTGTCGGCCAGCTTCGACTTGATGCGCAAAATCAAGGTGTCACGGATGTACCGCGATGAGTGGTATCGGCGGTAGAAGTGGTGGATATGCACCGCGGCCTCTTGAGGCGTTCGGCAGATCTTGTAGAGATTGGTGTCGTCGGGGCTGATGAGCCCGCGTTTGAGCAACGTGTCAATAGTGAACCGCTCGAAGGCTTCCCAATACCCGACCTCGCCCTCGACGAGCACGATGGGGACCATCGAGGCTTTGCCGGTCTGGATGAGGGTGAGGGTTTCGTAGGCTTCGTCCATGGTGCCAAAGCCGCCCGGGAAGAGGGCGATCGCATCGGAGTGGAACAAGAACATGAGCTTGCGAGTGAAGAAGTAGCGGAAGTGAATCAGCTTCTCGTCGTCGGCGATGATGGTGTTGGCGGTGGTCTCAAAGGGCAGACGGATCGCCACCCCGAAACTCGCCTTGCGACCTGGTCCAACATGCCCGGCTTTCATGATCCCATCACCTGCGCCGGTGATGGACATCCAACCCGACTCGGCCATCAGCCTGCCGAACTCGACCGCTGATGTGTAATCGGCGTGATCTTCGGGCGTGCGCGCCGAGCCGAAGATCGTCACCTTGGGTTCCTCGACATAACGCCCGAACACACGAAAGGCGTACCGCAGTTCTTTGATCGTCGCGGTCATGAGCTTGAGTTCGCCCGTGTCACGGCCATCGGGGATCAGCTTGAGCCCGGCGGTCATCAGCTCGCGGACCATTCGGCCCTCGAACTTGCCCACGGGGCCGCCGTTGACGCGCTCGATGAGCCCGTCGATGGCTTCCTGAACCTCGGGGTCGTCGGCCCGCCTCTGGACGGGCTTCTCGGGCTGAAGGTCAATCTCAGCTGCGTCGATCACCCGTGGGCTTGGTTCGAGTTCGTCGCGGCGTCCGGGTGCTTCTTGGTTCAAGAGATATCTCCATTGAGGGATCGATTAGGGGTTGGTGGTAGCGGGCATGTTGGAGCCTTGGGAAGGCGAAGTCGACAGAAATCTGCTCGCCTGATCGTCTACCCGGCGGGTCCGTTCGCGTTGTTGGGCCAGACGCCGGGCACGATCGAGCCGGAGCTGGGCCTCGTCCTTTCCTCCGCCGAACAGCCTAGCAAAGAGCTTGCGAGTACCGCTGAACTGCGAAAGCGAGATTCTGGGCTCTGAGAGCACTCCCGAGACCCGGGTCTGCACCAGCTCGTCACGGAACCGCTCGAGAGCCTCGCTGAGAATCGGAATCCTTCTGACTCTGCGGGACGCAAATCGTAGGTCCAGATCCTGGTCGATCCACCGCATCGTGCCGTGACCGGCGATCTCGATCGAGGGGGTATACACCGAGAGCTTCTCGAAGTTCACCCGGTCGCCCTGAACGACAAACGTGGCCTCAGCCATGTCCACGGGGTCGTCCGAGGGGGCTTCGAGGTTGCTGACCTGAATCAGCCGAAGCACCAAAGGCAGGTCCAGCACCCGCCCGCCACCGATCACCACCGAGCCTTGCCCGACCATCGTCGAACGCTTGCCCACCACGCCACGAAGCCCGATCCGCGCATCCATGAGCCCCCGCGAGCGGTCACGCATCTGCAGATCGGTCTCGCCCACACCCTCATCATCCGTCGAGACGGGCTGGTCGGGTTTGACGCGGAGGTCTGCGAGCACCTCAGCGAACGCAACCGCAGCGAGCCGAAGATCCACCTCGAATCGTGCCGGGGCGGGCTGCCCGGATTCGTCGAGTTCTGATTCGGGGCTTTTGAGACTCGCGACGCCCACCATGCGTCCGCCATGAACTTGGGCGCTGATCTCGGGAACCGCGAGGATCTCACCATCTTTGCCTTCGGTGATCAGCACCCTGCCATGGGTGGCTCTGATCCCGGCGACTCTCATGCGGTCGGCTTCGACGTTGACGTCGTACGCGATGCCGTTGGGTGCCTGGGGATCGCTCTGGGAGTGGAAGCGCACCACGCCATCGAGCTCGGTGATCGCGGTGCCAACTTGTGCGCGAGCATCGCGGACCGTGGCCTGCCCATCGAGCGAATACGTCACTTCACCCGAAGGCGACCAGTTGACGATCAAAGAGGAAAGCTCCGCGTGCATCGGGCTGTCGCACTTGATCGCAACGCCTATGAGCGCGCGCGCGATCGGCTCGGGGAGGATCGCACGCACGTCGTCTTCGAGCCCCGAGGGCGCATCGAGCGAGAGGTTGAGATCGAGCTTTCCGCCGTTTTCCGAATCGCTTTCCCAGCCGCCGGTGAGAGTGGTTTGGGGTCTTGGTTTGGATCCGGGTTCTTGCGTGCCCAGAGCGAACTGGAGATCGGCGAAGCGTCCTCCGGTGGGCCGATCGGTTGGCCTGAGTTGCAGCACGCCCGCGAGACGTTCGACAAGCACCCTGCGATCGCCGCGGGTGATCTCGATGGCTCCGGGGAACACGTCGCCGCTGGCTGCAAGCTTCTGGCCCGGTTGCCAGCGGAGTTGGAGCTTGGCGTCGATCGGTCCCGAGGGATCAAACCGGTGCAGGTCATCGACGAGATTCTCGGGCAACGAGCGTTCGAGCACCGCCCGCGTCAGAGGATGCTCGCTCTTCGCTGATGAAAGCACCAGTTCAAGATCGCCGCTGCCCATAGAGGCTTGGTCGCGTGATTCGAGGTGCCACGTCCCGCTGGCTTGATAGCTCGCTGCAACTTGGGTTCCCGAACCGATCTGGCCACGACCATCGGTCAGTGTGACGACGCCGTTGCCTGTGCGATCGTCGCCCAGCTCGGGGACGTACCGCATGCTCCCCGCGTGCTGTGTGAACCATGCGCGTCCTATCGGCGTGTCGATCTCGGCGCGTTGGGTGTTGTTCACATCAACCGTGGCACGTTCGACTTGTTCACCCCGACCATCAAGCCCGACGACGAGCGACGCGACGCCGGTGGGTTGGTATCGTTCGCGGAGCTCGGCCATCGCCCGAGCGGTCTCGGTTGCGAACACCGCAACGAGTTGCTCGACGGGTGTTTGCAGATCGAGCCCGACGGCCTCGATTTTTCCCGTAAAGGCCGAGTCATTTTGTTGTGACTGCTGACGATCGACCTCGATCGACACCTTGGCGAGCCCGGCGTCTTGATCTTGATACGAAAGCTGGCCTTCGAGATTGATCCCGGCTCTCTGGGAGTTGGCGACGATGGTGCCCACGACATCGCGGATCAGCAACGAACCATCGCTGCCCTCGGGCGAAGCGGTGAGATGATTGAGATCGACCGCGACGTCGTACTCGGCGTTTTCTCCGGGCGTGCTCCGGCGGGTGCCGGTGGTAATCGTTGCCTCGCAGTCCACGAGCCCCTGGAGCCGAAGCCCGGCGAGTGCGCGCGTCATCATGGCAGCGCCTCGCTGGACAGCACCCGCGTTGGACACCGCGTAGACCAGCCGATCATCCACCGGGATGTCTTGAGCGGTCAGCGAGAGCCACATCGAAGTGTGTTCGGTCTTGGCAAGATCGACTTCTGCCGAGAGATCAACGACGCCGTCACCGGTCATCGAGCGGAATCGGCCTTGGTCGATGATCGCGGTCTTGCCGTCGAGCGAGATGACGACGTCCTCAGCGATTACCGGCAGCGGGAACGCCTCGGGGACGAAACCGGCTTCGTCGAGCGTCACTCGGATATCACGCTGCCATGGCGAATCTTTGCCCAGATCGCGACGAATGCGGATGCTCACGTCGGAACTTCCGCCAAGTGTAAACGCCTCTGCATCGTCCCCACCTACCAACCCCAGCTCAACGAGCCGGTCATAGCTCGGCTTATGGAACAAGCCATCGACGATCCGACGACGCTGAGGCCCCATCGCGTCCTTCATCGCATCGTCCAACGGCACGCCGTGGACATCAATATCAAGCGACACCTTCGCGCCCGGACCGGGCGGAGCAATGCGACCATTGACCAGAACCTTGGCCCCCTGCGGCGAAGCGCCCGTGATATCGGTGAGCACCAATGCATCAGGATCAAAGTGAGCGGTGCCGCTCAGTGAACGCACCTCATACGGGAACCCCTCGAACGCAGCGACCGCGTCACGGAACTGGATATCGCCCTCGACCCAAGGCTTTGATTCGCCCCGCTTGCGTGCGACGCTGATCTGCGCATCAAAGACCCCAGTGGGATCAGAGAATGACTTGATGCGTCGCTGAACGCCCGCGGGCAGATACCCGAGCCACGGCGGGCTCTTGGGCATCGCGTAGGCCTTGACGTCGATGGACAGATCAAACGGCGCGTCGAGGGCGAGGCCGTGATGCGCGAGGTTGATGCTCATGGGCACGCCCGCAGCGTTGGTGTCGAGTGTGGCCACGAAGCCCTGGTCGTTGAGATGCAGCGTGCCGGTGTTGACGGTGGTTTCGATCGGTGGTCGTTGATCACCCGAATCAGCGGCGGCGAGCCACTGATCGAGGGGCAGTTTCATGCGCACGCCGTCGAGCGTAACCTGGGTTTCGAGACCTTTACCGTCCATCGCAGCCGAGAACATCACACTGGCGACGTCGCCGCGCAGATCGAGCGACTCGAACAGCTCTCGGTACGCGGTGGGCACCGCTTGAGGCAGCCACTCTTGGAGCCTCACGCGATCGAGCCGCAGCGTGATGCCGTGCTCCCCGATGCTCCCGGTGATCTGCATCGGAACGCTCGGCGAGTCGGAGCTGCCCTCGGGCGTGCGCACGGCGATGGAGTATCCTTCGAGATCGGTGCCGGTCAGAGGCTGGACCTCACCGACGAGCGGGATGGCTTTGAGCAGGGTGAAGCCGTCGGGGCCGTGCTCTCCGAACTCGAGTCTGCCTTCGGTGATCTCCAACTCGGGGAGCATCAGCGTCTGGTCATCGTCGTCGTCGCTCTCGGGCAGGGTCAGCCCGAGCGCATTGAGCGCTCCGGTCTGTTGATCTCGGCTCAGGCGGATGATCGGTTTGTGGATCTCGATTCTGCGGGGCGTTGGGCCGTCGGTCCCGAGTTCGAGGAAGACCCGGATCTGTTCGGCGCTGAGCAGCTCGGAAGCAGGGCCGCTGATGGAGGGGATGCGGAGCACCACGTCATCGAGCACGAGCGAGCCATCAGCGAGGAGCTCGACCCGCGAGGCATCTACCGGGGTACCTAATGCTTCTTCGAGTTCGCCGAGGACGATGGCGCGGGTGATCGGTCCTTTGAAGAGCCACCAGCTCACCGCGGTGAGCGAGATGAGCACCACCAATGTGATGACGATCCGGCGTCCCCAGCGTTTTTTGCCACGAGGCTTGCCCGTGCGAGACTGGTCGCGGGTTCTTGAGGGGGGGGTTCTTGAGGAGGGGAAGCTTGAGGGGGGGGGTCGAGTTGGAGGGGTAGGGGACATGGTGGATAAATAGTGGAGTGGCTCAGCCGAAGTGGACCCGGGCAGTGCAGGTTAGCGTGACTTGAGAAACTCTGGCAGCGGCCTGGGCTTTCCATCGGCGTCCACACAGACCAGCGTCGTGCGCGCGGTCGTCACCATCTTGCCCGTGGTGATGGGCATGGAGGCTCGTTCGAGGACGCGGATTTCGTATTCGTGGCAGAGCCGAATGGCGGTGGTGCTGATGAGCGTGGTGCGGATCTCGAGCAGGTCGTCGTAGCGGATCGGCCTGCGATACCGGACGCCGAGATCGGTAACGACCAGAAACGCTCCGTCGCGTTCCATCT
>CAYUVO010000080.1:0-11774 GCA_964448185.1 uncultured Phycisphaeraceae bacterium
GACGTGCGACGCGCTGGTCGTCAACATGATCGACGTGGGCGAGGAGACGGGCGAGCTTGACGCGATGCTCATCAAGATCGCGGACAACTACGACGAAGAGGTTGATGTCGCGGTGGGGGCTTTGGTGAGTCTGCTTGAGCCGCTCATGGTGGTGGGTCTGGGCGGGATGGTCGGGACGATCGTGGTGGCGATGTTCATGCCTTTGGTAGCCATGATCGAGTCGCTCCAGGGCGGTTAAATCGGAAGGAATGCGTACGTTGTACGAGGTTAGTTCACAGTTCAATAGACAGGTCCGCACGCAGGTCCAGACCGGACCCGGTGGGGTACAGCTTTCGCGTGGATCAGCTCGTGGCTTCTCGTTGATCGAGATCCTCGCGGTGATCCTTGTGATCGCGCTGCTTATCGGCATCTTGTCGGTCGGGTTTGGTGCGCTGACGGGTCAGGCCAATGACTCGGCGACCAAGCAGGACTTGGCAGCGATCCGCAACGCGGTGACCAGCTTCAAGGCCGAGTTCGGGTTCTTGCCGCCGTTGGTGGAAGACGGCGCTTCGCCCCGGCTCGATCGTGATCCTGCCGAGCTGAGGATCGCGGTCTACGACCCGACCTCCCGTGTGACAGCGGATGCTGATGACGCTCAGGTATTCCTGCGGGACGAGACCATCATGGACCCGCCGGACAACGATCGGTGGAGCGAGTTCAGCCTTGCGTATTACCTCGTGGGTGCGCTCGATGAAGAGATCGACGGCGTCGAGGGTTCGGGCTTTCGCAAGCCGAGAACCGACGGCACGTTCGAGACGCGCGGTCGGGAGTATGACGGTTTCCTTGACGCGGGTCGCGGCGGCGGGGTCAAGCTCGAACTGCGCGACACTGACATGGTGGAAGGCAATGTTGTAGTGGTTGATCGCTTCGGGACACCTTACAGGTATTACCGCTGGCTGCCCGAGGTGACGATCGCTTCGCAAGCAGATCTCAACGTGCCCGCTGTGGTGGGCGATCCCGACGTGAATCAGGACCTGCGGAACGCGACGTTCGCGATCGTCTCAGCGGGACGCGACATGCTGTTCGGCACCGAAGACGACGTGATGGAGGTGGGGCGATGAACCACAGCCGAACCATACATCAAAGCAGCATCAAAAGATCGGTTCGCGCGGGCTTTACGCTCATGGAACTGATCGTGGTGATGGCTGCGATCGTGCTGTTGCTTGCGGTGGCGGTGCCAGCGTTCGCTTCGCTGATCGCTTCGCAACGTCGTTCGCTTGCACAAACACAGCTTCAAGCTGCGATCGGTGGCGCTCGCACGCTGGCGCTCCAGCAGTTTCGAGGCACGGACACCGCTGCGGTGTTCACCTACGAACCCGGTGAGAGCGGGAGCGGTGCGGGTCGCCTGACCATCGTGACGTGCGTGCAGGTCGGGTCGATGCCCGACATGGTCGCTGCGGATCCGATGTTGACAACCAAGCGTGATATGTTCGTGCCCGATGGGAGCGTTCAGCCTGTCTCACTGCCCGGCGGCTGGATGGTTCGTGGGCTCGTGACCGACAACGACACTACTGCGCAGTGGTTCGCGGACCCTGACCCCTCTACGAACCGAAGTAACTGGGTCTTCCCGGAGACGGGGTTCTACGACCAGTTCTCGCAGATCGACGGCGACGACCGCCAGACGTTCATGGTGCGCTTCGAGGGCGGGACGGGCCGGATCAAGTCGGACAACACCGAGGCGTTGGTGCTGTTGCGTCGGCCATCCGTGTCCGATCGTTCAGGCCGGCCCGGGGCGCAAGAGTTGTTCGATGCTGAAGACCCGGCGCGGTTCATGCGTGGGCACATGGCGGATCGCAACTTTATGCGGGTTGATGATCCAATATTAGTTCAGTCTCGTGCCAACATGATGGGCAATGTGTCGAGCGATACGGTGCTCACACGCCCCGTGTGGGCGGTGGCGTTATACCTTGAGCGAGAGCTTGCGATCGCACTCGATCTGCGG
Organism: uncultured Phycisphaeraceae bacterium; assembly: GCA_964448185.1. Taxonomy (GTDB): domain Bacteria; phylum Planctomycetota; class Phycisphaerae; order Phycisphaerales; family UBA1924; genus OFTM382. Next base: position 1,982 of record CAYUVO010000080.1, read on the forward strand.
GTCAATCAAGACACTGGTGCGTTGTATGACGATGCGATGACGCCGAGCCCGATTACGAACTTCGACCTTGATAAAGCGTCGGATTGGTTAGAGACGGGGAATGTCACTGAACCCACTGCGTTTGCTGAGGGCACGCCCGGAGCGTTGTTGTTTACGTTCAACCGCGCCGATGGCTCGCTCGTGGATCTGGTCGAGGCGGGCCAAGAGGTGGGGGCACCATGATACTTCCTATGCATCGTATGTACCGTCGCGGCTTCTCATTGATCGAGGTGCTCATCGCGGTCACCGTGCTCGCGCTCGGGTTGCTCGGGCTTGCAGCGGTGTTTCCGGTGGTGGTCGCGCAGCAACGCGATGCTTCCAACGCTGCAGCGGGCGAGGTGTTTGTTTCGAGCATCAAGTCATACCTCGCGTCGCACGAGATGCTCGACAACCCCAACCAGGGGTGGGCGGCGATCAACCCGTACCTTGTTTCCATAACATCGGGACGCGAGTGGGTGATGCTCCACGACGGCGACCCTTCGGTGGTCGAGTGGAACTCGATCAGCGGTCCCTCGATCACGATCCCATTGAGTGAACGCCTGTGGCCATCATCGGACGCCGTGCGGCCCTCGGGGCCGAGATTCGTGTGGGATATCGCGGCGTTGGCGCCGGATGTAGGGATGGGCGATGACCGGGACTTGGTCCGAGTGGCAGTGTTCGTGCGACCTGTCGATACCAACATCCGCGATCGCACTGATCCAACAGCCTCGGTCTGGAGCCTGCTTCAAGGAGCTACGCCTGCGCGTATGCCGGTGGCAGAAGACGGCGGCGGCATTCCGACACGCAACGGTAGCGGCGGCTACGCGGAATTGTTCGGCTTTGATGTAGAAGTATTCAGCTACGCGGGCGAGACAACTTGGAGCCAGAGTTCGGGCAGGCCCGCGGATGCGATACTTGTGACGGGCGTGACCGATGTGCGGGGTCGAAACGCGGGTGAGGTTGCATCCTTATTGACTCGCCAGGGCCAGCGCATCGTTGATCGGCATGGCAACGTGTATGGAATCACGGCGTCGAAGGTGATGGCGGATGGTACGAACAATTTGTTGCTGCGGATTGATCCGCCCGTGCCGCAGACAGTCGCGCGGAGCGAATTCCCACCGTCCGCTGCGGATCCAGAGGACATCAAGCCCGAAGAGATCGGGCCGTTCGTAGCATCATCGATCCCGCCGGTCGCGGATCCGATTATTCTGGAGAAGCGACCATGATGTATGTGACGCATGGCAATCTTCCACGCAGAGCCGGGTTCTCGGTGATCGAACTGATCGTCACGATCGGTGCGATCGCGCTGATTACCGTCGGCGTCGCGCAGATCTTCCAAACGGTGGGCGAAACGGTCACGGGCGGGCGCCGGGTCAGCGGCTTTACACAAGCCGCAGCGACCCTCGAATCGCAGATGCGGCTCGACGTCGAAAGCTTGACCCGCGACGGGTTCATGGTCATCCACCATCAACGAACAGCGGGCAATATCTCGCTTGCGCCCGGTGCTGCGAACGCTGTCCAACGCCGGATTGACGAACTGATGTTCTATGCGCGCGGCGAGTTTACAACCAGCAGGCCAATGGTCAGCCCGGGTTTGGACCTGCCCGACCGCATCGCGTCGGCGAACGAGGCTCGCATCTATTACGGCCACGGCACTCGCGACGACTTCGACAGCGAAGGCCGGGATGCCTATCTGTTCCCGACGCCGTTCGATGGTGATATCAACAATCCGGCGCGGACAGGACCCGGTTCTAACGGTTCACATCTCGGCGACATCGGCGGGCCGAACGAATACGCGTCGGACTGGAGCCTGCTACGGCTTGCGACGCTGTTGGTCGAGCCGAAGAACCAGCCGACGATTTCTGTTCCCGATGGAATGGGCGGTGCGACGCTCATCGACGTGCCCGTAGAATATCTCGACAGCGAATATCAGATCGCCTACCAACCTGCGATGGGCAGCATCTATAAGGCGTTCGCACACCGTGGCGGCAACGATACCAATCAAGCCGACTTGCCTGTCGTGTTTTATGATTTCAATACCGATGGCACTGCCGCCGATCAAATCGTTATCGATAAGAGACCTACTTCGGCATCGGGCATCATTGATATCGCCACGACGAGCATCTCAGAGATTCGTTCGATCATGCTGGACGTGGGGGGGACCTCCGCCGGCGTTGCGGGACAGGGTACCAATGGTCATCCCAGGGCGATCGTGAGAGGTACGGACAATCGCCCACTGGCCGACGCGACGTTGATGGTTGATTCTGCCGATGACATGAGCGAAGTGCTGCTCAACGGCGCGGTCGATCCGTGGCTGTCGCCCAGCACCGTCGGCGACCTGCCGTTCATGCACGCGTGGATGCGCGACGCGATGCCCGCGTATTCGAGCACGCTTGAGGGCGATGACAACGCGGACGTGCCGACAAATCAACGTGTGCTTGCGCTCGACGTAGTAGAGCGCCGACATCACGGAGGTTTTGCCGCCGGATTTAGTGGAGACCGCGTTCGCGACGACGAGCACCCTTGGTGCGTACTTCTTTGCCGATCAGATCGCTCTGACGGGCAACGAGTTGCTGCCGAGGTGCACAGAGTTCATCGTGGAATGGTCGTTCGGCGAAGTCGACCAAACCGTTGGGGGCGCGAACGAGGGTCAACTTTTCTGGCACGGCTCGGACACGAACGATTTTTCGCCCTACGGCGACATTCTCACCGGCAACCCACAGGCGCAGCACGTTGTCCGCTATACACGGAGTGACGGCAGCTCCGCTGGTCAGGTCGTTCGACGCGAGTTGATCCACGACGACGAGTCGTTTAGTAACGCGAATCCTGACGAGCTCTACAGCTACTTCGGCACGATCGATCCGACGTATCAGCCTGCGAGCTCCATCGATCCGTCGTCGATCCCGTGGGCGTGGCCCAAGCTGCTGCGGATCACCGCGACGTTCGCCGATGCGGCCGACCCGACGATCGAAGAATCGACGCAGTTCATCATCGAGGTGCCCCAGCAATAAAACGCTTGGCCTAGCTGCACCTGTAGACACTTTCGGAGACCTCGCTCTCCGCGAATCGCTCGAAAGAGCATGAAAAAGTTCGACGCCTGCAAAGGAGCGTGTTGAGATGTCAGTTCACGGGGGAATGTTCATAAAGCGTCGAGGCTCGTTCTTGGTGGCGGTTGTCGCCATCTTGTCGATGCTCGCGGTGCTCACGATTGTCTATGTCACGGTGGGCCGCACCGACGCGCAGCTTAGTGCAGCCGTCCAGCGCAAGCGTGATCGCGGCCAGCCCGAGCTGATCTACCGTGATTACATCGCGCAGATTATCGCTGACGACGTGACCGAAGCGGTCGATCCGACCGAGTTCGAGGGCAGCACGATCGAGCAGCCTCTGATCCGTGAGGCGTGGGATTATCCGAGCACCCCTTGGAACGTCAAGTTCTACAACCCGATGCCGGGGGGGGGGGATGTTGAAACTCGGCCCGTCACCGTCGGCGGCGACGAGAACGTCGTCGCGTACTTCACGCCCACGGGCGAGGTCATCATCCGTGACGGCACCGACGAATACCGCGTGGGCACCGGCACCGATCCGTGGCTCTCGACCACCGAACCCACATGGCTCGATTTCGGCCCCGTTCACGACGCCAGCGAGACGACCCCCGAAAACTATCCCGGACGCCGGGTTGATCTCGGCAACATCTCGAACCTCGCGCCCGACGGCGCGTTCGTCAACCTGTTCAACCTGCGTGATGAGCAGGCCGGGTTCAACGCAACGCCATGGGAAATGCGCGGCGATAGCAGAAATCTGACGGGCCCTAATCAGGCCTATGAACTGACACTCTTCGACCCCGACAACAGCGTTGTCAATCGCGGCACGGTCCCCGACTTCATGGTCGCTATCCCGGGCAATGAACTCAGCAGCCAAGCAGAGACCCGCCCGTTCTACTGGACCTCTCGGCAGGTCGGCGCGCACAGGCCCGTGGGCGATCCATCACGCGGACATGGCGACAACGATTACACGCCCTACCAATGGGCGGACGCCGATGGCGACAAGGCCTACGAAGCACGCTGGTTCGAGCTCGTGATCGACCGTGATCCCTCGGATGACACTTGGAACGACATCTTCACCCGACAGGGCGATCTTCGCTACTTCATTGCAGCGACCGTGCGCGATCTCTCGGCACTGGTCAACGTCAACACCGCGACCGACGGCACGCTCGATCCGGATCTGGTCGAGCCCTCGGGGATCACGCCAGCACAGATCGATCTTCGACGCATGCTCACCCTCGTTGACCAGACACGCGACCTTGGAACTATGCAGTCTGTCGGTGAGGGCTACACGGGACTCACCGACGGCACCACGGACAACTACGGCCTCTACACCGAGGCCGAAGCGTTCCAGATCGGTGACCGTGCCTATGACGCACTCCGGTTCGCACTCAGCGAAGGCGTGATGCCGGATGTGCTGAGTCGTGGCCCGGACAACCCCGGGTACGATGGTTTGGTGTCGGCGGCGGGCGACGATCCAAACGAGGTGAACCGTGAGTTCTTCTTCGATGGGTTCTACGGCTCGAACGGGACCGGCCGCACCGACTTCTACAACACCATCGCGAACCTCGATCCGCTCGCGGGCGCTGTGTGGGATGCAGATCTCGGCGGTGGTCACTACCGCACTTCGCCGTTGTTCGGGCTCGATTCGCTCGAAGAGTTGCTGACGTTCCGCCGGATCAACGATCCTCGCCGCACGTCGCGCCTCGAACTCGCGATGCACGGCCGGGGCAACTACCCCGCGGGTGATGATCTCGCCGGGTTTGGGCCGCTGCGTTCGGACCGGATGAATGAATCGGCTTCGTTCTTCGCTGCAACACCAGTCGGTGATATTGCGGGCCGGACATCGCAGTTCTTGGCGCACTCGATCATGGATGTTCGTGGCCGCTTGACCACCTTGAGCGGGCACCGCCCGATCTTCGGCGCTGATCTCCCGACGCCGACCGAGTTGTTCACAGCGGCGGACGATGTTGCTAGGAACAACCTCACACAACTCGCCCCGGTTGATATGCGAACGCCTCTAGTGGTTAGACCTCAAGGGACTATGCCTCCAGATCGTGGGCTGCTTGTCGAAACCGACGAGCTGTTCAGGCTCTACGCCGATGCGTTGTTGCCTTGGTCTGATATGACCGACGCCTGGACGGACGATCAACTCGCGACGCTTGCGTATGCGGGGAACACGACGCAGGTCTTCGGCCCCGAGCTGGCGTTGCGCATCGCGGCCCACATGGCGGTCAACATGACCGACATCGCCGACGACGACCACGAGCCCACGCGGCGTTCGCTGCTGGTTGATTTCAGCCGCCGTAGCGACTTTGTGAATGCATCCGATGGCAACGGCGTCGCTACCGACGTCGAGCCCGCGCTGCCGTACACGCTGCTTGAGCTGCCCGAGGCACGCTTGGCTACGACTGATACAGATCTTGTCGATGGCCCAGCGGGTTATGGCCGGGCGATCAACGTCTTCGGTATCGAGGCCCAGCCGTTCATTACGATGGCGGGAACGATGGTGGTCTACAGCGATGTGCCTACAGCCTTCGGTGGTCCTGTCACAGAAAGTGCGGGTCCACCTCCCGTTCCACCAACCGGGCCATCCAACACACTCGTTCCTAATCTGGACACTACTTTCAATGTTGCCAACCCAGACTTTCTTTTCGAGGCTCTTGCGGTTGAGCTGACCAATCCGTTTGATGAACCTATTGAACTCGCAGAAGATGAATTCTCAGGAGGTCCCGGGGCTCCCGGCGGGTTTACTTATTACCTGCAGTTTGGTGATCTGTATTTCCGTTTGACTGATCACAACCACACCTCCCCCGCGACAGCACTTCGCAGAGGATTTACGCTGGCGCCGGGGGAGAGCAGAACAGTGTTCTGCATGAGTCTTACTCCTACGCAAGTGCTCGCAAGATTGAACGCTGCCAGCGGTGGAGCGATCGCACCAGCCAATCTTTCAGCATGGATTGAAGCGCAGTTTGGTGCAGATGCGGTGCTCATGTGGCCCATGGGAAGCGGCGGTGGTACGACGGTGACGGCAGATCTTGTGAACGGTGCGCCGTTGCCGACAGGAGATATCGGTTCGCTGGCGGGCGGGATGATCGGCATCTTGTCGGAAGCGACTGACCTTCCCGATCGCGACGTGGTACGCCTCTGGTACGCAGTGAGGCCCGAGACCATCGCGGGCAACCCAACAGTCAACACTCCGACGACCGAAACTGATCTCATCAATGATCCCGACACCGACGTGCTCATCGACCGCTTGCGCGTACCAACCGCCGGGCTGCTGACAGACGTGCGGAATACCGGTGGGGAACAAGATATCACCGGCGCGACTGCTGCCCCTGACAACATGGGCGACAACACGGGATTGACGATCACCCAGTGGGCCATGATTCGTAGATCCGATGATCCAGATGCAGCGAGCTTTGCATCAAGTGACTATCGCGGTACGTTGCCCGCTTGGGCGTTCGAACCGGTTGATAACGGTGGAGACATTCCGCGGCCATCCGAGCAAGACCCGATTGCAGACAATGCCGCCGCATTCGCTATCGGTGACTTCACGACCATGGGGAACCATGGTGGTACCACGTTGGGTGACTGGTACACCACCACTCTTTCGGCTCTGCCCTCGGATACCATCCTCCCCTTGATCGTTGATAACCCAGCGGACCGGTCAACCGATCTCGTCGCAAACATCAACGCTGGCGCCCGTATCGAGCACCGTCTCACCAGCGGCACCGCCTCGACGATCAGTGTCGCGCGACTCGCCGACCTGCTGCTGCCCATGGGCATCGGCCCGATGCATGATCCGGGGCCTGATCTGACTATTACCACCGACGACCGCTGGCTGACGCTTTCCGAAGCTATCGCGATTGCCTCGAACCTCGAAGACGCAGCAGCGGCCACACCCTTCGCAGACCTTGACGGGTTCTACAAGGGCTTGGGCGATTCTGCACTCTTCTTTGGACAACTCGTCGTCGATGACTTCGTACCCTTTTACGACATGGATATGGACGGCGCCTACATGCTCGGGACCGACGTTCCACGCGGCCTACGCATCACGCCCGCGATGAGAATCGTTCAATCAGCAGTCGGCTTTACCAACGAACAAGCCTCGTTGATTCGCCCGGCCTTTGGCACGCTCAACATCAACACCGCTTCGCTCGAAACGTTGCGAAGCCTGCCCATGCTCTCGCCCCCGGTGGGAATCGATGATGCGCTCGCTGCCGACTTCAATACCGCGTACTCCAGTAATCAAATGTGGTGGTGGGACAATGTTGTTCCGTTCTCACCAGGAGCGCGCAGGGGTGAACAAACGATCGATTCAGACATCGCTGCAACGCTTGTGGGCTACCGCGATCGCCGCCGTCTGATCACTCGTTCAACTGATGTTTCACCCCTTCCAGTCAATGCCAGCACGCTCGATTTCCTCAATGCGGGCGTTTTTGCTGACGATGGTCCTCCCGGCTACGACACCATGGACACCGGACGCGGCACCGCCATCAACCTTATTGGCACTACCGAGTTGCCGGGCATCCGTTCGATCGGCGAGCTGCTCGCCATCCGAGATTTCAACGCACCCCCCGAGCACAGCATCGACAGCCTCATCGAGGAAGACGGGGACATCATTGTGCCCGGCGTTGCGGGCACGCTCTACGACGATGGCTCGGGCGTCTTGGTAGGCGATGGCATCCTTGCTGGGGGTGGAACGACTGCCGCAATCGATTACGACCAGCAGTTCGCCATCGCCAACAGCGTCTTCAACACCATCAGCATCGGCTCGGACTATTACGCCGTGTGGTTCCTCATCCACGGCTACTCCGAAGAAGACACCAAGGTTGACCCCACCGACCCCCTCGTGCCGACGGTTGCCAGACGGTTCCTGATGGTCATGGATCGTTCGGGCGTGATCCGCCGGGGCGATGCTCCAAAGATTGTCCTGTTCCGAGAGGTCCCGGTCGCACTACCATGACCTCCCGCCATCCTCCGGGATGACGCGGCTGCAGGGCGTAGCTCAGCTTGGTAGAGCGGCTGCTTTGGGAGCAGCAGGTCGTCGGTTCGAATCCGGCCGCCCTGATTAGTCTCGGCTCTGATGGTGGGTGCGGCGACGACCTCCATCATCAGCCGGGTGTGATCCCCCAACACACGACCCCGAGCTCCGCAACCCGGTATGGTGTTCCTCTATGGCCCCAACCAAGCCAGCTCCGACTGACCAGCAAGCCACGATCCCCGCGATCATGGCCCCACGCATCGAGCGGGACAACCCGCTGACGCGGAGCGTCCCCGGCATGATCGGCGCCGGGTTCTTGCTGCTCATGTTCGCAGCGTGCGTGCTCTCGCTGCCCTGGACGCTCGGGCACGACGACGGCGTACCTCGATACAACGCCGGCTCGCCCAAAGCTGGGCGGATCGCTCCGATGTGGGTGCCCTCTGACGGAGATCAGAGCCTGACCCTCAACGCACTGGTCCCGACCGAGGAGATCGAGCGGATCGCTGTGGAGTTTGCCGAGTCGCCCGCAGAGATCATCATCCAGACCCAAGGCCCCGCAGCGGACCAACTCCGGGCAAGCTGGCCCGGTTGGCTGATGGGCACCGATGTGCTCGGTCGCAGCCTGTGGATCCGTGTGCTCGCAGGCGGTGGGATCTCGATGGGCGTGGGCATCGCCGCAGCCATGCTCTCGGTGTTCATCGGAACTCTCTATGGCGCGATCGCGGGCTACCTCGGGGGCAAGGTCGATGCCGTCATGATGCGGATCGTCGACGTGCTCTACGGCCTGCCCTACATACTGCTCGTCGTGCTGCTCGCAGTCGCGATGGACGGGTTCATCGACGATCGAGTCGCAAAAGGGCTCGAACTGACCGACGGGCAACGGACCTCTCTGGACCTCTTGACGCTGCTCGTCGCCATCGGTGGCGTGAGCTGGTTGACGATGGCGCGGGTGATCCGTGGTCAGGTGCTCAGTCTCAAGAATCAGCCCTTTGTCGAGTCCGCACGGGCCTCTGGTGCCAGCGTGACCCGCATCTTCCTCAAGCACCTGCTGCCCAACCTGCTGGGGCCGATCATTGTCTACGCGACGCTGACGGTGCCCCAGGCGATGCTTCAGGAGAGCTTCCTGAGCTTTCTGGGGATTGGTGTGCAGCCGCCGTTGCCGAGTTGGGGCAATCTGGCCGCCGACGGGCTCAGCGAGGTCAACACCTACAAGAGCCATTGGTGGCTTTTGTTGTTCCCGTGTCTGTTGTTGGGGGTCACGCTGCTGGCGCTCAACTTCGTGGGCGAAGGTTTGCGAGAAGCGTTCGACCCCAAGCGGGCTCGGCGATAAACTTACTCATTGACTCAGGCTCTTCTTTCGTATCTGATCTGTCTCTGAGAATCCGCTTCCAGGAGCACCTCACCTCATGACTGACACCACCAGCAATCGCGGCCAACACGGAGTCGGGGGCGAAGGCAACCCGATCGTCCGCGTCGAGGACCTCGCGGTTTCGTTTGATAACGGGCGTGGCCCCAGAGTCCAAGCGGTCGATGGTGTTCGCATGGCGATCTATCCCGGGCAGACGCTCGCGGTGGTCGGCGAATCAGGCTGCGGCAAGAGCGTCAGCGCCATGAGCATGCTCCGGCTGGTTCCGTGTCCTCCGGGCAAGATTGATCGCGGGGAGATCTGGTTTGATTCCAAGACCGGGCCGGTGGACCTGACCAAGCTCAAACCCCGACAGATGCGCGACATCCGCGGCAACGACAT
>CAYUVO010000081.1:0-11733 GCA_964448185.1 uncultured Phycisphaeraceae bacterium
GCAATCAACGCAGCGATCATCTGCCAAACCTACAAGCTTGGTGCATAATCCTCCAGCGGGGGAGAGGGTTGGGGTGAGGGGGACAGCAAGGTGGCAGAATGTCCTTGCAGGCGGTGGCCTGTTGCTGGTAGAATCGGACTCAATCTTGCTCGACGAACCACCAAGGGGATCGCTGTGAAGAAGACGTATGCGATGATCGTCCTGTGCCTTGTTGCTGTTGTCCCTGTTGCGAGCGGGCAGATTCTCAATGAGGATTCCAAGCTTTCTGCATTCGATGGTAAGTTGGGAGACCTCTTTGGTACTTCTGTCTCCATCAGCGGCGACACGGTCGTCGTTGGTGCCATGGGGGACACGGACAACTTCATCAAATCTGGATCGGCGTATGTGTTCAATGCCGGGACGGGTGTTCTGATTGCCAAGCTCCTGTCGAGTGATCGGGCGGACCATGACAGCTTTGGTATATCAGCCTCCCTCAGCGGCGACACAATGGTCATTGGGGCGTCAACGGACGACGACGACGGTCTAGATTCTGGTTCGGCGTATGTGTTCACTCGAAGCGGAGATGTATGGACACAGCATGCCAAACTGACCGCAAGCGATGGGGCGGCATTTGACAACTTTGGTGAATCAGTGGCCATTGACAGCGACACGGTTGTGATTGGGTCCCGGTGGGATGACGACTTTGGCTTGGATACTGGTTCGGCGTATGTGTTCGATGCTGCATCGGGTGAACAGATCGCCAAGCTCCTCCCCAGCCAGGGGGTTTCAGATGCACTGTTTGGTGTTTCGGTCTCCATCAGCGGCGACACGATCGTGGTCGGAGCTGCCTTTGAAGACGCAAACGGCACGGACTCGGGAGCGGTTTATGTGTTTACGCGGGATGGGGACATATGGACACAACAGGCCAAACTATTCCAAGACGACGCTAGTGCGGACGATAGGTTTGGTTCATCCGTTTCGATGCGTGACGACACGCTCGTTATAGGTGCATATGGAGTAGACGATTTCCCCAATGGCACCGGCTCGGCGTATGTGTTCAAACGAATCAATGGAGTATGGACGCAGCAGGTCAAGCTTCTGCCAAACGGCGGCAGCGCGGACGATGGGTTTGGTCTGACGGTCTACAACAGAGGCGACATCGCTGTGGTTGGAGCTCGTCTTGAGAACAGTGGCACTGGCTCGGCATATATGTTCAATGCGGTGACGGGTGTCCAGATCGCGAAGCTCCTGCCGAGTGATCCTGCTTCTAACGGGAGCTTTGGTGCAGATATTTGTATGCGTGGACGCACTGCTGTGATTGGATCGTATGGAGCCCAAGTCAATGGAAGCTTTAGAAAGGGAGCAGCATATGTCTACGATCTACCGCACCCGTGTCCCGGCGACATCGCCGACGAGTTCAGTCAACTCAATCCCGACGGCATAGTCGGCTTCGGCGACTTCCAGGCGTTGCTCGGCTTGGTCGGGCCATGCCCCGGTGGCACTCCCCCTCCACCCGGCTGCGACGGCGATATCGCCGATGACTTCGGCACCCTCAACGGCGGCGACGGCATGGTCTCCTTCGGCGACTTCCTCGCGCTACTCGGCCTCGTCGGGCCGTGCCCGTAAGAAGGAGGGGGGGAGGGCAAGAGGGAATAGGCATTAGGCAATGGGGTAAGGGGGGAGGGGGGGAGGGGGGGAGAAGATTTCCCCTCATCCTAGCCCACCCGCCGAAGCCCCTATCCTCTGGGCCTATGACAGACCTCGACCCGATCACCACGCCCCAGCAAGCCGCCGAGGCTGCTGAGCGCTTCCGTGACGACTTCAATCGCGTCAAGGCCGAGATTGCCAAGATCGTCGTGGGCCAGTCCGAGGTCATCGACCACCTGCTCATCAGTCTGTTCGCTGGTGGGCACGTCCTGCTCGAAGGAGTCCCGGGCATCGGCAAGACCCTGCTCGTGCGCACGCTGGCCGACGCCCTCAGTCTTGATTTCGGGCGGGTCCAGTTCACACCCGATCTCATGCCCGCCGACATCACCGGCACCACGGTCGTAGGCGAAACTCAGGACGGTGCGCACACCCGCCGAGAGTTCCGCTTCGAGCCCGGCCCGATCTTCGCGCAGATCATCCTCGCCGACGAGATCAACCGAGCCACGCCCAAGACCCAGTCGGCCTTGCTCGAAGCCATGCAAGAACGCCACGTCACCGTCGCGGGCACCACCCACCCGTTGCCCAACCCCTTCCTCGTCATGGCGACCCAGAACCCCATCGAACAAGAGGGCACCTACCCGCTGCCCGAAGCCCAGCTCGACCGCTTCTTCTTTAAGCTCAACGTCGGATACGCCAGCCGAGCCGACATGGCCACCATCCTCGATCGCACCACCACCGCCGCGCCTCCGTCTGTCTCGCCCGTGCTCGATGCCAACACGATCATCGAGCATCAGGCGTTGGTCCGCCGCGCTGCGATTGCGCCGCATGTGCAGGACTACGCCATCCGCCTCGTGCTCGCCACGCATCCCAAGGGCGATGGCATCTTCGCGAGCGCCGAGGGCGGCGCCTTTGCACCGCCGCAGGTCAACGAGTACGTCCGGCTTGGAGCATCTCCGCGTGCTGCTCAAGCCATCGTGCTCGGCGCGCGCATCCGGGCGTTGCTCGACGGGCGACCAGCCGCCAGCATCGAGGACGTGCGTTCGGTGGCGCTCGCTGCGCTTCGGCACCGGCTCATCATGAACTTTGAGGCCGAAGCCGAGGGCATTACGCAGGACCGCGTGATCGAAACCATTGTGCGCACCGTCCCGGTCGAAGCGTCATAAGCATGGTTTCATTCCACCAGCCAAACCGAATGAACTCGGCTTGCTTGTGCGTGCTTCTGACAGGGCTGGTGCTCGGGGGCTGCGCGTCCACTCCAGAATCCGACCAGCCGGGTTCTGCGACGACCAAACCCAGTGGGCGAACGGGACTCATCGCCAGCATCGACACCCGTAGCGGCATGATCGAAGCCGTCGTTGGCCGGGCCGCCGTCGCCCCCGTGAGCCTCTCGGGACCTCTCCCGACCTCCGGCAAGCTCGCAGCCCGACTCGAAGATGGTCGCACCGTCGCGACCACCCTGCTCTGGCTCGTCATCGAACCCCCGGCTCACGGCCGGTGGATTCCCACGCCCACCTGGCGCACCCTCCCGGCGACCTCGTCGAGCGTCCCCGATACCCCGGGCCGATGGGTGGTGCTGATCGAACTGCCCATCGACGCGGTCGGCCAATCGCTCTGGCTCGACGGCAAACGACGCCCGATCCGGTGGCTCCCGTCGCCCGAAACCCTCATCGCCGGTCTCTTTGACGAGTCGCAGCCGATCCCTGAGCCGTGGACGAGCCCGCTCGAACTCGCGACGCTGCGGTCCGCCTCGCTCCGCAGCGAATTCGACCAGATGCGGACCGACCCGTTCTCCGCGTGGCGAGTGGAGCTTGCCTTGGGCGAACTCTGGGATCAGCACTCTCAGCCTCGACCCGTCAACTCAAGATCCCGAGTGCTCGACCGCGCCCTCGAAGTGCTCACCGAGCATCAGCGTTCGCGTTGGCTCTCGGTGCTGGCAACCGTCTGGCAGATCGATCCATCGCTCTCGACCCGTCTGCGGGATGCACTCACTCTCTGTGTGCGCATCGGGCAGGGCGCTTGGCTGCCCGTGTGGGGTTCAGCGGGCGAGGCAGACGAGCTTGATCGTCTCGCTGATGCGGTGCTCAGCCGTGATCTTTTAGACACCGTCAAAGCCGAACGCATCGAGCAGTGGTTGAGCGATCAGCCCGAAGCGATCACGTGGGTCATCGACGACGCGGGTGGCTCGCTGCTGCCGCTCGAACACCAACGCGCCGGTCCTGCCATCGGAGTCGCCAATTTGAGATCCGTCGCCTCGCTCGCTTGGATCGATCCCGCTGCAGATTCCACCGCTGGACCAGCGGTGTCCGACGCGCCGCCCTTCGCAGTAACTCAGATCCAACTGCCCGCCTCGAGCGCAGCTGCTCGAACCATTAGCGTTCACTGCGGCTCGTGGGTCGGCTCGACACAGCTCGGTTCATCACGCATCGAAGTCCGCCCGCCCGGGCTGGTCATCGGCCCCTTTGCGAGCGGCTGGACCTCGCCCGCGTGGCTCAGCGGCGATCCCGCGTTTGCTGCAGCAGAACCCGAGGGATTCCGCACCATCGGGCAGCTCTATCCCAAGACCGATTCCACCGGCAGCTTGCACTGGACCGTGCTTATCGAGTGCGTCGCACCGCCGGGCACGTCTGGCGACGAACTGCGACTCTTGCTCGGACCGATGGGCGAGCCGACGTCCGTGTTCTCTGCATCACCGAGCTGGGGTGTGCGCACGGTCATGGGTGATGCGCCGCGAGCGGCCCGTGTGGTTCGAGATACGCATGGTGATTCGGGAACATGGCGGTTCGAGATCGAGCTGCCCGACACAGCGGTTTCATCCGATGGTCTGTTGCTGCTGGGTGCGGTGCGTCTGCGTGAGGGGACCGCTCTCTCGTCGTGGCCTCGTCGAATGACTCCGTGGCAGGCCGAGCCCGGTCGCCTGCCGATCGACCTGACCCACTGGCAAGGGGTGCTCCCGGTGACCTCTGGCGAGTGACAAGACAGAAGATCCCCCTCGCTCACACTCGAGGCTTGTATTGGAGAGAGAGCTTTAGATGCGCGCACGCCGGGCGTAGATGAACCACTCGACCGCGAGCAGTAGCGCAGCGGGAATCACAAACCAGTACCACACCTCGCGGGAGCTGTTCTTGAGAGCGTCGCGACGCTCTTGGCGAGTTTGCTCTGTCGAGGATGACGACACCTCGCTCGGCTCGCCCGCGCCATCTTGGTTCGCCCTGCCTCGGCTCAAGAGCGTCTCGCTCTCATCAAGCACGCTGACGAACAACTCGATCGTTCGTTCGCTGTCTGTCGCAAGCGTGTAGCGACCGGCGTGTCCCAAGAGCCCGATCGACCACGATCCGTCGGTAGCCCGAGTCAGCATCCGCACTGGCCCGTCTGCGAACGCAAGCGTCATCAGCGTGTCCGTCGCGGGCATTCCGAGGTCGATAGGCCACACGGTGCCCGGCTTGCCCGTGGTCAGCACGAGCCCTGCGTTGGCGGTGGCGCTCATGGTCAGAAACTCCGCCGCGTTGATGAGGAACAGCGCAAAGCTGTAGTGCGTGGGCCAGGTGGAGTCGGCGGGCCGAAAGCTCAGGGCGATTCTGCGCAAGCCTTGCGTCTCATCGAGCACCGCAACGGGGCCTCGCCCAGCGGTCGCCAAAGTCTCGGCTTGGCCAGATTTCACCGTAAAACGCAGCGTGTTTCGCCAGCGGATGCCGTCGATCGCTGCGCCCCGCCACAACGGATGGCCCCGCTCCCACGTCAAAAACCGATCGGTCGTCGCTTGAGTCGATTCGACGCCCAACGTCTCAAAGCGTGGATCAATCCCGAAGCTCAGCGTCGGAACCACGAGCTCATTGGCGGGGGTGGTGGTGGGGGCGACGCCGTCAAGAATCAGCAGGTCGGTTCCTTCGGGGACCCCCTGTTCGTCGAACTCATCAGCGGTGAGTTGGACGAGCGAGGCGGGTCGCAGAGCACGGAGCGTCTCGACCATGATCCAGCCCGCGTCGCTTTCAAGGTCTTGGCGGGTAGGTTGCACGAGCACGATATTTGGTGCGGGTGGCGGCGCGATGCGCACGCCCGCAGCGTTGTCTGATTCAAGCACATCGGGACGAATGATGCGAGCGACAATCAAGCCGCCCTGGGGCAGTTGCATCGCTTCGGTGAGCGTGCCGCGTTGGATGTTCGGGTGGTCCGCGTCGGGTTCGAGCCGAAGGGCTCGGGTCAGCGGCGTTCCGTTATCAATGGTGAACTCGATCGGGAGCGTGATCGGCTCGTCTTGTTCGCACGCGATCGACACCAGCACGCGGATCAGCGCCGGGCGGTCGATGTCACGTCGCGCAGCCATCGCGACGATCCCCGCGTTGCCCGAGGGTTCATCCAATCCTCGGCGGATCACCCTCACGCCCGCAGGGAGCAGCTCACCATACATCAGCGAATCGGTCGCAAGCTCGATCGTGCCCTGCTCGGTGACGCTCTCGCGGTTCTGCGCTCGCTCGGGACCCGCTGCGATGGTGGTGGCGAGCCTCATCGCCGAGGCCAGGTCCGCGGGCTGATCCGTTGGTTCGATTTCTTGCAACGCGGTGCGCAGCTCACGGAGATCGCGCGTCGGGCCCGCTGCGAGTCCCGGGGTTGCATCGAGCACAATAAGAGACGCTTCGCCTGAAAACCCGGCACGATCGATCGCAATGATTCTGTCGAGCAGTGCGACCCGCAGCTCCTCAAAGGCCGTCGAATCGCCCACCTTTGCACGGGTTGAAGCGGAGCGATCAAGAATCAGCACGAGCCGATCGACGCTCGCATCGGCGCTGGGGATCGTCGGTCTGCCCAGAGCGATCGAAAGCGCGATCACTGCGAGCAACTGCATTACCAACAGCCAACTCGCCCGCAGCCAGCGCAGCGGCACGTTGGCCTCAAGATCCTTAGCAGCACTCACCCAGAACATCGCGGTGCTCACCCGCACCGGCCTACGCCGAAGCTTGAGCATGTAGAGCATCAGCAACGCCGGAACAGCGAGCGACGCAGCAAGAATCGCAGCCCCCGGTTCGAGCAGCGTCACCGATCATCTCCGGACTTTGGCTTGCGGAGTCCCTGAGCAATGATAAAAATTTCCCGCGATACATCCCTCGTCGCCTTGGGCCGAAACCCCTTGACGCGGGAATAGATCTGTTTCGTTTCGTCGAGCACCTGTGGGTACTCGCTGCCTTCGAGGATCTTCATCACCAGGCACGAGCCTGATCGGCCCACCAGTGGGGCCAGCTCGAGTACCTGTCGGCACAGCCTCGCAGAAATCAGATCGTCACCGCTGCCGGTGGTGTTGGGTGCCATGTCGCTGATGACCGCGTCGAACTTGCCGCCTGCGAGTTCGATCAGCTCAGCGGGATCTTGCTCGAAGGCATCGCCCTCAATCGTGCGCACGCCGTGCTCGAACCGGACGCGAACCCTTGTCAGATCGATACCGATGACCGAGCCGCCCGGGCCAGAGCCAGAACCGGAGGTCGAAGGCCCCTCAGAGCAGACGATCGGCATGACGACCTGCAACCACGATCCCGGAGCACATCCCAGATCGAGCACCCGCTGACCCCGTTTGAACAGGCGGTGGCGGTCCTGAATCTCGATGAGCTTGTACGCCGAGCGGGCGACATAGCCCTCTTGCTTGGCTTGCTTGAAGTAGCGATCATGGAGTGAGCGTCTGGCCACAGTCGATGGTACGCGGCAGATGGACCCCAACCGAGGAGTCCCGCCGCCGGGCTCCCGATCCCCCGCCCCGCGAGCCCCTACACTGGTGATTGGTTTTTGCGGACGTATTCGCGGCTGGAGAGGTCATGCAGCACGCCGACGGGATCGAACACAACGACAACGCCATCGACCCGAACAGGATCGATCTGAGTGTGGTCGCGCCCGCTCATAACGAAGAAGACAACGTCGGTCCCCTCGCAGACGAGATCCATGCGGCGCTCACGCCCACCGGGCTCTCGTTCGAGTTCATAGTCGTCGATGACGGCTCGACCGATTCGACCGCTCAGAAAATGACCGAACTCATGGCCGATCGCCCCTGGCTTCGGTGTGTGCGCATGGTGGGCACCCCTCCAGGCAAGGGCAATGGGCAGTCGGCTGCGTTCCACGCCGGGTTCCGAGCCTGCCGGGGCCGATTGATCGCGGTGCTCGATGCCGATCGCCAGAACAACCCGGCGGACCTGCCCGAGATGCTCAGGCTCTTCGAGAGCACCGGCGCCGATGTGGTCCAGGGCGACCGCTCGCACGCCCGCAAGGACAACGTGATCCGCAAGGTCGGGTCGATCGTCGGTCGGCTCGCGCGGCGCGGGCTCTTGGGCGACGCGGTCCGCGATACGGGCTGCTCGCTTCGGCTCATGCGCAGCGAAGTCGCGCTGGCGCTGCCTCTTGAGTTCCGAGGCGTGCATCGGTTTATCCCGGTGCTTGCTCGGGATCTCGGGTTCAAGGTCGTCGAGATGCCGGTGGCTCATCGTGCGCGCGTCGCGGGCGAAACCAAGTACGGCCTCGGAATCACACAACGCGCTCTGCCCGGGCTGATCGATTGCTTCGCGGTTCGCTGGATGCGTAATCGCAGGCGTCCCGTGGGCTGTGAAGAAACCATTCTCCCGCAACCCGTAGCAACAAGCGTCGAACCCAAGAAGCCGATCCCCCAGCCCAGTGTCGCGAGTAAGGCAGGCGAGGCGTGAAGATCAAGTGGGAAGCCCTGCTGGCCATGATTGCGCTGGTGGCGATGGGATTCTGGCTGATCTATCAGCCCAGCTCGACGCTCTATTCAGGCGAGTTCCGTGAAGACGCAACGCTCACGCCTTATCTGCTCGGGGGAGAGCGGGGCTGGTTGGAAGTTGTGGACGCCGAGGGCAGCGACCCGACGTACCGCTTCGTGCCCAAAAAGGGTGTGCCGTCAGCGGTCTTGAGCCAGCGAACGCTCATCGAGTTGCTCGGCGAGGATCAGGTCAGCGCGCTCACCCGCCGTGAATCCAACGCGCTCTTTAGGCTCTTCAACATCACCGGCTGGGGCAGCATGGCCTGGGTCGCGCTGGGATTTGGAGCACAAGCCGTCTTCGCGGGCCGATTCATGGTCCAGTGGCTCGTCAGCGAACGCGAACGCAAATCCACCGTACCCGACATCTTTTGGTGGATGAGCCTCGTCGGGGGCGCGCTGCTTTTCGTGTACTTTGTCTGGCGGCAGGACCCGGTAGGCGTGTTCGGACAATCGAGCGGGATCGTGATCTATGCCCGCAATATACGTTTAATCGGCAAACAAAAACGCCGAGAGGCGGCCAAGCAGGATCGTGAAGCAGACGAGAAAGCACCCGAGAATGTATAAGCCAAGGAGGCGATCCCGATGCGAGTAATACTCGATGGGCAGTGCGTGGTGGAACAGGCCGATTCGCTCAAGGACGCTCTCGAAGCGGCGAGCGATCGAGCCGACGAACTCGGCAGGCTGATTCTGGAGGTCAACGCCGACGGCGAGCCTCTGCCGCCCCAATCGCTCGAGACTCCCGAAGAACATTCGGGCGCAATCGACGAACTGGCACTTGTCAGCGCCGATCCACAAGCGTTTGCCCTCAACATCCTGCATGAATCGGCGGACGCGGTCGATCAGACGTTGAAGCTCCAAGTCGACGCGGCGGACAAGATGGAACAGGGCGAGCCCAAGGACGCCTTCGAGGCGCTCTCCGCGGGGCTCTCCATGTGGGACATGGTTCAGCAGGCGATCGCCCGGACGCGCGAGATCGCGCCGCCCGCAGATGCTCAGGTCGCTGCTCGCGTCGATGACCACATCACCCAGCTCCGCGATCAGCTTCTCGCGGTTCGCAACTCGATCGAGAGTCAGGATTGGGCGAGTCTGTGCGACACGCTGCGGTTTGACCTCGCCGAGCTTGGCGCGTCGTGGTCGTCGCTCTTGCGGGAGTGGGCCGATGGCTTGCCCCGATCAAAGCCGCATTCAAAGAACAGTTGATCGGTTGCCCACGGGCAGACCGCTTGGAGTGTTGCAGAGAGGACTATGACCGCAAACTCGGGATCAAGTGTGTTGGGCAGCTCGGGTCGCAGCGACGACTCGAACATCGACGAGATGATGGAGCGGTCGATGCGCGCGCTCATGGATACCAAGTACTTCGAGGCAGAGAAGCTCGCAGAGCGTGCTCTTGAGTTGTCCCGCCGAGCACGCGACTTTGAGCGCATGGCGCGGATCTGTCTGCCGCTGCAAGAAGCCCGGCGTCAGAAGCGTTTGATGGCGCTCGACGCGGGCTTTGGGCTGCTTATCTCGAAGGGCGCCGATGTGCCCCGGCAGCTTTCGATGGGGCTGTACCTCTTGCAGCCGCCCATGATCGGAGCCGAGGCCCGCACGCTGCGTGAGCACGCGGACCGCAAAAAAACCCCCGCGATGGTGTTGTGCCGCGAGCCGATGACCCGCGACGGGCGCTGGCCTCTGGTCGCGGTGGGCCCCCAAATATTCAGAGTGAAAGTAGCTCCGCCCGAGCCGCTCGAACGCGTCGATGACCATGTGACCAAAGACCGCTACAGCGGCGTGCCCAGCGCGTCGTGGTTCGAGGCAGCGTCCGAGGCTCTGGGCGATGCGGGATTCGCGGGGCTGCCCGAGATCGAGCATCCCGAGTACCGGGTCGATGATCTGATGGACCTGCTCGATGCGCACCGTGCGCACGAGAAGCTCCACCAGTGGCTCGCTGAGGCGTGCCGAGAAGCAATCGGTTCACCACCGCCCGAAGGTGTGCGGCGATCAGTCTTCGGCGACGACCCGTTCGGGTTTTAGATCCGATCGGTTCTCTTGTGCCACTGACACCCGCCTCGGGGTCAGTGCAGATTGTTATCCAACACACTGGCCCATTCTGCGGACCCATTTTTCGGGTCAATGGCACAGGATTCGACACAACACAAGAACCCTCGAAGGATGCTTATTCCTGCGCCAATGGATCGGGTCTAAAGAGCTTGGTATCGAGCGCCCACAGCTTCTCGGTGAAGTTGCCACCAAGATCAAACGCGGGCGCTTCATCGGGCCTCGCTGCATCGAGCGCGATCGTGGTCTTCGCATCGACGTTATCGAGCATCGAAACGAGGATCGCTTCGGGCGTACTCGGGATCTTGGCAGCGCCGTATTCGGGGATGCCGTGATGCGAGAGGATGATGTGCTGGAGCACGGTCAGCAGCCCCTTGGGAAGACGCACGCCCTCGGTGACCATGAGCTGCTGGGCTTTATCATGGAGCATCAGAGCGCCTTCGACGATGTGCCCGATCAGCTCGCCGCGTTCTGAGTAGCTAAACGTCTTGTCGTAGACCAGTTCGCGGGTCTTGCCCAGGTCGTGCAAGAACAACCCAAGCATCACGATGTCGCGGTTGATCTTGGGGTACAACGGGCAGACCACGTTGGCGAGCTTGACCAGATTGAGCGTGTGTTCGAGCAGCCCGCCGAGATACGCGTGGTGCATGATCTTTGCAGCGGGCGCTCGGCGAAAGGCGTCCATCAGATGCTCGTCGTCGAGGTACGACTTGGCGAGCGCCTTGGTCGCGGGGTGTTCGAGGGTTTCGAGCAAAGCGGTCAGCTCAGCGAACATCTCGTCGGGATCGCGGGGCGAACTCGGGAGCAGCTCGCGGAGCTGTTCTGGGGTCGGATCGACGGAGTTGATCGAGTGGATGATGAGCTGGAGCGAGCCTTGATAGGTCTGGGCCTCGCCTTCGACCCAGACGAAGCCGTCGGTCGGGAGGCGGCGGAAGGTGGCCTCATCAATAGACCACATGCGTCCTGCGCTCTGGCCGGTTTTGTCACCGAGCAGGCAGCGGAGGTAGGGGTTGCCTTTTTGGGTTCGGCCAAGCTGAGCATTGGCGATGCTAAAGGCACCCTCGAAGCGTTCGGAGGGGCGGAGGTCTTTGATGGCTCGTCGATCTGATTGCGTGGTGGTCATGCGCACAGGGTACGCGGGCAGCACAGGTTCCGGCGCGAGGGATACGCCTTATTGAGCTAGCGAGCGCTCAGCCAGTGCTCGGGCACCTCGCCCGAACTCGCCCGGATCACGCTGGTGATCCCGCCGCGACCCTTCCAGTGGGTGATGATCTGGAGCCATGTGGGGTTCATCAGGGTCGTGAGATCATCGCGGATCT
>CAYUVO010000082.1:0-11710 GCA_964448185.1 uncultured Phycisphaeraceae bacterium
TCCCACGACCCCACACTGCCCTCGATTGGGATCATCAGCCCGAGCTACAACCAAGGCGCGTTCATCGGAGCCATGCTCAACAGCATCGAGCGGCAAACACTCGCGCCGAGCGAACACATCATCCTTGATGCCGGATCCACTGACGACTCGCGCGAACTGATTACAGCCTACGAGCAGCGTCACCGTTTCGTTCGTGGCGTGTTGGAGCCCGATGAGGGTCAGGTAGATGCGATCAACAAGGGGCTGCGCTCGGCGACCGCCGAGGTGCTCACCTGGCTTAACACGGATGATTTTTATTGTGATGCGGGCGCATTGCGAGCGGTGGCCGAGGTGTTCGCAGCCGAGCCCGAGACGGACGTGGTGTACGCTCGCGGCGAGTTTGTAGATACCGCGGGCAAGGTGCTCCGCGAAGCGTTCGTCAACCGCAAGCCCGAGACGTTCCCCGAAACGATCAAGCACTCGATCGGAATCTTGCAACCAGCGTTGTTCTTTCGGCGCAGCGCGATCGAGCGTGCCGGGCTACTTGATGGGCGGTGGAATCTTTCGCTTGATTATGAGCTGTGGATCCGGTTTATCAACGCGGGCCTGCGGATGCGGTTTATGGATCGTTCGATTGTGCGTGCGGTGCTGCACGATGAATCCAAGACCGGCGGCCAGCGGGGCAAGCAGTACGACGAGATCGAGGCGCTCACCGCCGAGCACTTCGGGTTCGTGCCGCTGCGTTGGCTTGAGAGGCACGCCGAGCATCTGGTGGCGGGCAAGGACGGGATTCTGGAATCGGGCAGCGACGATGCAGACCGTGAAGCGATCAACGTCGAGGTGGATCGGCTGCAACGGAAGTGGAACGTTTCGCCCGAGGCGTTTGCAGCGATCGAGGCATGCAAAGACGAACCCGAGGTGATGCGGACGCTCGCGGACCTATGCAAGCGAGGGATGCTGGGGGGGGTGGGTGCTCAGCGGGTCGCGGTGACTTCGTTCACCGAAGCGTACTTCCGTCAGGGGCTCAACGTGCTCGCTTCGATCGGTCGCCACGCGCCGGACCGGTTCGATCGTGTGTTGGTGTACGCACTGGGGCTGAGCGATTCACAGAGGCGAAC
Source organism: uncultured Phycisphaeraceae bacterium (assembly GCA_964448185.1). Classification (GTDB taxonomy): domain Bacteria; phylum Planctomycetota; class Phycisphaerae; order Phycisphaerales; family UBA1924; genus OFTM382. Next base: position 1,098 of record CAYUVO010000082.1, read on the forward strand.
GCTCGGGGCGCTCGATGGCGTGGTTGTGATGGACTACCCGGCGCAGTGCAACGATTTCTTCGACGGGTACTTCGACCCGAAGAACTACAGCTACAAGTGCGCCGCGATCTGGGATGCGCAGCACGCGGTGGGCGAAGGCGGCACCGTGCTATGGATCGACGCGGGCGTTGCATTAGCTCGACCCATCGACGAGATTTTCGGCATCATCGAACGCGAGGGGATCTTCTTCGTCGATCACGACGACAAGCCCGGCTGGCCTTTCTTAAACTCGACGTTCACGCATCCTGAGGCGGCTCGTGTGATGGACGCGACGGGGGCTGAACTGCTTGCGCCGCATCTCTGTTCGTGCCTGCTGGGATATCGCAAGGGCGGCCCCAAGCAGGGATTGATCGACGAGGCGTTTACACTGAGCCAACAGCCGGAAGTGGTCGCTCACTCCAAGCATCCGCCCAAGGGTGAGAAGCGAGAGTTTGGTGCGTTGAGCGAGCAGGACCGGGCGTGGATGGACAAAGCGTTCGCTGCACCAGAGGGAATCAGCCGCGAGGATGTGATCACTCGCTGCGCATATCTGGGACACCGCCAGGACCAGACGATTTATTCGATTTTGTGCGCACGCCACGGATGCCATCAGCATTCGGCCAAGCGGTTCTGTTGGTCTGATGATGCATCGAGCAAGGCTTCGATGGCGAACTGGAAGAGCGGCGGCGAGGGCAATCTCCACCGCAGCCGCGAGTTGTCTGCTTTGATGCCGATCACTGCGCTGACCTCGCATCATCGCGGGCTGCTCGACAGGCTCGACGGCATGCCCTGGAAGCGGACGAGCGAGACGGTGTTTGTGCTGGGCAACGGACCTTCGTTGCGTGACTTTGATTTCAGTCGGCTCGACGGATTCGACACCATCGGCATGAACGCGGCGTATCGGCATTGGGACCGCATTGGCTGGTATCCTTCGATCTATGCCTGCATGGACACGGTGGTGATCCGGTCGCATGCGCACGAGATCGAGCGGTTGATCCGCGAACGCCGGAGCAATGGGATTCGGTTGTTCTTCTTGCGCCGCGAGATTCTTGAGTTGTGTCCGGGGCTTGAGAACGAGCCGACGGTTGTGTTCTTTGAGGACGTTCAGCATTCGTCAAGCCTGCTCGATACGGGCATGATTACGACCGGGAGTTTGTCGGCACTCTTCGGCGGTTTCTTGGGGTACCGACAGATCGGGCTCTTGGGGATTGATTGTGATTATGTGGAGCAGTTGCCCCAGGCGCAGTCGGCGGGCGGGAACGAACTCGTTATCACCAAGACGCCCGAGCACAATCCCAACTACTTCTTCGATGATTATCAGCAGCAGGGCGATGCGTACAACATTCCTAATGTGCATCCGGGGTTTCACTCGCGTTCGTGGAAGGCGGCTCTGGGATTGCTTGAGCAGGCGGGCGTTCGGATCGTCAACTGCAATGCTGAATCGAAGCTGCGTGCGATTCCGATGGCCGATCTCGGCGAGGTGCTTTTGGGGTCGGGTTGCGAAGCGAGAGTGCGCGGGGTTATCGGCGGGGCCTTTGGGCGCGACGCGAAGGCTCGTATCGAGGAGATTGATTTCATCGCCGATGCGATCGGAACTTCGCATGTCGATGATCTGATGGTCGATGTCGGCACGCATCACGGCGGATCGCTCAAGCCGTTCATCGAGAAGGGGTGGCGTGTGCTCGGTTTCGAGCCCGATCCGGCGAACCGTCAAGCGGTCACCGACCGGTTCGGGAATCAACCAAGACTCACGATTGATCCACGCGCGGTGAGCAATGAAGTCGCCCTTGGGATGGATTTTTTCTCGACCGACGAGAGCAGCGGAGCGAGCAGCCTGAGCGCCTTTACCGGCGGCCACGAACTCTCGGCAACGGTCGATGTGACCACGCTCGATATCGCGCTCGCGGAGCATGGCGTCGAAGCCATCCGCTTGCTCAAGGTCGATGCCGAAGGGTTTGACCTGATGGTGCTCAAGGGGCTGCCTTGGGACCGCCTTCAGCCCGACGCGATCATGGTCGAGTATGAAGATCGCAAGACGCAGAACCTCTCGAAGGATCCTTATTCGACCGCGGAGATGGCCGAGTATCTCGAATCAAAGGGCTACACGGTCGTGTGCAGCGAGTGGCACCCGATCGTTCGCTACGGCATCAGGCACGACTGGCGACGGATGTTCCATTGGGGCAGCGAGACACCAGATCCGCAATCGTGGGGCAATCTCGTGGCGTTCAGGTATGCCGCCGATGCGCAGGCGTTCGAGCAACTCCTGCTCGCAGCGATCCGTCATGGCGAACTGACCGGCGCACCCAAGCGCACCCTCGTACCAGCCAAGCAATCAGCAGCGCCGAGCGCCCCGCCGGTACAGACTCTCCATGTCTCCAGCGCAACCAAGCCACCGCCCGTTGGCGGCGCAACAGGCTTTGCTGGTCAGGCCCGTCATTTGGCGGAGCGCGCAGCACACGCGGCGCACAGCCGCGCAGCGGTCTTGCCGCCCGAGCCGGTGGTCGTAGGGGCGATGCCTTGGGCACCCAAAGCCATTGGTGCGATGCCGTTCGGGAAGCACTTGATGCTGAGCATCGGCAAGATCGGCCGCGTGTATACGGGTCGAGCGGGCGTGCTCGCAATCGCTACCTTGGCGTGCTGGGCTGCGGGCGCTGGGGCGCTTGCGAACGGCCAGCCGCTGTGGGTTGGGTTTGCATTGGCGGGCTTTGCGTTTGTGCCGTTGTTCGTGCTGGTAGGTTTGATCGCGGTGACCGCGCGGCGTCAATCGTTCGAGAACTGCGAAGCGCTGCGATATGCGACCGAGCAGGGCATCCGCCGAGCCTCCGATCATCAGTGGTCGCAACAAGTCGCAGCGAGTGAGCACACGAATACATCGGTCGCGTTGGCTGCCGAGTTGATCGAGGCACAAGAGGGGCGTCGGTTCTCGACGCGGATGGATCTTGAACGCAAGATCGAGTCGGTGCAAAGCGACGCTTACGAGGCCATCACTTCGGCGAAAAACGAAGCGGCCGCAGCCCGTCGAGAGATCTCTGCTCTGCACCTGTCGTTGAATGAAACGGTACGAGCAACGAAGGACGAGATGCTCCGAGAGATTGCGGGCGCCTCCAAGGCTGCGACGGCACGATCGGAGAAGGATCGCGAGTCGGGGTTGGAGGCTCAGCGTGAACATCGAGCCAAGATTGATGCGGCGTTGCTCAAGCAGTTGCAGGCCATCGAGGAACAAGCGGACGCATTACAAGGACAAACACAGACTCTGAAGGATCTCGCTCAATCCTCACAAACGAAGGCACAAGGAGCAACTACGAGCGTTCAGAAAGCACTCGAAACCGCCCAGGCAGCGGGCGAGTTGGCGGCGGAGGCGGGGAAGGATTCCGAACGCGCGATCACCGAGCATGCCGCGCGCACTGACTCGCGCTTTGATGAAACCGATAATTTGTTGAGTCGCTTGCGGGGCGATGCCTACACGCAGTTCTCGCGGATGGTGACGCCGAAACTCGAAGCGGGTATCGCGGAGTTGGGCGTCGAACTCAAGAAGGGCGAGCTCAAGTATCTCGAGCGCAAGCTGCAAGTGATCGAGGGCTTGTGCGAGGGCCGGCTTGCGGGATCGGTGGACGACGCCATCGCTCGAGCTTTAGCGGCCAAGACCTGGACCGGCACCGAGATCCGCGTGCTCGAAATCGGAGTGCTCTTTGGTATCGGTGCGATCTATATGCAGCAGGTGCTCGCGCCGTTCTATGAACGAGTTCAGCTCACGCTGCTCGATCCGTTCGACGGTTACTACGGCAAGGACCACCTCGATCCGCTTACAGGCCAGCCTGTCACCCGGGCCATGCTCGAACGCAACCTTCGACGCTTTAGCATCAAGGATGACGACGTGACCATCATCGACCAGTTCTCGACCGAGGATACGGCGATGGAATCGGCACGCAACGAATCTCCCTTCGCGGTCGTCATCATCGACGGCGACCACTCGTTTGAAGGGGTCAAAGCCGACTTTGAGCTGTACGCAGACATGGTCGCGATCGGCGGCGTGCTCATCATCGACGACTACGGCTCAAAGGACTGGCCGCAAGTCACCGCGTACACCAAAGACGTCATCGAACACGACGCGCGGTTCAAGATGGTCGCGGTCATCGGCAAGACCGCGGTGTTCCGGCGTGAAGAAGTGCTCGCGCCATCGGCGACGGAAACCAAGCCCAAGCCCAAGTCCAAGCGTGGTACGCGCAAGCCGGCAGCGAAGCCAGCAGTAAAGAAACCCGCCACGACGAAGGCGGCGCAGACCAAACCCGCCGACCTGGTCGATGACGGCGGACTCCCGTTCTCCGAGTAACCTGCATGTGCGAAGGAAGCCAAGTGTCACCACCCGCGACACAGCCCATGCTTGTGTGGATCGGCCGGTTCGCCGAACTCAGCGGCTACGGCTCGGCGGCCCGCACCTACCTGCAAGTCTGCCGAAACGCGGGAATCCCTGTTGTCGCGATTGATTCCCAAACCGCGCAGGTCGTCGGGCCATCGAGCGGCATCCCGATCATCATCGAGCGTGGGGGCGACGGCCGATTGATCCTGCGCGGCGCCGATCAGGACACGCGGCTGCTTGCGGTATTGCACGAAACTCCGCCGCACCGTGAGCGGGTTCACGCGACCGGTCGCATTCGGCTCGTGGGATACACGGTCTTCGAGACGGATTCGCTGCCTCAAGAATGGCTCGATCCTGCACTCGATTACGACGAACTATGGACCGCGTCGGCGTTCAATCAGCGCACGTTTGCACAAGCGGGAGTTCCTGCGCACATGATCTGGTGTGTGCCTCACGCGATCGACCCGGCGTTGCAGAACGCGACAGTCGAGCCGATGGAACTGTCCGGCGCACAGGGGTTCGTGTTTTTGAGCGTGCTCAGCGCGTTCAACCGCAAAGACGCCGGTGGCTTGCTGCGGGCGTACCACAAGGCGTTTACGAGCGATGACAACGTAACCCTCGTGCTCAAGCTGCGTGCGAACGTCAGCGAAGCTGATCTCGAACAGCACGTCTGGGGACCGGCGCGTCCCGAGTTTGATCGATCGGCCTCCGACGCGCCCCATGTAGTGCTGATGCGTGAAGACCTCTCCGATGAGCGGATGTGGGCGTTGTATCGCCGGGCGGATGCGTGTGTTTCACTCGAACGCGGCAAGGGCTGGGACCTGCCGTCGATGGAAGCGATGGCGCTGGGCACGCCGGTGATCGCGCTCGGGTGGGGCGGCATCGAGGCGTTTGTCAACGACTCGAACGCGATGGTCGTTCCGCCAGCCGAGCAACTGGTGGCTGCCGACCCGGCGCTTGTCGAGGGGCACACGATGTACGCTGGGCATCGCTGGGCGACCTACTCGCCATCGGTTGCAGCAAGTGCGATGCGAAAGATTTTCGAGGATGAATCACTGTGCGCACAGCTCGCAAAGGCCGGGCGTGAATCAGTCCATCGAACATGCGATGGGTCGGTTGTTGCAGAGATCATCGCCAAGAGAATGAGCGAACTGCAATCGAGCGATATGCGAGGCGACACGACCGCTGTACTCGAGGTGGTCCCGCCGGGCATGACCGCTCGCCAGCTTGCGCAGCCGGTGCAAGTGGCGGGCGCTGCATCACCGAGCGTGCGGCCGATCAACCCACCCGAAGCCACGAGGCTCATGGCGCATCTGCGGGAAGTCACACAGACCCCGTGGTGGAAACCTCGGCAGAAGTTGACGCGGCTCGAAGCGATGATGGCTGCGTACCACAGCGCCAAAGACACCATGCGACCCGAACACCCGGTGGCGCGTGCGTTCGAGGCGTTCGCTTCGGTGTCGCGCGAGAATCGGCTTGAAAAACTACGAGCGTTGCGGACGCTCTCGCAACAGGAAATCGAGCTGTTGTACGCAGCGTCTGACATGTCCGAGACCGATGCGTTCGAGGCGTACCGTCCCGGCGAGAGCCTCGATGGCTGGGTCGCTCGACGCAAAGACTTGTGGATGCAGACCGGCGGGCTCGCACCCGATGGCAACGAACGAGCGAGGCTCTCCACGCTGCGCAATCAGAGCAAGCACAAGAAAATCGTCATCGTCGGCAACGCCCCGAGCCTTCGCAATATTGATCTCGATGCACTCGCCGGCGTGCCAACCTTCGCAGCCAACCGCATCTATCTGGCCTATGACCAATCCAACTGGCGGCCGACGTACTACACCTGCCTCGACTGGCGCGTCACGCCCGACAACTACAATGAGATCAATCAGCTCTCGCGCAGCACGTTCTTCTTTCCCAACCGTTTCCGGGGGCTGCTCCGCACGGGCGACGACGTGTACTGGTACCACTCGATCAATCGCACAGATCGCTGGCGCGAACAGTTCGAGACCAACGCAGCCCACGGCGTCCGCGGCCTGGGCACCGTCGTCACCGCGATGCTCCAACTCGCATGGCACATGGGCTACCGCGAGTTCATCTTGATCGGTGTTGATGCGGACTATGCGATCCCCAAGACCGTTCAGCAATCTGGCCCCGCCGCCTTCGACACTGGTCAACGACTCGAACTCACGAGCACACGCGACGACGACTCCAACCACTTTGATCCACGATACTTCGGCATCGGCAAGAAATGGCACGACCCCAACGTCGACGAGATGGTCCGCTGCTTTGCGATCTGTCGCAAGGCCATCGAGGCTCGCGGCGGCCGGATCGTCAACGCTACCCCGGGCGGCAAGCTCGAAGTCTTCGACCGAGTGAACCTCGACGAAGAACTCGGCGTGCGCGCGCTACGTTCCGAGCAATCGGGTTCGCAGCTCATCGAGCCTGCTGGAGATGTCAAGCCCGCCAAGCCCCTCGATCCCCACAACCCGGATCGTCTTCTCCGCTGAGCTGGTGCCGCTTTCGACGCGGGCCTGTTTAGGGCGCACATCAAGCGTGCGCGCGATCAATGCGCAAATGGCTTGGTTCGCTTTGCCGCCCTCGATGGGAGGGGGGGCGCTGATGCGGATCAAAGCATGATCGTCACGGATCTGGATCATTGCGAGGGCGTCTTGCGCGGCGTTGGTCGGCGCGGAGCCCGCCCCGGATGAATCGCGGTATTGATGCCCCACAAAGCGTTCTTGCGAATCATGCCCGCCTTGATGCGCTCGGCGGCACGCTTGGCATTTTCAGCACTGAACTCGGTCCCGACGAACAGCCGGCCGTGCTCGCGCGCGACGACGCCGGTCGTCCCGCTGCCCGTAAACGGATCGAGTACTACATCGCCCGGGTTTGAGCAACTCAGAATCACCCGCTCGAGATATACCTCGGGCAACTGGTTGTCGTGATATCCCCGGCGTTCTTTGTTGTTTCCCTGCACCCGGCCCCAAAACTTGCCGTACCACACGTCCATCGGCACGCGCATGCCCGAGGGCATCCCGTCGCGTTTGGATTCAGTCCTCGGGTCGCCATAGATCGCTCGGCGATCGGACGTTTCCAGGATCGGCTGAGCGTTCCAGGTGCGCTCGCCGCCCTGCCCTTTCCCCTGCTTTACAAAGTACAGCGCATGGACCTTCGAGTTGATGAACCGCCCGGTGGTGTTCTGGCCGAACCGGTAATGCCACACGCACCAGTTGACCATTTCGAGTTTGAGTGTGCGCTTGCAATACACCACGATCTCGGCGGCCCAGTCGTCGGGGATGTTGATCCACATCGCCCCGCCCGGACGCAAACTCTCATAACACTGCTTGATCCAGTGTTCCGTAAACTCGAGATACTCAGCCTCGGGCATCGAATCGTCCCAGCGGTCGTACGCACGGTTCCAGTTGAAGGGTGGATCGGCGAACACCAGATCAACGCTGCTGCTGCGCACCTCGGGGATCGCGCTTAGCATCTCCCGGCAATCACCCACCCAGATCCGGGCACGCGGATGGTCGCCCGCTTTGCGGATCGTGTGCGCGGGGCTCGGGTTTGGCTTGGAACGGGGCATGGGCACCACGATAGCGCAAAATCATCTCATGCGCCACCCTCAAGCACGGCACCGGACGAGGTTCGGGTTTGGGTAGGCGCGTGATAATGCGATCTGATGCCTCTTCGTTTATCCTCGTGACGACCTCGGCCCATACGAAAGCACCCACGACGGAGCCTTCTCATGAACTTCCCTAGGACCTCATCAATCTGTGCTGCTGTGCTCTTGCTGTTCTCCATCTCAGCAAGAGCGAGCGACGAAGCATTCGCAGCCCTCAACCCCGCGCTCGAAATCTACGTCGAAGCGCGCATCGCCGAGTTCGACCAGATCCCCGATGAACGCCGCGAGGCGCTCGACGAGCTGGCCGCGTACATCCGCTCTGAAATCGACGCGGGCGAGCCCGTGCATCTACTGTTCATCGGTGCGCACAACAGCCAGCGAAGCCAGCTCGCCCAGCTCTGGGCAACCGCGGCTGCCATCTGGTACGACCTGCCCGGCGTGCGCACCTACTCGGGCGGCACCGAAGCCACGGCGTTCAACACACGAGCGGTCTCCGCCAGTCGACGCGCAGGGTTCGAGCCCGTGCGCACCACCGACGACGACAACCCGATCTACCACGTCCGTTATTCGCCCAACTTGCCGCCGATGACGTGCTTCTCGAAGGTGTATTCGTCAGCGCCTAACCCGACCAAAGACTTCGCCGCCGTCATGGTGTGCGCACAAGCCGATGAAGCGTGCCCGCAGGTCTTTGGTTCGGCTGCTCGCATTTCGCTTGCGTATGTCGATCCGAAAGTTTCTGACAACACCGGCGCAGAAGCACGGACCTACGACGAACGCTGCGCACAGATCGCTCGCGAGCTGCTCTATGTGATGAGCCGCGTGACGGAGTGAGGGTGTTCGAGAATCTATCAGAGCCGCGGGCGTAAGCACGCGGAGTCATGCGAAATCATCCGCACGCTCATCGCACCCGGCGCATCAACCCGAGCCCGTAGTTGAGCGGGCTGAGATACAGATCAATCACCTCGTAGCGACCCTGGGCAAACTCGTGTACGTGGTCGAGGATGTGTCGCGGCCCAAGATGATCGCCACACAACTCGGGGAACGTGTCGTGCAACAGCACAAACCCGCCGGTGTTGAGCACGGGTTCGACCGCGACAAAGTCGGCGGTAGCGCCGGGGATACCGTGGTCGCCGTCGATGAACGCGAAGTCCACGCCGCCCTGATCGGCGAGTGTCTTGCGCGCCGCCTTGAGCTTGGTCGAGCTGTCGCCCTGATGCAGCGTGACAAAGTCCATCAGCCCCGCCTTAGTCAGACGCTCGGCGACGAACTCCTTGCGACCCGTGAGCATCTCAACGTCACGCCAAGGGCCTTTATGAATCGGTCCGAAGTCATCGAAGCAGTGCAACTGCGCCCCGTCGGGCTTGGGGCCTTTGGGCGTGTAGCCGTTCTCAAGCAGCGCCGAAGCGATCCAGTGAGAGCTCACCGAGCAGAACGACCCGACTTCGACGACGACCTTCGGTTGCTGGTTGCGGATGAGGCCGTGAAGCATCAAGCCCGCCTCAGGGCTGAGCGACGCCGGGAACGTGATCGGATGGGCGTACAGCTCTTTGACCGCTTGGAGCCACTGGCATGCGGGGTTGTCGAGGTACGCTGGGAACTCCCACTTGGTGGGGTGGGGCGCTCCGCTGTGATTGCGTGGGAAATGCCCGAGCTGATCGCGTGGTAGCGGTGGGGGTGGAGCTGGTGTCGCACCCGCAGGGTTCGGATCAGCAACTTGGGCGGGTGGTGGAGCTTGGGGCTTTGATTTGAGGCCGAACATGCTTCCAGAGTAGCCGAGGCCGATGGCCGGTGTGCTCAGTGTGCTTCGTGTGCCAGCGGGTTGTCCTTGGGGGTTGGGTCGCCGTGGGCTCGAACCGCCGAATCTACCCGTTTCCAGAGGCGTTTGCGGGCGGCAGGGTCGGGCTCGAAGGCTGTCAGTGTGCGCATGAGAAGGGTCTTTCGGGGCCGCACGCCGCAGCCCATCGACTCGAGGACCAGACTTGCAAGGGGCCGGACGGGTTCGATGGCCCGTGCTCCGGCAGCTCCGACTCCAACAACATCGATCAGAGCGAGCTTTGGAGGATCAAGTTGGGTGACGATCAGGTTTGACGGCTTGTGGTCCCGATTGAACAACCCCCGCTCAAGCATCTCGCGGGTCTGGACGCCGACGGCTCGGGCAAGGGCGTGCTGGGTGCGCACACTCAGGGAGCCGGACTGGTCCATCCAGGCCAGCAGGCTCTGGCCGGGCAGCGAATCCATGACCAGCGTGAGGAAGTGTTGGCGGTTGGTATCACGCCACCGGAGCAACGCGAGGCAGTGGGCGGTTGGGAAGGCTCCGCTGGCTTCGAGCATCGCTGCCGATTTCCAATGCCGATCGGGTCGGGTGGCCCCCAAACGAAGCCGAAGCCGGTGCCAGAGCCCACGGGCGCCGAATCCCAGATGCAATGGCTCGGTCTTGAGGACCACGGGCTGTGGTTCGTTGCCCAACATGATCGTGGCCCGAACTACTGCCACCCGATCGGTGTGCTTGAGGACTTCGAGCTTCTCGGAGTCAATCGAGCCGATCACGGCTGACCAGTCGATCTCGGCCCACCGAGCACTGGCCCGCCTTGTGCGCACGCTACGAGCATCCGGGAT